>NZ_JBITGS010000024.1:0-181327 GCF_044457265.1 Streptomyces sp. NPDC050564 | reverse complement strand
AAGACCCCAAGCCGTTCATCTGGACCAAGACAGCCCAAGAGATCCTCGACTCCCTCGCCCGCTTCTGCCGACGGATCTCTGGCGCAGGACACTAGGTGGCATAGGAATTCCCGGGCACGCCGCTGCCAGCCAGCCCACTCGGGAACGACGGCAGTGACGGCAGTCTTTGACGGCAACGTCTGCACACCCAACAGGCTTTGAACGCCTCACGGAGCACTCATAGTCCCCTGCCATGCGCTCGGAGTCCAGGCAGTCCCTTCACTTGGGCGAACTCCTAAAGCGGTGCTCCCCTTTTAAGGGGTTCAGTGACCGGCCCGTGTGAACGCGGCCCCCGGCGTGTCCCGAGGACACGCCGGGGGCCGCTCAGCAACGGTCCGCCGTCAGCCGAAGAGGTTGTACTGCTGCCAGCCGGTACCGATCGTCACAGGGGTGCTGAAGATGTCGGACGTGGCCTTGCCCGTGCCCGGGTACAGATAGAGCGTGCCGGCCGAGGTGCGGGCGACGAGGTCGGCCCTGCCGTCCCCGGTGATGTCGCCGACGGTGTCGAACGCGTTGAACTGGCTCCACGTACGGACCTGGATCCGGGCGCCGAACGCCCCCGAACCGGACTTGCCGGTGCCCGGGTAGAGGTAGACGTAGGAGTTGCTGCTGCTGCGGGCGATCAGGTCGGCCTTGCCGTCGCCGGTGAAGTCGCCGTGGCCGAGCAGCTGGTTGTACTGGTTCCAGCCGCTACCGCCCGCGACCGGCGAGCCGAAGGTGCCGTTGCCAAGGCCCGGGTAGATGTAGAGGATTCCGCTCGCCGTCACCGACAGCAGGTCGGGCAGGGCGTCGCCGGTGACATCGCCCGGTGCGACGATCTTCGTACGGGTGGACCAGTTGCCGAAGACCAGGGTGGTGGTCCAGCTGTCGCTCGCCGGGATGTAGTGCCGCCAGTAGACGGCGCCGGTGGAGGCGCGGCGGATGATCCGGTCCTGGTAGCCGTCCCGGTTGAGGTCGGTCTGCAGGACGACGTTCTTGTCGCTGTAGGAGCCCCAGGAGATCCGCGTGGCGAAGGACGTGCCCTTGGAGTCGTACTCGAAGCCGGTGTTGTCGGACGCGCGGCGCACGAACAGGTCGGCCATGGCGTCGCCGCTCAGGTTGGTGTCGTCGATACGCGGGTAGGTCGCGCCGACGTACGTGCTGACCTTCGTGAAGACGCTGTACGAGCCGGAGGCCACGCAGTCCTCGACACCCCAGGAGACCACGCCGACTATCTTGCCGCCGACGATCAGCGGGCCGCCCGAGTCACCGTTGCAGGCGGCGACGGTGCCGCTGTCCGAGCCGGTGGCCGGGGTGCCTGCGCAGACCATGTGGCCCGCGACGAAGTTGGTGGTGTAGGTGCTGGAGCAGGTGGCGTCCGCGACCATGGGCAGGGTCGCGGTGCGCAGCGTCTGCGCGATGTCGCCGCTGGTGGAGCTGGTGCGGCCCCAGCCGTACAGGGTGGCATTGGTGCCCGCCGTGTAGGAGGAGGTGTCGTTCGACGTGGTGATGTTGATGGGCTTGGCGCTGACCGGGTTCGGCAGCGTCAGGACCGCGATGTCGTTGTCGATCGTGGTCAGGTTGAACGACGGGTGGTTCCACTGCCGCCATACGCTGGAGACGGTGCCTCCGTGCAGGTCGACCGAGCCGTCGCTGTTGTCGGTCGGCAGCTGGTCGGTGCCGGTGACGATGGTGCCGTTGGCATACCAGTCGTAGCCCTTGACGCAGTGCGCGGCGGTGAGGATCTTCGTCGGGGACACGACCGAGCCGCCGCAGAAGAAGCCGGTGTCGTCCGAGGTGTCGCTGGTGCCCTTGTCGTCGTAGTACCAGAGCTGCGCCATCCACGGAGCCTTGGCGATCGTGGTCTCCGTACCACCGATGATCTTCGGATCGACGGTGGACGTCGCGGAGGCGGAGGACGTGGCGGTCGGCGTCGCGGTGGTCGCAGACGGCTTGGACCGCGTCTGCGAGGCCTGGTCGGTCCGCAGTGCGCCCTTCACACGGGCCGTCAGCTGGGCCTGTGAGGGGACCGCCGCCCTCGCCGGCGCGGGAGCGGCAGCGGGAGCGGGAGCGGGGGAAGCGTGGGCGGACGCCAAGGTGAGGGCGCCGGCGAGGGCGGCGGCAAGCGCCACGGCGGCGGGAACGACTCTCCGCGTCCGTCGCCTGCGTCTTACGCCCCCGTTGGCCCTGTGGGCAGAGAACACTCAGGTCTCCCGTCGGTGAAAGGGGTTTTCTCGCACGCGGACAGGGAGAAAGCCGCCGGCCGACGGCAGCTCGCGGATACCGCCAACTGGTTCGGGACCAACACGGCCCCGAAAGTCTGGTCCCCGCCCGGCGGCCGCCCGATCGTACGACCGATCAGGAATTAGCCCCGGGACCAGCCAGGAAACGAACGCGGAACAACCGCACATGAATTCGCAAAGTCGCCGAAGTCTGCGTCGCCGTGGACCGCCCTGCCCGTTCCCCTCCGGCAGGGGTGGCGACAGCGCCGTCGGCGCCCTGTGGA
The DNA here is from genome assembly GCF_044457265.1 of Streptomyces sp. NPDC050564. Taxonomy (NCBI): domain Bacteria; kingdom Bacillati; phylum Actinomycetota; class Actinomycetes; order Kitasatosporales; family Streptomycetaceae; genus Streptomyces; species Streptomyces sp. NPDC050564. Next base: position 178,803 of record NZ_JBITGS010000024.1, on the reverse strand, counting down.
AGGTTGGATCCCGGTACGGCTGTCCGTGCGCTGGGAGCAGGGCTACGGGCTCTGCACGAACGGCCACCTCCCGCCACTGACAACGGCCTTGTGGCCACGGTTGGCGCCCACGACGGACGTCCCAGATCCGTGGCCAGGTCGTGCGGGGAACAGCAGGGAATGTCGGAGACTGAGGCAGCGACCAGCCGGACAGCGACACCGCTCCTCCGCAGGTCAGCACGGCAATCGGCCCTAGATCATCTGAGCTCCCAAGCTGAGAGCGCGAGTTCGGCGCAGACGCCGGATGACCTCGTCTTGATCCAATGGCGGATGACTTCGTTCTGGAAGAGCAAGCGGATACGCCTGCGTGGTGTCGAGCCCTACGACTGGACCGCGTTCATGCGCTTCACCGCTGATGAGGAGCGGTTGGGGGACCTGCTGCACCCACCCCGTTCCGCCGAGAGCTACCGCACCTGGGCGAAGGAGCAGGCGGCCGCCAAGTCCGACGGCGACCGCTTCCATGGGCACAGCGAGAAGGGCCGTCTCAGGAGAGGCCTCCTCCCCAGCCGGCCCTTCGTCTTGTTCGAGGCCGTGCCACACGCGTCCCACTCATGCCATGTGGATGCCACATGCCATGAGCCGAGGCCCCCACCGTCGCGGATCATGGCGCCGAGACGATCGGCGATGGTCTGGTCACGGTCGCTGGTCATGTGCTGATGGATCAGCGCGGCACGCGCGCTGCTGTGGCCGATGCGGGGCATCAGCTCACGAGCGCCGGCTCCGGCGGTCGAGGCCAGGGTTTTGCCGGTGTGGCGGAGATTGTGGAAGTGCAGTTCGGACGTGCCACCTGCTGCCTTCCGGGCCGTGACCCGGTCGTCCCGGAAGTTGCTCCGCCGCAGTTGCCCACCCTGCGGTTCGACGCATACGTGTCCGTGGTCGAGGAACGCCGCCCAGGCGACGGGACTTGACCGCGTAATCGAGGACACGGCTGAGGACGATGTACGCCTTGCGGACCGACTGCGGGCCGGCCCGCACGACCGGGCCGGCCCCTATGACGGGTCGGCCCCTATGACGGGGTGACCGCGCTGTGCGTCCTGTTCCGGCCCAGTCGTTCGCGGACCAGCGCGATAGCCACCACGCCCACGGCCACCAGGGTGGACAGGACCACCTGGTCGCGGCCGCCGCCCTCGGCCGTGTCGGTCAGCATGTAGCCCAGCACGAACGTGATCAGGGCGATGGTGGCCCAGGTCAGGTAGGGGTAGAGCCACATCTTGACGATCAGCTTCTCCGGCGCCTCCCGCTGGATGATCTTGCGCATCCGCAGCTGGGAGAAGCAGATCACCAGCCAGACGAACAGGGCGATCGCGCCGGAGGAGTTGAGCAGGAACTGGAAGACCGTGTCCGGCCACAGGTAGTTGAAGCCGACCGCGACGAAGCCGAAGACCACCGAGGCCAGGATGGCCGACTGCGGCACGCCACGACCCGTGGTGCGGCCGAGGGCGGCCGGAGCGTCACTGCGCCGGCCGAGGGAGAACGCCATCCGCGACGCGGTGTAGAGGCCGGAGTTGAGGCAGGACAGCACGGAGGTCAGCACGATGGCGTTCATGATCTGGGCGGCGTGCGGGATGCCGATGGAGCTCAGTGCGGCGACGTACGAGCCGTCCTTGAGGATCGCCGGGTCGTCCCAGCGCAGCAGCGACACCACGATCAGGATCGAGCCCAGGTAGAACACCGCGATGCGCCAGATCACGCTGTTGGTGGCCTTGGTGATCGCACCTTGTGGATCCTTGGACTCACCGGCCGCGAGCGTGACGATCTCACTGCCCATGAAGGAGAAGACCACCATCAGGACGCCGGTGAGGATCGCCCCCGGCCCGTGCGGCAGGAACCCGCCGTGCGCGGTCAGGTTGGAGAAGCCGGACGCCGGGTGGTCCGAGCCGGGCAGCAGCCCGAAGATCGCGAGGGCGCCGATCACGATGAACGCGGCGATGGCGACGACCTTGATGCCGGCGAACCAGAACTCGAACTCGCCGTACGAGCCGACCGAGGCCAGGTTGCTGGCGGTGAGGACGACCATGACGATCAGGGCCCAGCCCCATTGCGGGACCGCCGGGATCCAGCCCGCCAGGATCTTGGCTCCGGCGGTCGCCTCGACCGCGAGCACCACGACCCAGAAGAACCAGTACAGCCAGCCGATCGTGAATCCGGCCCAGCGGCCCAACGCGCGGTCCGCGTAGGCGGAGAACGAGCCGGACGTGGGGTTGGCCGCGGCCATTTCGCCGAGCATGCGCATGACGAGGACGACGAGGACCCCGACGAGCGCGTAGGAGACGAGAATGCCGGGGCCCGCGGCAGCGATGCCGGAGCCGGAGCCGACGAACAGGCCGGCGCCGATGACACCGCCGATCGCGATCATCGACAGGTGTCGGTTCTTCAGTCCGGCTTGCAGGCCGGATGATCCTGCCGGGGTGCTTTGGGTGGTGGCCGACGGGTCTGCGGTGGAGAGCGGGGGACGTGTAGTCATCTCGACATCCATGGAGGGAGTGCGGAAGAGGACATGCGTCGGCGAGCTGGGGCGGGGGTTGACCGCACAGCTTTCACCGAAGGGGGACGGGCGCCGTGAGGGGAAAATAGTTCACTACGATCTAAAAGAACAAGGCTTGTTTAAGTGTTCACCATGCTCTATTTTCCGTGCAGCGCGGAGCTGCTACTTCCCATACGGCTGCCGCGTCGTCTCCTGTGTTCCGGCACCCGTGGGAGCCCCTATGCGCAACACCGCGGCACGGTCGCGAGAACCACCGGTGCGGAGGGCGTCGCCGCGGGCCGTGACCCCGCTCAGCAGGCCGTTAGGGTGGCGTCGTGGTGAATCCAGCGGGCAAGTTCGGGCCCTACAACCAGCCAGGTCCAGCGCGGCCTGGGTTGGTCGCCGGGGTACGAGACGCCCGTGTCCTGCCCGGCAGGGGCCAGACGGGATCGGAGCTCGTCCGGTCACGGATAGCACTGCGGGTGCGCCTGAAGTCCGTGTCTCCGGGGGACCGGCTGCCGGACGCCGGCGTCCTCGCCGAGGAGCTGGGGATCAGTGAGATCACCGTGCGCCGCGCGCTGGAGGGGATGTGCCAGGACGGCTTGCTCGACCGCCGACGAGGCCGTGCGGGCGGCACCTTCGTCGCGCCGGAATGGGACGCGGTCGTCGCTCTGATGCACGACGCCGATGAGGCGGCTTCACTGGACGCCTTCCACCTCCTGCTCGAGTGCGGCCTCGTGGCGCACGGCGCGGGCGAGGTCCCGCCCGATCGACTCGAAGCGCTGCAGGCCCTGGTCGACGAGATGGACGTGGCCGACGACCAGGCACGACTGCTCGAACTGGAGACGCGCTTCCATCTCGACCTCGCGGAGGCGCTCGGCGGCGCCGGAATCCGCGAGTTCGCCGCCGACCTGCTCGGTCGGCTGTGCCTGTTGCTGCCCGATCCGACGCCCGAGGTGGTACGCGCGCAAAACCGCTGCCACGCCGACCTGCTCGCCGAGCTCGGCCGCGGTGCGATGGACCCGGCCGTGCGGGCGGTGAAGGCGCACCAGCACGCCCGCCCGAGCTGACGCCCGGTCGTGCCGACCCCAGTGCCGACACCTCACACGCCCCTTGCGCCGCCACACCGCAGAAGGAGTTGCCGCCATGCCTGACCCCGGAGCCGTCGGCCCGTCGTCGACATCGGGCCCCGTCCGCGGCACGCCCCAGCGCCTGCGCGGCGGTGTCCTCGGCATGGCGGACATCGCCGCGGCCACCATGGCCAACGTCGGCCCGGCCATGAGCTTCTTCTTCGGCTTCGCCTTCCTGGCCACCACCGCGGGCATCGCGTCCCCGCTGACCATCGCCGCCGCGGGCGTCGCGGTCGCGCTGCTTGGCAACACGCTCGCCGAGTTCTCCCGGGCACACCCCTCGGCGGGCAGCTTCATCACCTTCGTCGGCAAGACCTTCGGACCGGTCAGCGCGGTGACCACGGCTCTGTTGGCCGGACTCGGCTACATCATCGCGATGGCCTCCGTCATCGCGATCTCGGGTGGGTTCGTACAGATCACGCTGCACCACTACACCGGCGTCGACCTGCCGTGGATCATCTGGACGCTGCTGCTGACCGGACTGTCGGTGGTGCTGATGCTGCGCGGGGTGGTGGTCTCCACCAAGTGGGCCGGCTTCTTCTTCGGCGTGGAGATGCTGGTGCTGGTCGTCGTCTCGATCGCGGCGATCGTCGAACACCGCGGCCATCTCTCCGCCGACCCGTTCCTCCCCGGCCACATCAGCCACGGCCTCAGGGGCCTGGCAGCGGGCTTCCCGCTGGCGGTGTACCTGTTCATCGGCTGGGAGAACTCGGCGGCGCTGGCAGAGGAGACGGAGAACCCGCGGCGCAACGTCGGCCGCGCCGTGTTCTTCTCCGTCGCGATCATGACAGTGAGCTACATCCTCTTCTCCTACGCCACGGTGACCGGCTTCGACTACGACGTGGCCCGTCTCGGCGACTCCCGCATTCCCTTCATCGACGTCGCCCACGACACGCTCGGAGCGCTGGCGTTCGTCGCCTACATCGGCGGCCTGACCTCAACCCTCGGCGTACTGATCGCCGGCATCAACTCCCAGGCCCGCATGGTGTTCAACGCCGGACGCGAGGGGCTGCTCCCGTCCTTCTTCGGCTACGTGCACCCCACCCGCCGCACGCCGACCAACGCGATCGTCACCTTCACCGCCACCGCACTGCTGATCATCGGAGGCTGGGGCCTGGGCCATCTGCTCGGGTCCGACGGCGGCTCGATGAACCCCGTGGTCTTCTTCACCGAGTCATCGAGCCTGGGCGCCATCCTGATCCTGCTGGTCTACCTCGCGTCCAACATCGCCCTGCCGCTGTACTACCGCAGGTACCGTCCACAGGAGTTCCGGACGGTCCGGCACCTGGTGCTGCCCGCGATCGGCACCCTGGCCATCCTGGTTCCGCTGTACTACCTCGCCAAGCCAGGACAGCCCGCGCCGTACAGCTGGTTCCCCTTCGCGGCACTGGCCACCCTGCTCGCTGCCATCGGCTACGCGACGCTCCTGGTCCGCCGCGACCCGAGCCTGGCCGAACGTGTCGGTTCCGTCGTCGCCGACGTGGAGTGAGCATGTTGCTCTTGGGCGACCGAAGATCGCCACAACGAGCCCGGGCAAAGGGCCACGCGCCTGCCGAGCAGCCTGCGGCCAGAGCAGATTCAGCACACCTCAGGACGGGGAAACCCGCGAACACGTAGAACTACGGAGGGGTGTTTCCCGGGCCAGATTCAGACGCTCGCCCCGCCGCCCAGCAACCGGCCGAGCGTGCTCACCGCCCCGTCGATCTCGCGGGCGCACCCGTACAGCACCGAGTGGGACCTCCCCCACGGGTCCGCGACGTCGTCCTCGGCCGGCGGGACCGGGGCGGCGGCTCCGCGACGGCCGGCCGCGGCCGCGACTACGCCGTCGAAACCGTCCACGACCCGCCGGCCTTCCCCGTCCGGTACGCCGTCATGCGCGGTCGCCGCACCTTCCCCGCCCGCTTCCCCGCCCCGCACTTCGTCGACTCCCCCCACGGCGAGACGCACGAATTCCTTCAGGGTGAAGCAGCGCCGCATCGCCGACGGAGCGAGCCGCACGGCCGCCTCCCGGTGCTCGCGCCCGAGCCCGAGGACCAGCGCCGCTCCCACGACAAGCTGCGCGGTGAGCGGGCGGGCCGCGAAGCCGGAGCCGTCACCGCCCAGCTTCTCCAGCACCGCCCTGGTGGAGCTCTCCATGCCGGGCCGGGGCCACGCCTCCGTGCCGGCGCTCTCCGGCCGCACGGCCGAGCCGGGCGGAAGCCTCGCGGCCAGCAGCCGCTCGGCGAGCACCGAGCGGTGCACGTTGCCCGTGCAGACGAACAGGACCCGGGTCATTTCTCGCCCGCGAGATGCGTCGCCGCGGGTACGACGGCCTCCTCGCGGGGGGCCGACGCACGGGGAGCGGGCAGCTCGCCGTACCCGTAGTTGCCGTAGCGGCCGTAGCGGCCACCCCTTGGAACCGGAGCCATACTGAAGACCGTACCGAGGACGCGGACGCCCACGCGCTCCAGCGATTCCGCGGCGGTGCGCACCTGGTCCCGGCCGGTCTTCGCAGCGCGGACGACGAGCAACGCGCCCTGGGCGAGCGAGGCGAGTCCGATGGTGTCGGCGACCGGCAGCAGTGGCGCAGTGTCGATGATCACGGCCTCGTAGGCGTCCGCCAGCTCGCGCAGCACCTCTTCCATGCGCGCCGAGCCGAGCAGCTCCGTGGGGTTCGGTGGTACGGCGCCGCTGGCCAGCACCGACAGCCCGCCGCCGACCTGCTGCATCACGTCCTCGATACGGGCCTGCCCGATCAACACCGTGGTCAGACCGGCGTCCTGGACCAGGCCGAAGGCAGCGGCCACGCGCGGGCGGCGCAGGTCGCAGTCCACGAGGCAGGTGGAGACACCTGCCTCGGCGAGCGAGAGGGCGAGATTCACCGCGGTGTTGGTCTTGCCCTCACCGGGCACCGAACTCGTCACGACGATGACCCGCGGCGGGTCGTCGACCTGCGAGAACTGCAGGTTGGTGCGCAACTTGCGGAAGGCCTCGGCGCGCCGGGAGTGCCCGTCGGCGCTGACAAGCGGCTGCTTCGGCGCGTTCCTGTCGTACGGGATGACGCCGAGGCCCGGGAGCTCGGTGAACTCACCCAACGCCTCGGACGTCTTGAAGGTGGTGTCGAGCGTCTCGCGCAGGACGACGAGTCCGGCGCCGAGCAGCAGGCCGCCGAGTACACCGACGGCCAGGTTCAGCAGCGGCCGGGGGGAGACCGGGCCGGTGGGAGCGACGGCCTCCTGGGTCATGCCCAGGGAGACGGGCGAGGGAATGTCGCCGCCACGACTCTCGCTTCCCTTGCCGGGCGCGCGCTTGGGCGTCTCCAGCCGCTCGACGACCGTGATGAACCGCTCCGCCACGGCGTTGGCGATGCGTGCCGCACGACGGGGCACGGTGTCCCGCACCTTGATGTCGATGAGCACGGTGTTGAGCGGCGCCTCGGCGGTGATCTGGGACGCGAGTTCCTCCGGCGTGGTGCGCAGTCCCAGCTCTTTCACCACGGGCATCATCACCTGTCGGGTCGTCACAATCTCGGCGTACGACTGCACGCGTGCCTGCGAGAAGCTCTGCCCCTGGTTCAGCTGGGCAGTGTCCTCCTCACTGGTGTGGGTGGCGACAAAGAGCTGAGTTCTGGCCTCGTAGACAGGGGTGCTCAAGCGCGTCACGGCGAGTGCCGTCCCGATCGCGAGAACCAGACAGACCACGACGGTCGGCCAGCGTCTGGCAAGAGCCTTCAGGAATCCGTGGAGATCCAAGCTGCACCCCTCATAAACCCTCGTGGTCCGAGGCAATCACCCGAAATGAAATGTTCTGTTCCCTGCGCACAGCCGAAGATAGGGACTCACGTGCTCGAACTGGGGGAGCCACCCCTGCGTCGGGCTGTCGGACGACCCCGGTGGCGCAGACCGTCCGACCACTCGACGCGGCGGCATGGGCCAACAGTGGGCAGGCGCTCCACCATCCGGTGACTTCTGGGCACCGCCACACCAACAGATGTCGGTATGTCCCACTTATTCGATGTATCCAGATCTTGGTACCCAGACATGGATTACGGCCGACGCTGCAGCCTGGCCCGCATCGAAGTCGAGGAGAGTGAAGAGGATGACGACATCGCCCGGATGGAGGGTCGCCCTGGCATCGGCAGCATCAGCTGCCATGCTCATCGCGGCACCCCTGATTGGGGCTCAGGCCGCCTACGCACAGCCATACCCGGGGTCGCCCCCGCCCCTGAACGTCAGCACCACCACGGTCACGGCCGGAGGAGTGTTGAGCTTCGACACGCCAGCGGGAGTCTTCGCTCCCGGGCAGGGCATCACGGTACTGCTGGAATCGACCCCGATCGTCCTCGGCAATTTCCAGGCCGAGGACGACGGATCGGTGGCGGGTACCGTGGACATCCCGGAGACGGCACCTTCCGGTTGGCACGTCTTCCGGCTCACCGGGGACAACCCCGACCAAAGCATCGGCGTCACCATCTACGTGCAGGGCGGGGTCGGTGGCACTCCGACGCCGACTCCGACACCCACACCGACCAAGCCCCCGAAGCCGACCAAGCCCCCGAAACCGACCCACACCCCGACCAGCCGGCCCACCCACTCGGACAAGCCCGAGCACCCCGGTGGGCACGACGGACATGACGACGGACACAACGGATCCCTCGGAGGCGGCGCAGTCGCCGACCCGGCGGGCTACCAGCACCAGACTCAGCACCAGAACCGCGAAGGCCTCGCGGAGACGGGCAATGGGAAGGCCCTGACCGTGGGCGGCACCGCGGCGGCGCTGCTCGTGGCGGGCGGCGGCACGACGCTGGCCGTGCGCCGTCGCCGCAGTTCATGACGGGCAGTTCATGACGGAGCGAGACATCCGTGCGGCGGTAGAACAGCGTCCCGGCCCCGGCCGGGACGCTGTCCGCATGCCCGGCGCAGACCGCTCCGGCGAACGGGCACCGGACCGCCGCCGCGTACGCAGGAAGGCACTGCTGGCCATCGCGCTGCTCCCGCTGGCCGGCGCCGTCTGGATCGGTGTCACCGGGCTGCTCGCCCGCTCGGAGCTGCTCGCGGCCCAGCAGGACCTCGACGCGCTGCGGCACTCGGCGACGGCCGCGGCGGGGCCCGGCTCCGCCTCCGGAAAGGCGACCGCGCCCGCGCAGGTAGCGGAACAGGCAGTGCGCTCGGCCGCCGTCCACGCGACTCGGGCACATCGTCTTACCACCGGGCCGGCCTGGTACTCCGCCGCAGAGCTGCCCTTCCTCGGGCGTCCCGTCAGAACCGTGCGCGGCGCCACTTACGCGGCGGACCGGCTGGCCGGCGACGTGCTGACCCCGCTGACCGGGGTCCTGCCGCCGTCCACGCCGCACGGAAGCGGCGGCGGGATGTCCGAGGCCCTCGCGGAGTTGCAGCGCCACGGGCCTGAGATCGCCCGGGCCGCAGACGTCGCTGCCGAGGTGCGAACCGACGTGCACGGTCTGCCCCGGTCCACCTGGCTCCCGGCGGCCGACCGGGCCCGTGCCGGGCTGCAACAGCAGCTGGACCGCCTCGCCCCGGTGATGACCGACGCCTCCCTGGCGGCGCGCGTCCTGCCGCCCATGCTCGGTACGCAAGGACAACGGCGTTACTTCCTCGCGTTCCAGAACCTCGCCGAGGCACGAGGCACCGGGGGTCTTCCGGGCGCCTTCGCCGTGCTGCGGGCCGACCGGGGCCGGCTGTCCTTCGAGCGGTTCGGCAACAACACCGAGATGGAAACGACGAAGCCGGACATCGACCTCGGGGCCGAGTTCAACGCCCGCTACGCGGGCAGCGACCCCATCCACGTGTGGCCCAACTCCAACAAGAGCCCGCACTTCCCCTACGCGGCCCGCATCTGGGCAGCGGCATGGCGCAAGCACACCGGCGAACGCGTGGACGGGGCGATCGCCGTCGACCCGGTCACGCTGAGCCGTCTCTTGCGGGTCACCGGCCCGGCCCGCATGGCCGACGGCACCGAGCTCACCGCCGACAACGTCGTGGACCTCACCGAACGGGCCAGCTACGCGAAGTACGACGACGTCGCCCGGCGCAAGGCGTTCTTCGTCGACGCCGCCCGTGCCGCCGCCGCACAGCTGATGGGGGCGCTCGACGACACGCGCCGACTGCCCGCACTCCTCGTCGCCGTGAACGACGTCCAGCGGGACGGACGGCTCAAGGTCTGGAGCGCCCACACGGCGGAGCAGCGCCTCCTGGAGTCCCGCCCCTACTCGGGCACGCTCCCCAACACTCCCGGCCCCTTCGCGGGACTGGTGGTGAACAACGCGGCCGGCAGCAAACTGGACTACTACCTCGACCGGAGCCTGACCTGGGAAGCGGGCGCCTGCTCCGGCGGCGGCCGCACGGTCACTGTGACCATGACCCTGACCAACCGGGCGCCGGCCTCCGGCCTGCCCGACTACGTGACCATCAGAGCGGACTCCCCTCCCTACCGCACCCGGCCGGGCGACAACCGCCTCCAGGTGTCGTACTACGCCGGGGTGGGAGCCACCCTCGCCGACGCGACCCTGGATGGCCGCCGCGCGCTGCTCGCGCCCGGCGTCGAACGCCGCCACTCCGTGTTCACGCTGGACCTGGAGCTGCCCGCCGGCGCCCGCCGCACCCTGGTGCTGCACCTGCTGGAGCCGCACGCGGACGGCGCGCCGACGCTGCTGCGTCAGTCCCTCGTGAGGCCGCAACGGACCACGCTCAAGTCGGGAGGGACCTGCCGTGTCTGAGCGCGTGCGCCGCGCGGCAGGGGCCGTACTCGCGGCCGCGCTGCTGCTCGCGTCACGCCCCCCGGCAGACCGCGCCCCCGACAACCCGGCAGGCCGAGCCGTGGAGGGGAGGCAGACCGCGGCGCATCGGGTCGAGCCGTTGCGGGTCAAGGTGCTCGAGACCCTTCCGCACGACCCGCAGGCGTTCACCCAGGGACTCGAGATGGCCGACGACACGCTCTACGAAGGCACCGGCATCTCCGGCCGGTCCTCGGTACGGGCAGGGCATCCGGGCAAAGAGCCCACGATCCGCGCGGCACTCCCCGCGCCGTTGTTCGGTGAGGGCATCACCGTGCTCGGCCGAACCCTGTGGCAGCTCACCTGGCGGGACCGGATCGCCATCGAGCGCGACGCCAAGACGCTCGCGGAGCTGCGTCGCGTCCCGTACCCGGACGACGGCTGGGGCGTGTGCCTCCAGCAGGCCCGGCACCGGCTGGTGACCAGCGACGGCTCGTCACGGCTGACGTTCCGCGACCCCGGGACGCTCGTGGAGACGGGCGAGGTCACCGTGACCGAAGGGGGCAGGCCGGTGACGGAGCTGAACGAGTTGGAGTGCGTCGGCGCCGCCGTGTACGCCAACGTGCTCTTCACCAACCGCATCGTGCGCATCGATCCCGCCAACGGAGCGGTGACGGCGAGCATCGACGCCTCCGGCCTGCTGCGCGACGACGAACTCGTCCCGGGGTCCACGCTGAACGGCATCGCGGCGGTCCCTGGCACGGATCAGTTCCTGATCACGGGGAAGTTCTGGCCCAGAATGTTCAAGGTGGTGTTGGTCTCGGCCCGACAGACGGGCGGCCCCGGCGGCTGAACCGGAGCGCGGCGGCAGGAGGTGGAGTCGTACTCCACGATGACCCGCTCGCTGCTGGGGATGGCGGACCGGTTACGAGTGCCAGGGGTGACGCGGGTGGTGATGGAGGCGACATGGGGGCTACTGGAAGCGGTGTTCCATCTGCTGGAGGCGGGCGGGTCCGAGCCGCGGCTGGTCGACGCCCGCGATGTCAAGCAGTTGCCCGGTCGGCCGAAGACCGACCGGTTGGATGCGATGTGGCTGTGCAAGGTCGCTGAGCGGCAGATGATCCGGGCGAGTTTCGTGTCGTGCGGGATCTGACCCGTTGCCGGTCCGATCTGGTGGCGGTGCGTACTGCGGAGAAGCAGCAGTGGAGAAGCTGCTGGAGGACGTGCAGATCAAGCTCAGTGTGGTGGTCAGTGACCTGTTCGGGGTCTCGGGTCGGGCCATGCCGGGCGCGCTGGCCGACGGTGAGCGGCGTCCCAGGGTGCTGGCGCAGCCAGCCCGGGTGGACGGGATCGAAGCCGATATCGCGGCGCTGGACAGCAGGATCGAGGAGGAGATCGCCCCTTTTGACGCGGCGCTGGACCGGCCGGCTGACATCCCCGGTGTCCAGGCCACCGCGGCCCGGGTGTTCACCCCCAAGGTCAAGGAGTCCGCGGGTAAGCGACCGACACCTTCCTCAGCGAACGCTACCGGCGCATAGCCCGCCGCCGCGGCCGTGAGAAGGCCGTCGTCGCCGTCGGTCGGCCCCTGGCGTTGGGACACCGTGGGTCGGTCTCCGGCCAGGAACCTTCGTCGAGCGAGCCGTACACCTCGTCGGTGGAACTGTAGACGAAGGTGCGCAGCCAGTGGCGCGCCGCTGCGTCCGGGTGCCCAGGACGGTGGTATATCGAGGCCGAAGACGCCGCCGCTCCCGACAGTTGACTCGATTACATGGGCCCTGTCCCCAACGACGATCCCCACGTCCCTGATCCCGGCCGCGGCGATCGACTCGAGCCCGTGTGTGTCTCGTCGTCCGGGCTGAAGGCGAGGTACACCGGCAGCGCTGCCCCTGTGGCATCGGTGGCGACCCCGACCGGCGAGTGTCAGGCGGGTTTGCCGAAGCATCTTCGCCTCGCGCGAGGCTGCTCCTGGCTGCACCGTGTATGCGCAGGCTCGACCAACGACGTGTCGGGCACGTTCTGCCCGGACAGCCACATTCGCCCTCCAGCTGACTACAGCAACTCGCTTCGGGCCCATGAACGTGCCCGTGCCCACTACCCACGGCAGGTGGCGGACGCGACCGAGTGTGTCCGACAGGTCCACTATCCGACCGGTGGCTGCGCTTGGCTGCGAAGAAGATTCACCCGACAGGCAGCGTCATCTGACTCTCATGGGCCTGCCTGGGGGCGCCTGGGCGGGGCTGGGACTCTCCCTGCCCGCACCTTGGTCAAACGAGACAAGCCGGGAACACTCCGGGCCCTGCCAAAAGACCAGAGGTGGCCGACTGAGCCACTAATGTCCGGGACATAGTTCGCATTCGGTCGATAGCCCGCGGGTCATCATGAGCGGCGTTATCGCCCTGGATTGGATCAGTTCGATGGGTGGCTCCGAGAAGGTGCGCGACGTCATGGTTGAGACATTTCCGGATGCGGAGGTGCGATGCCTCCGGAGCGACGACGCAGGCCTTCGCTACCCGACCCTGGTGGTGCGCGAGTCCCGGATCGCGAAAGCGCCGCTGCGCCGGACGAAGGCGACCTACAAGCACCGCTCGACCGCGTTGGCATGGGGCGTCGGTGCCACGGCCGCGCTGATCGGCGTCCAGGTGTTGCACGTCCACGTATTCACGGTACTTACAGTCTTCTGGTTGCTGAGCGTGCAGGCGAAGCCTGGCCGCTGGGGCGTTGCCATCGGACTCGGGCTTGCCGTGATCCCGGTGGCCATCACCGCGTTCACGGGCGAACTAGTGGACAACGCCGCCCTGGCCCTACAACTGCTCGCCCTAGCCGGCAACGCAACCATGATCGCGGCCAAGAGCGACCGGGACGACCGTCGCCTGATGCTGTACGGCGTCCTGTCGACCTCGACCATCGCGTCCGTGGTCGGCCTCATGCAGGTGAGCGGTGTCTTGGGTCTCGGACTGTGGCACCGCGAAATCAGTTCGCTTGGCCGCCCGCAGGGCATCTACCCGGAGCCCGACTGGCTCGGCCTCTTCGGCGCCATCGGCTTTGTCCTGGCGTGGCGGATGTTGCCGCGGTCGACGTTCCGCAACGTCGTGCTCGCTCTCAACGCATCCACCCTTGCCTTGGCCTTCGCTAGAGCCGCATGGCTCGGGCTGTTCGCGGCCGTTGTGCTGCACATGGCTTTCTCGCTGGCAGATCGGCGTCGAGAAAGTCGGCAGGCGAGAGGCCGAACTGTTCCAACTCTCCTGTTCCTCGTGGCCCTCGCTGCCGTCGGCTTGGCAGCGTCGCCTGGCCTGCGCGCTGATCTCGCAGATCGGGCTCAGTCGATCTTCATCTCGAACCCCAATGACGTCTCTGGCCGAGCGCGGGTGCAGCAGATAGAGGGCCTGACCCGTCTGGCCGAGACTGCGCCATGGTATGGGCACGGCATCAGCGCGAGCGGCCGCGTGGGTGTCACCGGCATCTACAACCCGCGGTCCGAGAACAGCGTCGGGAGTAACTGGGTGCTGTCCCTCTGGGTTGACGCGAAGTACCTGGCCGTCCCATTGATCTTGCTACTGATCGGCGCGGCGGCCGCGGGTACGCGGACCGTTGCGGGTCAGGCCCTCGCCGTCGTCGTGGTCAACAACCTGTTCTCGAACGCCTCGTTCTCCCCGATCACGTGGCTCCTGCTTGGGCTTGCGCTTGCGGCTCGATCAGTTCCAGTCAACGATCGGCCAGAACGCGATGCCGCAGACGGCGAGCAACACCACACACATCGCGAAAGGCCTAATGGGGTCGGCACAACCGAGAGCCCAAGGCCGCCGCGGCCGCATGGACGCCCACACCCCGCACACCGCGCTACTGACGAGTGGACATGAAGGAAGCATGCCGTCGGTCGTATCGCTGGCATCGCGCAGATCGTAGCCAGCGACCCGGTCCAGGCCCGTCTTCTGCCAGCCTGGAGACGTGCCCTCCGGAAGTGTCAATCACTTCGAAGCGTGGAGACGTTGTTATGCCACTTCGGCCCTGATTGGGCCGTTGCTGTTCCCCGTGCCTCTGCCATGCGACATGTGTTGGTGGAGCATATCCAGCCGTCGCCCCCGACGTCTCAGCAAGGTCCCCGCCGCACCATTCGTGGCCGGCAGATCGGAGTACCCATGACATTCAGGACAGCCGTACGGAAGAACGTTCGAGAGATTCCGTGGCTGGGCACTAAAGCAGCGACACTTTCACGCCTCCCCAGGAAGCTTTCCTTTCCAGGATCTCAGAATTACTGGGAGGCACGCTATGCACAAGGAGGCACATCTGGTAATGGATCCGAAGGGGTCCTGGCTCGCTTCAAGGCTGAAGTCTTGAATTCGTTTGTCCAGCAGCACGATGTGGCTTCGGTCATCGAGTTCGGTTGCGGGGATGGTCGGCAGTTGACGCTCGCAAAGTATCCCCGGTACCTAGGCCTCGACATCTCCAGGACAGGACTGCGCCAAGCCATGACTCTGTTCGCGGGAGATCCCACAAAGAGTTTCATGCAGTATGACTCTCGCCATTTCCGCGATGACGCAAGATTCCTAACGGCAGATTTGTCGATGTCGCTGGATGTAATCTACCATCTGGTCGAGGATGAGATTTACCTGCTCCATCTGGATCACCTCTTCTCCTCCGCGCGCCGTTTCGTAATTCTGTATACCAGTGACTCGTGCGAATTTGCTGCCAGCGGATATACCCCCCCTCATGTGCGCCATCGTCCAGTGACACTGGACGTCACCGAAAGGTTTCCAGAATGGCAAGTTCGACAGAAAATCAACAACCCCTACCCGTATGTTGGCGGTTCGGGCACTAACACATCCTTTGCGAACTTCCTCATTTATGAGCCGAGGTAACAGCCAGCGCAGCATCTCTCAAGCAGTGCGTCCGGGTTGATGGGGCTTCAGGATTCGGGGCGGGACTGCGGTGTGGTCGCCTGGGCCTGATACGAAGGCAGGCACGGCTCCTGGGATCAACTCATCGACGCCGCACCGGCTGCACCCGATGACCTCTCCAGCATGCTGACTTGCCTGGCTCAGGTACCGGACCCTCGCCGACGCGACCGCCAAGCTGCAGATCAACGCGGACCGCTGGCTGGTCCGTCTGGCAGGCTCCGAGGACTGGGACGTCGCCACTCTCAGTAATCGGCAGTCAATCTGCACCTCCCATTCAGCTCCGCGCATGAACCCACGCTGGGGCCCTTGGCCGACCGGGGTACGAGACACCATCAAGTGATACCGAGCGGCCCTTGCCTGGCCTGCGTGGTCGGCCAGAAGATCCGCGACCACACCACAACAAGAACAGACTCCTTCCGCGCTCGAAGCGCTCTGTGCGAACGAGGGTTATTCGTTGAAGACTTTGCGCGCTCGCGTCGGTGTCAACTTGACCTCGAACGCTGCACTCACGCTCGTGGGATTCTTCACTGCACCCCTACTAGCGCGCGGTCTCGGCGTTGGCGGAAGGGGGGAAGTGGTAGCGGCAATCGCTCCCCTTGCACTCTGTGCCACAGCCTTCAACTTCGGCATGCCGGCCGCGGTTACCTACTTCGTGGCGCGTGGGGGATACCGAGCGCGGGCTGTGCTGGCGCGAGCCGGATGGGTGATGCTTGCCGCGTCGGTACCGGCGATGGGTGCAACCTTCGCAGCCCGATCCTGGCTCAGCTCGGGGAATGGCGATCTCACCCGGCTAATCTCGCTGTCGTCCGTTGCGATCTTTCCCACGATGCTGGTGTCCCTTCTGCAGGCGGCTGCAATTGGCCGTGACTTGTGGGGTCACGTCTTAGCAGAGCGCGTCACTTCAGCGGTGCTGCGTGTGATTCTTCTGGCGCTCCTCATGTTCGGGGGTCACCTCACCCCGACCAACGCGGTCGTAGTCCTGTGCTGGGTCCCGGTTCTGGCTGGTACGGTTTATTTGTTCACGTGGAGGGCCTTGGGCGAAGTAGCCGTCAAAACCGGTGCCTCCCACGGGCTAATGCGATTTGGAGTTCAGGTCTGGGTCGGCTCAGTCTCCGGCCTTCTACTTTCACGGCTGGACCAGCTCCTTATTGTTCCGCTGGCTAGCACCGCTGCACTTGGTCACTACGCAGTTGCCGTGTCGCTGAGCGAGGTCGCGCTGATCGTGAACAGCACCTTCCGAGAAGTCATGGTCACCGAGGCAACTAGGTGGTTTGACGGAGTGCGGCTCGCCGCGGCATCTCGTATTTCGACTGTTGCCGCTCTTGCCATTGGCGCTGGCTGCGCAGCCGCGAGTTGGGTCGCCATTCCGGTCCTCTTTGGCCCCGCGTTCGAGGCGGCGGTCATGCCAACCTGGATCCTGATCCTCGCGGTGATCCTTGGAAGCCCTGGGTCACTTGCAGGCGTGGCCTTGATGGCGCTCGGCCAGCCAGGTCTCCGCAGCTGTAGCCAGGCGGTTGGCTGCGCGATCAACGTTGCGGCGTTGGTGGTGCTCGTCCCTACGTTCGGCGCAGTGGGGGCAGCTCTTGCGACCCTTGTGGGCAACATGACCGCTGCGAACCTCGCCATCTATTGGCTTAAGACACGACACTCAGTCATGGCGAGAGACTTCTACCGAATCAGTCGAAGCGACCTCGTTGCTTTGACGGAGACCGCAAGTCGCGCGTTCCGAGGACGATCCGGGTGACCACGGTGAGCTGAACCGGATTTTGTAGCGGCCTTGTAGCCAGGCCTGATCGCCTCGGCAGATGGGAGAACGCACAGGCCCGATGCCTGCACAAAGGAAATGTTCGGACGAGCTGCGCAAGCGGGCCGTCCGTGAGGTCCAGACCTTCTGCCGGCCAGTCGCCCACGTGGCCCGCGACCTCGGCATCCACAAGCGGTATGGGCTCGTCGAGCGAGGTAAGAAGGTGTAACGTGACCTATTTGCGGTCTCTGCTCCGGTTCCCGGGAGCCGGCACGATACGTATGCCTGGGGGCACTCCGGCTTCCCGGAGGTCTTCGCCGACCGGGAATCCATGGGGGACCTGGGCTACATCGGGATGGGCATGCTCACCGCCCGACGCAAACCACCAGCTCAGGACCGGCCTGCGTCCGACAAGGTGTTCGACCAGAGCATCAGTAAGCTCCGTGCAGCAGTCGAGCGGGCCATCGCCCACCTCAAGGACTGGAAGATCCTCGCCACCCGCTACCGCGGCCCCCTCACCCGCTTCCCCCGCATCGTCAAACCATCACCTGTCGGCGTACGAGGTTTTCAGGTGTACGCCGACATCACCGCCCTCACCTTCTACAAGAAGGGCTGGTGAACCCCGTGAATAGCCTCCGGGACTTGAATCCGGCTGTAAACTGCCGTCGCGCAGCTCACTGTCCCACCGTGCTGTGAAGCGGATCATCAGCCCATCCCTGACAATAGGGAATTTGGCAACACCTCCTGCAAATTGTTAATCGGCGGAGAAGGAGCGGGAGCGGGCCGCGTGCATTCGGGTCGACTCGAACGCCCTCGGGCGGAAAATTCCGTTTCGGGGGCGTTTCGCCTTTCGGCTCGCATTCCGGGTGGGTTGTCAACGGCGTTTGAGGCCACCGATGGAAAAACCCTCCGGCTGATGATCCGTCAGGATTGGCCCGGTGACGCTCCGACCGAGCGAAACGCCCCGCGAACCTGGCATGCAACCCCGCCCGACTCCTGGTTCAGGAACCCCACCCGAGCACCCTGGAGAAACCCCTTGATCACCGTTCACCGGCACGGCCACAGGGTTCGCTTCCCTGACGTTCCCAACGCCACCGAGGTTCCCTACACCTACAAGAATTTTCAGACCGGTAGCTGGTACGAGGAACGCTTCCTGGAGCACATCCGGCAGGCGGGGCGGCGCGGGGTCTACATCGACGCTGGGGCGCACATGGGCACCGCCACCACGTGGTTCGCGATGTTGTGCCCGTCGTCCCACGTGCACGCGATCGAGCCCGTGGCGCGCTTCGCGGACCAGATCGAGCGGGTCATCGACGCGAACCAGCTGGCCGAGCAGGTCACCCTGCACCGCGTCGGTGTGTCCGACGAATCAGGCACCGCGACCAACTACCTGTCCCCGGAGCACCAAACCGGCTTCGACCCTACGGGGGCCCCGACGGGCCGCGACGAGACATTCGCCGTGACCACGCTCGACGAGCTGATCCACGATCCTGTCGCGGTCATCAAGATCGACGTCGAAGGCATGGAAGACAGCGTACTCAAAGGCGCGTCGCGGATCCTCTCCACGGACCACCCGACGGTCTACGTCGAGGCGTGGAACCGCGCCCGGCTACGCGATATCCAGCGCGTGCTCAAGCCGTTCGGCTACGGCCTGACCGGGCACGTGTTCAACGCGACTCCCACCTACGAGTTCAGCACGTCCGCGGCGGCCGGAGCGTCGGTCCGTCTGGCCGCGCACCAGCTCTCGCACGTCGCCCACCGGACCCTGTCGAAGGCGGCGAAGCGGGCTGGCATCCGCTGAACGGGCCGTCGAATACGAAAAAAGGCCCCCGCGTCCACCCAGCGAATATAGGGGTCGTTGCAACACAAGTGATCAACTGGCTGTTGCCAGGAGCTTACTCAGGTTGTACTCGTGGAGTCCGTGAGGCCGTGACGGTTCTTGATCGTTGCGGTACGACGTCGTCATGCGGTACGCGCATGGGGTCGGGCTGACGCCCAAGGAGCAGCAGAAGCGGGAGCGGGTGCGGCTGGAGGCGGCTGAGAGGTTCGCTCATGGTGAGAGGACCGAGGCCGTCGCGCGGGATCTTCGGGTGATGGCGCAGTCGGTGCGTCGCTGGCGGCGGGCGTGGGAGCAGGGTGGTGCGGACGCGTTGCGCTCGGCGGGGCCGGCGTCGGTGGAGCGGTTGAGCCCTGCGCAGTGGGAGCGGCTGGAGCGGGAGTTACGGCGCGGTCCGCTCGCGCCTGTCGGAGGCCGAGCAGCTCCAGCTTCACCACGAGGCGCTGTTCCGGCGTGTGGCCTCGGACTCCACCGCCCGGCGCACGCTGACCGCGCTCGACGAGGCAGCCCTGGTAAAGATCGCCAAGGCGCGGGCGCGGGTGCGTCGGCACGTGTGGAGTCTGCTGCGTCTGCGGCCCGGTGGCTTCCCGTGGCTGGTCGTGGCGGGCAAGCGGTTGTGCGGCTGGATCGTCATCGACCTCGACGCCACGATCATCACCGCGGCGTCGAAGAAGGCCGGGGCGGCGGTCACCTTCAAAGAGATGTTCGGGTTTCATCCGCTGGCCGCGTGGTGCGCGAACACGATCGAGCCCCTGGCCATGCTCCTGTGCCCGGGGAATTCCGGCGCGAACACGATGGCGGACCACATCGCCGTGCTCACCGACGCCCTCGCCCAGATCCCGGGCTCTGCGGCGGCGAAGATCCTGGTGCGGGTGGACGGGGCCGGAGCCACTCATGGGCTGTTGGAACACCTGGAAGCCTGGAACACAACGCGGCGCACAGTGCGATACACAGTCGGCTGGAAGATCACGATGACGACGAGCGGGCCATCGCGAGGCTGCCCGAGACCGCCTGGGAGACCTCCGTGCACCAGGATGGCAGCGTCCAGGAGGGCTACTTCGTCGCCGAGTTGACCGGGGTGAACACCCGCGAGGGCTGGCCGGAGAGAATGCGGCTGATCGTGCGCCGCGTCAAGCCCTCCCGGCGGCACCTGAAGAAACTCACCACGTTCGAGAAGGAGACTGGCTGGCGCTACTGCGTCACCGCGACCAACATCAGCCAAATGTGGGGCATCCCCGGCTCGGGCCACGCCCAGTTCCTGGACGTGCTGCACCGCTCCCACGCCGGCGTGGAAGACCGGGTACGCACCAACAAGGCGATGGGCCCGGGCAACCTGCCCTCCGCCTCCTGGGAGGTCAACCGTGGCTGGATGCTCGCCGCGAACCTCGCCACCGATCTCGACGCCTGGCTGCGGCTTCTGGCCCTGCACGACATCGACGACCTGGCCGACGCCGAGCCGGACACTTTGTTCCGCCCTCTACCACCTGCCCGCCGCCTCGCCGACCACGCCCGCCGCCACTTCCTGCGGATCGAGCGGACCTGGCCTTGCGCGAAGGCGTTCACCACCTGCTGGCACCGGTTGACCGCCCTGCCCGCCGTCACCTGACCACCAGACCACCAGCCCGACCAGACAAGGAAAGGAGCAGACCCACACGACATCCGGGTGCCGTGGAACCCCGGCGCAGCCGCAGCGACACGCGAAGGCCCCACCCGCGATCAGGGCGAACCGACGGCCCGGTCATGCACTCACGACCGCTGAAGAATCGAGGTTGAATGGTGCGACGTACCTCGTCTTGCGCTCGAGCGGCATTCGTATACCCCAGTTGGCTGCGCCCGCGTAGTCAAGGTTCTCAGCATGTTCGAATGAGTTCGATGGCGGCGAATGCCTCGCCAAGGCGGGCGACCGAGTCATCGGTCGACGCGTTGTCCACGACGAAAATGTGAGGGCGCAACGTCTGAGCACCGCAGTGACCGCATGGCCTCCAGGAGCTCATCCTCGCCATTTAGGTTCGGGATCACGACGCAATATCAATCACTCTTGGTCTCTTCGAGAGTCTGAAGCTCGCCCACAAACGAGTCATCAACAGTCGAACTCAGCTCAATGCGAGCAAGAGCAATCGAATCATAGGTGCGCTGGAGCTGCAGGTCATTCTTCCCCTGTTCGACATTGGTCAGCCACAACGCCCCCGCTTGGGTGCCTGGGATAACTCGCTCGCGCAAGGGGCGGGATCTGACTTGGCGCGTTGGGAAGCCTTCTTTCACAGCAATCCAGTGGAGCCAAAGGTCGTCGGCGTGAGGAGCACTCTCGACGAAGCCTTGACCGTATCGGAAGATCGCACTCTGGAGCGAGCGGGGGTAGAGCGTGCCGCCGACCCCCGTGGCGACGTTCCGATAGCTTGCGCGGTCCGAACTACATAGGTGCCAACTTGAGTAGGGGACGGGAACTCCGTTGGCAATCCCAAACGTGCGGGCTCGGTGGCACACGACTGAGCCCGGTTCTGATTTACTCACGGCAACGAGTTCGCTCAGCCAGTGACGAGGGTAGAAGACGTCGTCGTCGGCCGTGACAAGTGGTAGTTGCGCCGAATCGGCAACGGCGGGGCCAAGGCACTGAGCCACGTACGGCCAGTACTTCTTGTGCGGTCCCAGGTCCGCGCAGTGGCGGATCTCGAGGCCACGTCTTTCGAGTCGCCGCAGAGACGGATTGACCGACTCACCATCCGCCAACCACAGAATGAGACGGCGGGGGCGGACCGATCCAAGCCCGATACTCTCGATTGCGACTGGTGCATAGCGCAGCCGATCACCATAGCTGGTGAGGGACACAACAGCGTCTGCATCGCCCACGACGCGGCACCAGCTACATCGATTCCAAGTCAACAGCAACCCTCGAAGAGCCAGGCGAAGAAAGTAGCCAATTCGTTTCCGGGGCTTGGGGGCAGGTGGTGGCGTCACGGCTTGCCCCTCCCGCTCGTCACGCCCGGGCATTACCATTCGAATGTCACCCATGACTGTACATGTTCCCTTCCAGTACTGATTTCCAGGCTCTTGAGCTGGCATACGCCTGACGGCCGAGCTGAGCACGCAGCTTTTGGTCATCAGTGTCGAACGCGCGGTGAATGGCGCGAACCCACGCCTGTGGCTCCTGGCTGCTCGGCAAGGTGCCAAGGGAGCCGAAAACCGCCGCCAAGCTTGAATCTGCTGGCCCGACAACCGGCACGAGGTTCTCGAGCGCGCGCATAGCGATGCCACTCTGAAAGAACCGCCGGTAGGGAACCAGCACTACGGTTGACTCGCCGCTAAGCATGGTCTCCAATTCCCCCTCAGAGATGAAACGGCTGTCAACCGACCAGCCCGCCACCTCTGGCCAACCGCGACCCGCCACCCGAAGGCTCACTTCGTCGGGCAACTCGCGGGCTACAGACTCCATCAACTCGATGTCCCGATCCGGCTTGTACTGGCCGAGCACGTAGACGGAGCGCAGCTCCGTGGGGCGCTTGGCGGGGGAGCGGTCGAGCACAGGATGAGGCATACAGACAATCCTTTGCAGACCGTGCCGCGCCACCACACGTGTTGCCTCGTCTGAGTGGGTCACCACCAGGCAATTGAGACGCCGTGCCAACCATTTCAGCGCGCGTCCGTAGCCGACTGCTCGCACGAGCGGATCTGGATCATGCAAGACCACAAGGCCCCGCCTGCCAAGGAGCATCCGAACGCACACAACGTCCAGATAGCCCAACATCGGCCAAGCCAGGATCACACTGCCCCCGTGACGCGCGCACTGGAGCCGCGCGTGAAACAACAACCAATAGCAGGAGGCAAGCCACCGTAGGCGCGACCCACCAGAGGCACTCGGCTCGTCCATCGACAGCACCGTCGTTGTCATGCCGGCGGACTCGAGGTTCTGTGTCAGTGCCCGCCCGTAGTGAGCCAGCATCGAGCCAAGCGGGTTCACCACGATGACATTCCTAGACAAGACGCGCTCGCCTCCCATCGAGCATCCCTCGCAGCACAGCCCGGAAGGCCGTGAGGTCGGAATGCCTTGCCGCCTTCGCCACCGCTCGTGCCGTAACGGACGCCAGCGCGAGGTGGCGAAAGCCACGACGACCGAATCGCCTGTGCAGGAGCTGGATGTTGCGGACCTCGTAATAGGGCGGCATGCCCCCGGTGGACTGACTTGCGCGGGCGTCGTACGCAACGGCCACCTTCATGCCGGAAGCGCGTAGGCGCAGGTGAAGTTCAACCTCCTCCATATACAGGAAATATCGCTCGTCCATTCCGAGCCCGAGCGCGGAGGGGCGATACATCACCGCAGCACCATCAGCCCATTCAACCGTCGCGTAGTCACGGCCGACCTCCAACTCCGTGCTGTGCCTCGGCAAGCGGAGGCAGCCGGTCAAGTACCCGCCGGTCGACCACACTCCTTCACCCGACGCCCCCCGCACTGTGAGCAGTGGTGCGACGGCACCAACGGACGGGTCACCCCGAACCGTCTCTGCAAGTACTGCGACCGCACCCTGCGAGAAGAGAACCTCGTGCGTCACCACCAGCACTGCTTCAGCACATCCCGCGGCGACCAGGTCGACAAGTCGGAAGCCCGCGTTGACTGCTGCTCCATATCCCTGGTTTTCGACGCGCAGCAAGTGAACACCTGAAGGTAGAGCCCTGACCAGCTCCGGCTCAGATACCCGGTCCATCGAGTTGTCGACAACAACGATCCGCTTCGGGTCAATGCCTTCGTCCAACAGATTGTGCGCCGTCGCCTCGAGTGTCTCGAGGCTGTTGTGATGAACAACCACAGCCCAGACTCTTGAGACCACCTGTTGTGCGTCAGTCACCCGAGCCCCCGTGGAGAACTTCATGCGAACGCTGTCGGCCATGAACCTCGGGTAGGTCTCCTGACACACGGGACATTGGCAGCGGGGAGACCAGAGCGGCTGAGATGGCGGCCGCGAGGCTCTGCGAACTCAGCATCTCGGATTGCACAACCTGATGCCCCCGCGAGCTCAGGTACCCGGCAAGTCCGGTCTCGTCCGTCGTGACTACTGTCAGCCCAAGGGAGAGCGCTTCCGAAATGGGAAGGCCGACCTGTTCCCTCCAACGCTTCTCGCGCACGGACGGCGCAACGAGTACCAGCGCAGAGCCGATCAACTCGAGCGCCTCTTGATGCGGAAGGAGGCCCAAGAAGCGGCGCTGACCTGGATTGGCACGACACCACTGGGTAATGGCGTCGTCAAGGGGTCCCGTCCCCACGATCGAGAAGACGGCATCGGGATATTCCGCTTCGAGTAATTCCCATGACGACATAGCCACATCAATACCCTTGCGAGGGGAGGTCTCGCCGAGAAACACGAGGCCCTGCCGCGACCGCGTCTCGGCTCCTCGCGACGCCGGCAGCTCCAAGATGACGGGATATCTCTCGGCGCCCGGCCAGATAGCGGCATACGTCTTCTGCGCGCTGGGGGTGCCAAAGACCACGAAGTCCACGGCATACCTCAGATACAGCTTGAGGAACGCACCCAGCACGAGCCGGACGAATCGATGACATGGAACGTTGCCCACAAGCTCGACGAACTCCGCGTTTTCGATTGCATAACATACAACCTGCACCGGCTTTCGCCGGATGACCCCACCCAGCTTCGCGGAAAGTGCAACGACTGCGGTGCGAGGCAACTCGCGGAGCCAGAGGGGCTCGGGGACCTCGACGGCGCTCTGCGCGTAGAGGGCCACGCCAAGGCATGCCTTCCAAATCGATACCGCATGCGCATTGCTTGGGACATCATCGTCCCGCATATCCCATTTGATCCCGTAGAAGAGGCCAGTAACATCTGGGCGCTCAGCAAGATGTTCGGCCTGCTTAGCCCTCAACTCGGGGAGAACCTGAACGGTTGAGTTGGGCCGCCGCATACCCACCCTTGTCAAATGCGCAAGCATGGCTCTCCGCTGGCGTTATCCCGTAGCAACTGCCTGATCGCTCGCCTAGCGGTCGTACCGAGATCGGGCAGGGCCAGGCGCGGGGATCGAGTCCCAACGAGCGCGAGCGTCGCCCCTTCCTTGCGCCCCGCGATCTCCAGCAGCATCTGCTCGTACCCGTCGGTCACGTCGTCCCAGCGGTAGGCCACCGATACGTGGTCCTGGCCGGTCTTGCCGCGAAGCAGCGCCCCCTCGACGTCGGCGTCGTCCGCCCGGAGAACGTCGGCCACTTCCTCTGGTGTACCGAAGAGGCGGGCGTGGCCCGCGGTGACCTCACGGTTGAAGTTCACGTCGTAGGCCGATACCGGAGCAGCGCAGCCGAGCGCGCGGAGCAGTGACGGGTTGGTGCCGCCGACCGAGTGGCCGTGCAGGTAGCTGCGACAGTTGCCGTAGAGCTGGTTCAGCAGCCGCTGGTCCCACACCGCGCCGATGAACCGGGTGTCCGACTGGCCGGCAAGCCGCTTCACATGGTCGATGTACTCGTTTCCGTACGGGGTGCCACCCACCACCACGAGCGGGGCGTCCGAGCCGGCCAGGGCGTAGCCCTCGACGATCATGTGGATGTGGTTCTCGGGCTCCATGCGGGCCACGACCAGGTGGTACTCACCTGTCTCAAGGCCGTGCTGCTTCAGCAGGTCCGACTCGGGGTAGAGGATCGGAGCGCCGTACGCGATGACGTAGGAGTGTCGGCGGTAGCTGTCCCACAGGTGGTCGGCGATGCCCTGGGCGTCGGCGATCAGCGCCAGGCCCTCGGTGGCGGCCTTCCTCTCGGCCCACTTGTAGTACTTGGCGCCGACGCCGGCCCACTTCTGGCGCTTCCACTCGATGCCGTCCATGTGGACCGCGGTCGGGATGCCCGCCTTGCGCATGCGGGCGAGGAACGGCGCGTTGGCGGCGTTGAAAACCACGGCGGCATCCGGGGTGTTCTTCGGCCTGGTCGCGTGGCGCACCGACAACGCGGTGTGGCTCAGTGTCTCCAGGGATCGCTTGCGCAGCGCAGGCATGTTGACGAGTTCCATGCCGAGGTACTCGGTCATCGTCTGGCCCTCGTTGCGGCAGTAGACGGTCACTCGGTGACCACGCGCGACGAGGCGCTTGCCGACCTCCTCGACCGCGGTCTCGAAACCGCCGTACTGCGCCGGAACGCCTCGCGTCCCGATCATGGCGATGTGCATCCAGTTCCCCGTATTCATCAGTAGGCCGGTCGGCCGACCAACACAGCGTGAGCGGTCCGCATGAGGATGTGCAGGTCCCTGACCATGGACCAGTTGTCGACGTACCAGAGGTCCAGGCGGACCGCCTCGTCGAACGGAAGATCACTACGCCCCGACACCTGCCACATCCCGGTGATGCCCGGGCGGACGAGCAGGCAGCGCTGCATCTGCCGCGGGTACTCCGCGACCTCGTCGGGCAGAGGCGGGCGCGGGTTGCGACGCATCTTTGGACCTGAATGCCACGGCCGACACGGCCATCAACGCGAATGCTGTCCAAGTGGCGCGGACGACGCGGCGGTACCCCTCGGTCCCCTGGCCGATGACGCGTGGGCTCCGGGTCCGGAACGCGATGAGTGTCAGCGACCACACGATCGCCATGACGACACCAAGGACTTCGTACGACAGGGAGAAGGGGGCGTCGGCGCGTGCATCTGACGCCAGGCCGAACCATGTTGCTCTGGCGATCCCCAGCACCATGAAGAGCACCGCGAGGCCGAGGATCCTCGTGTAGGGCCTGCGCCAACTGGGCGGGACGGTGGCCGTGACGGCGTACCGCCGAGCCCAGATCGGACCCAGGACCTGCTCGAGCATGGGTACCCCGTTCTTTCGTCTACCTAAGGGTAGGTATGCCAAATTTGGCTGACATGTAGTGTTTTGACGATCTCACCAACGCGACCCTGGCCACAATCCGGCACGCCCGGCCCCTTCAACGCAGACAGGTGAAGTGGCTCATCGATCTTGAGCTTGATGACGCCGTTGTGTCCTGCGCTGATGGCGTTGGCGAGGCCGGCCAGGAGGAGCCGGTCGACCCGGCGGATCGCACCGCCCTCCAGCGCCCTCCCGCGGAAGCACCCTCCTGAGAACTCCTCGCCTCCCGGCCCCGGCGTGTGCATATGCATGGGGCATGGAGCTCTGCTCATCGGGTGAGAGTTGCCCGCGGCCCAGCGTCGCGCCCCGCTGTTGAGTGGACAGTCATACACACTCGGCTAGTCCTTTTTGTTGCGTTTGGAGGGCGAATGCGGCCGTTCGGGGAGACATTGCCCCACGTACCAGTGGCAAGACCTGCGCAAACACAGGTCATCCGGGAGCAGCCGCCGGCCGGGCGCCGCACCGGCAAGCCTGTCTGGTACGCGCCGGCCGCCGTCATGGGCGACGCGGCCGGCGCCGCCGTGCCGGTGTATCTGGCCTTCGCGCTGGCCGGCAGCACGCATGCCGCGGCCTACGCGACGGTGGCGGCCGCAGCATGGCTGCTCGTGCGCGGCGCACGGGACCGCTACTGCGAGCGCCGTCTCGGTGAGCGCGACAACGCCGGCCCCGTGCTGCAGGACTGGCTGGTGCTGGTCGGACTGCTCGCGGTGGTGCGGGCGGCGACGGGCGAGGAGTCCCCGTTCCTCCTCGCACTGGCCGCCCTGGTGCCCTGCGCCCCGACGAGCGCCGTCGTGCACACACTGATCCACCGTCATCTGGTCGCCCGACGCCGCGACGGTCGGGCCATCCGCCGGGCCCTGGTGATCGGTGAGGCGAACGCCGTCGACGGTGTGGTGAGCCACCTCGCGAATCGAACCGGCCACGAGTTCGTCGTCGTCGGGGTGTGCCCGATCGGCGACGAGAACCCGCACGCACTGGCCCCGGTCGCCGCCCGCCTCGACAGACAGACTCCGCCGCGCCTGTCGGCCGACTCCGCCCCGGTACTGGAGGCGGCCCGGCGGCTCGACGTGGACGTGGTTCTCGTCGTGCCGGGACCGTACATGACCGGAACGCGCCTGCGGCGGCTGTCGTGGGCCCTGCACAGCGAGGAGCGCCCGCTCGTGGTCGTACCGGGCCTGACCGAGGTGGCCGGGCGCCGGGTGGGCGTCCTCTCCGTGGCCGGGCTGACGATGCTGAACGTGGCCCCGCCCCTGAGGCGGGGGCTTGCGACGCTGCTCAAGTCGGCAACGGACCGGCTGGGCGCGGCGCTGCTGATCGTGCTGCTCATCCCAGTGTTCGTGGCGGTGGCCCTCGCCGTACGACTGGACTCCCCGGGCCCCGTCGTGCACCGGCAGACGCGCATCGGCCGCGGTGGAAAACCGTTCACCATGTCCAAATTTCGCACCATGGTCGCCGACGCGGAGCGGCTGAGGCACCAGCTGACCGCGACCAACGAGCAGGACGGCCGGATGTTCAAGATCCGCCGCGATCCGCGGATCACCCGCGTCGGCCGGGTACTGCGCCGCTGCTCCCTGGACGAACTGCCCCAACTGGTCAACGTGGTGCAGGGACACATGTCCCTGGTCGGTCCGCGACCGCCGCTGCCCGACGAGGCCGCCGGTTACGACGAGGTGGAGCGGCGCAGGCTGGCCGTCAAGCCGGGGCTCACCGGCCTGTGGCAGGTCAGCGGCCGCTCCAACCTCTCCTGGGACGAGACGGTCGCCCTGGACCTCAGGTACGTGGACAACTGGTCCCCGGCCGGGGACCTCAGGGTTCTCATTCGCACGGTGCGCGTCGTCGTTGCGGGCACCGGGGCCTACTGATTCCCCATGCCGCTGTCAGTCCTGGCTCGTGACTGGCTGTGGTCAATCCGGCGCCGCCGCGCGGGCGGGTGGCCCGATCGGGGCCCGTGGGTGTCCGTCCGGGTGAGGCGGCCGATCGGCTGGTGCCGCCTGCGATGACCGGTGTCGTCGTGGTCAACGGCACTTGTGGTGGCGGCACTTGGGACTTGTCGTCGGGACGCCCGGCGTGGGGGCGGCAGTGGTGGTCGTCTTCTTGCCCGGCTTGCCGCCCCGCTTGACGGGGGCCGCGGACGGGGACGGCGTGGGAGCGCCGGGCTCGTCGGTGCCGTGGCCGAGGGGGGCGGGCGCAGGGAAGGGGGCGTCGGGCAGGCCGGCGAGGGCGTCGCGCATGTACTGGGTCCAGATCTCGGTGGGGATGTCACCGCCGAACACCTTCTGCAGACCGCCGACGCCCACCAGGGATTGCAACTGCGGGTGCTTCGGGTCCTCTCGGAAGAGG
Source organism: Streptomyces sp. NPDC050564 (assembly GCF_044457265.1). Taxonomy (NCBI): domain Bacteria; kingdom Bacillati; phylum Actinomycetota; class Actinomycetes; order Kitasatosporales; family Streptomycetaceae; genus Streptomyces; species Streptomyces sp. NPDC050564. The sequence goes on along the minus strand of NZ_JBITGS010000024.1, from coordinate 149,807 downwards.
ACGACGGAGGTGGCGAGTTGCGGCGTGTAGCCGATGAACCAGGCCGACCGGAAGTCGTCGGTGGTCCCGGTCTTGCCCGCCGCGGTCCTGCCGAGAGCCTGGGCCTTGGTGCCGGTGCCCCGGGCGACGACGCCCCGGAGCACGTCGGTCACGTTGCCGGCGACCGCCGCCGGCAGGGCCCGCACGGGGGCGGGTGCGGTGAAGCCGGACAGTGCGGAGCCGTTGTGGGTCACCTTGGTCACCGAGTACGGGGGTGTCTGCATCCCCTTGGCGGCGAAGGTCGCGTAGACACCCGCCATCCGAATGGCGCTCGGTGTCGAGGTACCGATGTAGAAGCCGGCGCTGGGGGCGGCGAGGCTGCCCGGGCGCAGGCCGAGGGCTTGTGCTGTCCTCGCCACGTTCCCGTGGCCGACGTCCTCTCCCAGTTGCACGTAGGGCGTGTTGACCGACTGCTCCATCGCCTTGCGCAGGGAGATGTAGCCCCAGCGCTGGTCGGTGTCGTTGTGCTGGTGGAGGAGGCCGGTGGGGTCCTTGGGGTCGGCGACGTAATTGCCCTGCTGGTCCTTGATCTTGATGCCGTCGTCACCGTTGAACCTGCTGGCCGGGGTGATCGGCTCCGGGGACTTGCCGGGTTGCAGGACGGCTCCGTGCTGGAGCGCCGCCGCGAGGACGATGGGTTTGAAGGTCGATCCCACCGGGACGCCGGAGGTGTCGGCGTTGTCCGAGTAGTGGGCGTGGTCGAAGCCGGGGCCACCGTAGACGGCGAGGATCCTGCCGGTCCTGGGTTCCACCGAGGCGGCTCCGACCTGGACGTCCCGGTCGACCGACCGGTGGGCGGGGTCGAGGCGTTGCTTGCGGACCCTTGCGACGGCCCTGGCCAGTTCCGCCGTCTTCTTCCTGTCGAAGGTGGTGTGGATCTGGTAGCCACCCCGGCTCAGGGCGCTGTCGGTGATGGTCCGGTCGTGTGCCTCGATGTACGACCTGGCGAGTTGGACCAGGTAGCCGGTCTCGCCCGTGAGCCCCGAACCGGGGGTCCATTTCCTGGGTACGGGGAATCCGGCGGCCGCGTACCGTGCCCGCTGTTGTGGCGTCAGCTTGCCGATCTTCACCATCCGGTCGAGCACCCAGGACCAGCGCGCTTCCGCCTGTGCCTTGGCCGCGGGGTCGGAGTCCGCGTGCTGGAAGAGACTCGGCTCGTTGACCGCCGCGGCGAGGAAGGCTCCCCGGCTCACGTCGAGCCTGTCCACAGGGAGGTTGTAGTACATGCGGGCCGCGGCCTGGATGCCGTTGGCCTGACGGCCGAAGAAGCAGGTGTTCAGATACCCCTGGAGGATCTGCTCCTTGGTCATGCCGGCGCCGATCTTGGTGGAGATCAGCAGTTCCTTGAACTTGCGTGAGACCGTCTGCGACTGATCCAGGTAGGTGTTCTTGACGAACTGCTGGGTGATCGTCGATCCGGACTGGACGGAACCGCCCTCGGCCATGTCGACGACGGCGCGCAGGATGCCTTTCGGGTCGATGCCCGGGTCGGTGTAGAAGGAGGCGTTCTCCGCGGCGATGAAGTCCCACCGCACGTCGGCGGGTACCTGCGAGAGCGACACGTTCTGCCGGTTGACGCTGCCGTCGGTCGCCAGGACCGTGCCGTCCGACCAGTAGTAGACGTTGTTCTGCAGCAGCGTCGTGGGATTGGGGTCGGGAATGGTGACCGTGGCGTAGGCATAGCCGACGGCTGCTGCCGTGCCGCCGAAGAAGAGCAGGAAGAGCGCCAGCAGTTGGCGCACCGACGGCAGCCAGCGGCGCGGGCCCGTCCTGCTTCGGCGCGGGTAGTCGATCCAACGTTTCTTCTGTGGCGCCCTTCTCCGGGCACGGCGTGGCATGTCCTGTCGGGTGCCCTGGTCACGGAGTGAGGCCCGGCCGCTCGTGGCGCGATCACCCCCGGCACGCCTGCCACCGTTGACGCGCTGCGGCGGTCTCCGCCGGTGTCCGCTCATGAGCTCTGCTCACTGTCCTCTCAGTACAACTGCGGTGTCTCGTACGGTCCGGGCTGCCGGAAGCCCTGGTGGGATGGTGGGGGCTCCGGAAGGCCGTCGTACGGTGCCGGCTGCTGGAGGGCGTCGTACGGTGCCGACTGCGGAAATCCGTCGTACGGTCCCGGCTCCGGAAAGCCGTCGTACGGTGCCTGCTCCGGAAACCCGTCGTACCGCGCCGGCTCCGGACGACCGTCGTACGGCGCCGGCCGCAAAAAACCGGGGTTCTGCGGAGGGAGGTCATTGCCGGGCGCCTTCGCGACCACCGGGGCCTGCAGGCTGCCGTACCTCTCCATGCGCTGCCACCGCAGCCGTGAGCCCGACAGGGCGGTGAAGACGGACTGGATCACCACCAGGTACATCAGCTGCCGGTAGACGAACTGCTGCAGCGGCAGGCTCCACAGCGGGCCCGGGCGTTCTCCGTCCAGGCGGAACGCGTACAGACCCATCAGGAGTTGCAGGAGCAGGAAGGCAAGCCACAGCCCGATGATCCGGACCGGGTCGAGGAAGACCAGCCCGTACACGGCGAAGACGTCCACGACGGGTGCGAGCAGCGGCAGCAGCACCTGGAAGAGCAGCAGATAGCCCAGACCCCTGCGACCCAGTTTGCCGGCGGCACCGCGCTGCACCAGCGCGCCGCGGTGCTTCCACATCGCCTGCAGGGTTCCGTAGCACCAGCGGTACCGCTGCCGCCACAGGGCGTTGAGTGACGCGGGTGCCTCGGTCCAGGCCTTCGCGCCCTCCTCGTAGACGACGCGCCAGCCGTCGCGGCACAGCGCCATGGTGAGGTCGGTGTCCTCGGCGAGGGTGACGTCACTGACACCGCCGAGGTCGAGCAGCGCCCGGCGGCGGAACGCGCCGACCGCTCCGGGAACGGTCGGCATGCATTCGGCGAGATCGAACAGGCGGCGGTCGAGGTTGAACCCGACCACGTACTCGATGTGCTGCCAACGGCCCAGCATGCCACCGCGGTTGATGACCTTGGCGTTGCCCGAGACGGCGCCCACCCGGGGGTCGGCGAAGGGCTGCACGATCGTGCGAACGGTCTCGGGTTCGAAGACCGTGTCGCCGTCGACCATGACCACCAGGTCGCAGGTGGCGGCGGCGAGTCCGGTGTTGAGCGCGGCGGGCTTGCCCGCGTTCGGCTGCCGGATCACCCGCACCGGCAGGCGGAGCGACTCCACCAGGTCGGCGGTGCCGTCGGTCGAACCGTCGTCCACCACGATGATCTCCACCGGATGGTCCGAGGCGAGCAGTGAACGCACGGCCGCCTCGATCCCGGCGCTCTCGTTGTACGCGGGGACGATGACGCTGACCGGCTCGGTCACCGGCGGCCCCCACGACCGGCCGCGACGCCTGGCCCGCAGGCGCCGATGCCTCCGGGCGGCGGTCAGCACGACCACCGCGCGCAGCACGCTGATCACTCCGGCCGCGTACATCAGCACGCCCAGCAGCCACACCACCCAGTCGCCGCCCTGCAGCACCTTGATGAGGGCCATTCCCTGCAGATGGTCGCCGAGCCCGGCGGGCTGGACGGGTCCGGCCATGCCGACTGCGGCGCCGACCGTCGCGAACCGGAAGCCCTGCGCCTTGAGCCGTGGCACCAGGGCGCTCAGCGCGGCGACGGTCTGCGACCGGTCACCGCCGCCGTCGTGCATCAGCACGATCTGCCCGGCGTGGCCGTGCGGTGTCGCGTGGGAGAGGATGCGGTCCGCGCCGGGACGCTGCCAGTCCTCGGCGTCCTTGGTGGAGAGCACCGTGACATAACCTGCCGCGTCGGCCTGTTCGAGGACGGACCAGTCGGCGTCGTCCAGCGCGTCGTTCCTCGAGGAGAACGGCGGCCTCAGCAGGGCGGTGGTGACCCCCGCGGCGCCGGCCACCGCCAACTGCGTCTCGCGCAGCTCCAGGGAACGCTGCCACGGGGCGAGACGGGCCAGATCGGGATGGGTGAAGGTGTGGATGCCGATCTGGTGACCGTCGGCGACGATCCGGCGGACCAGCTCCGGGTGGGCCACGACCTCGGTTCCGACGACGAAGAACGTCGCGTGCACATGGTTGCGGCGCAGCACGTCCAGGATCCGTGGCGTCCAGACGGGGTCGGGGCCGTCGTCGAAGGTGAGTGCGATGGTGCGGGCCTTCACCCGGGCGGTGTGCGGAGAGGTGGCGGCATCCGCGATCACCGGGCCGCCATGGGTCACCTCGTTGGGCACTGCCTCGCTCCGGCCACGGGCACCGCTCACGTCGTCCGATGCGATCCCGAACATGTGGTGGGTGTAACCCTGCAGCAGGAGGGCCGTCGACAGGGTCACCGCGAGCACGCTCAGCAGCAGCCAGTGGGTGCGGGGCGTGATCTGGCGGGTGCGGCTGTGGCGGCGAGCGGAAGCGTTGCGGCGTCGGCGGTCGGTCACGTCAGGGCCTTGGATCACTTCACGGGCTTGTGGGACGAGCCGACGGCGCGCCCCTTGGAGGTGGGGGCGGCGGCCGAGGTCGCAGCGGTGGTCCGGGTGGGTGCCGCAGTGGACCCGGACGTGGCCGCAGGGGCGGCGGAGGCTGCCGCCTGCTCGGTGGCACTGGGGGTCTTCTGCGCCACGGGGCTGGAGTTCTTCCGCGCCACGGTGGAGCTCACGCTCTCTCCGGAGTGTCCGGTGCCGGACGAGGAGTCGGGTGCGGTCGCCCGGGGCGTGGCCGGGTGCGTGGCGGCCGACTGCGGGACGAACGGAGAGCTGATGCTGGGGCCGCCCAGCATCGTGCTGATCAGCAGGGCGACATAGCCGCCGGCGGGGATCACCAGCAGCCGGGCGGCGCGGAGCACGCGGCGCTGGCGCCGCCCCGAGGAATCTGCGAAGACCGGCCGCACCGACTCGCTCACCGGCGCGTCCGGTCCTGGTACGGGATGGCCGGGTGTGTCGGATGGCGGGGGCGGCACGGTGAGGACGTCCCCATGGGGAACGCCCCACGCCGTCGTGGCGGGGCCCGGCCCGGCCGCGTAGGGAGGCATCTCGGTGACGTAGGGGTCCGTCCCCGTCGCATGGGCGTTGCTCTGCGGGTACGTCCACTGCGCGAGCTGTCCTGGATCCCAGGACGGCGTGGCCGTGTCGGCAGTGGCACTGCCGCCGTAGCCGTAGCCGTAGCCGTACTCGTACTCGTACTCGTACTCGTGGGCATACGCGTACCCGACGTCGCTGTACGGATCCTCGCCGTACGCTCCGCCGCTCTGGTCCCTCCACTGCACGAGTCGTGCCCCCTGTCCTGGCCGACCGACATGGTCGTCCGCATGGAAAGAGCGCACTCGGCCGAAAGTGTTACACCTCGGCCGCACAGTACGGATAAGCCGCACAGTACGGATAATTCGACTGAAAGGGATTCACCGGGCACGAAGTGGCCGATTGCGCAGAGTGCTTGGCGAGGCGCCCGCCTGCGGGAGGATGGCCGGCCTGCGCAAGGCCGACGGGGAGCAAGCCTGCCATTGGTCCTCCGCGTGGCGGACACGCGATGCATCTGTCAGCCGCAGGTTTCTGACCCGCGCCTTGCGAGTGCCTCAGGCCGGTAGCCATTTCACCACCGCCTCTCCGTACTCGGCAGTCTGTGCGTAGAACGCCCTCAACTCCTGGTGCGCCACCGCGAACGCATGCAACGTCTCGGGCTCCGCGGTCACGCCGCCGTAGCGCGGCAGCAGTTCGTCGCGGGCGAAATCCCACAGCGCGTCGAAGTCGGCCATCGCCAGGAACCCGGCCACCTGGCGGGCCTGGGCCGCCGTCAGCACCAGGAACGGCGGCTTGTGCCGGTCGGCGCGGAAGACCGGTCGGCCACCGAGCACCACCTGGGTCCGGGGCCGGGCCTCGGCACGATTCGGGGAAGCGCCGGCGTAGAGGCGCTCCTGGTCCAGGTAACGCCTGTCCAGCACTTCCTCACGGTGCCGGACGGCCCGTTGCCGGACGGTCTCCGACTCGTCCTCGAAAAGTCGTTCCAACCAGGTCGCACTGTTGCGCAGCGCCGGGGGCGGCACCGCTCGCAGACGGAGGTACGTACTCATGCCACAAGGAGCGCACGAGGGCGCCGAAGCATCACGCGGCTCGACGGCCCCGTTCCGGGAAGGCCCCTCGACCGTCGTGCGCGCGAGGTGGGGGCGGTCCGCGGTCCCACGCCGGTGCCGGGAATCTCCCGGCACCGGCGACGATCACCGGATCCGCACGGTCGGCGGACGGCCGTGGGATCCCCTCGGCGAGGCCCGCCGCTGCTTCGTCCAAGACGGTTCGCTGCGGCTGTTGTGCCGCGACGAGACGGCCGGCGCGGCAAACCCGGGATCAGCGGCCGCGGTGAGCTCCATGATCCGCGCCTGCCCGCCGGCCGTCGGTCCGGCACATGCGTAGGGGTGGCCGGAACCCCGCGCAGTGGGCGGGGCCCGGCCACCCCCATCCCTCTGCGTGCCGCTCTCGGGGGGAGTCAAGAGCGACACGCAGAGAGGTCCGGGGAGCCGTGGGTCGCGGTTGCCGGCGCCCCGTCGGGCGGTCGGCCTGCGTCCGTACGGCACGAACCCGGTACTCACCCAGCGCACGGTCGGCGCGAAACGTCACCCGGCCCGGGCGGTGCGGTTCTCGTACCGCCGTCCGAGCGCCGTGTCCAGGGGCCGCTGACGAGCTGTCATGTCGACCCGGCCCCGACATGGATACGTGTGTGTCCCCGACCCGGCGCACCTCTCGGACCTGCGGCGACGACCCGCGCGCCGTCGGCGACCGCGCGACGGGGCCCGGCCGCGACGGGAGGGGTGCGTGGTGCCGTTGTGACACTTCTGTGAGGACGGACGCTGAGAAACATGGGGGCCGTCGATGCGACCGGAACGCCTCGGGCGGTACGGACTCGTCATGAACCCGGTACGAACGAGGACAGACTTGGGCCAGGTACGGCAACCCCGGCGCGTACAGGCGTACGACGGGGAATTGGGCGCGGCAGTCGCGCAGGCCCAGGGAGGCGACGAGGCCGCATTCGCTCTCGCCTACCGGATCGTGCAGCCAGGCCTGCTCGGCTATCTGCGCGGATTCGTCGGCGACGACGCGGAGGACGTGGCGTCCGACGCCTGGCTGGAGATTGCCCGCGATCTGGGACGGTTCAAGGGGGACGGGGCCGGTTTCCGCGGCTGGACGGTGACCATCGCCCGGCACCGGGCACTGGACCATCTGCGCCGCCAGCGGGCGCGCCCCCGGCCTGGGGCGATCGAACAGGACGTACTGAACCTGCCCGGCCCGCACAGCACCCATGAACAGGCCCTGGAGTCCCTCTCCACCGAGCGGGCCCTGGAACTGGTCCGCGGACTCCCGCGGGACCAGGCCGAGGCCGTGCTCCTGCGGGTCCTCGTCGGCCTTGACGGTCCCGCCACCGCACGCGTCCTCGGCAAGCGCCCTGGAGCGGTGCGCACCGCCGCCCACCGAGGCCTGAAACGCCTCGCCCGCCAGCTGGGCATCGACAGCGAGGCGGAGGAGGGTGTGACGGATGAGGCTTCCCGAACGCTGGGGGAGTCGAAATGAACCAGGACGGCGACAGCTGCCGACAGACAGGCATCAGATCCGGTGCCCCGAACGAATCGAACCGGTCGAACAGGAACGGAAGCGGACATGGGTGAACGGCTGAGCGGCGACGGAGTTATGGGCCGTCGGCGTGTGCACCCTGGCGGCGCCGTGTCCGGTCCGCGGGACGCACGGGCCGCCGCCGCGCTGGAAAGCGTCCTGGCCGCCGTCCTGCGCGTAGGCGATCTCGACCCCGAGGCGGAGCAGCGGGCCGTGGCCGCCTTCCGCACCGCCCACACCGCGGGCGCGCACCGGGCGCGTACCCGTCGCCGGGACGACTGGCGTCCGGCCGCGGAGCGGCGTGCCAGGCGCCCGGCGAAGATGACGTTCGGCGTGGTGTTCGCCAGCCTCACCCTGGGTGGAGTCGCGGTCGCGGCCATCGGTTCCGCCGGCTCGTCCACGGACGGTGCCGGTGCCGGGCGGGGGACCGCACACCCGTCGGCGGTCGCCCCGGACCGGCCGGGCGATGCGGCCTCGTCGGCGTCCGGCGGTCCCGGAGCGACGGACGGCCCGGCCACCGCCCAGGACACCGAAGCCCACTGCCGCGCCTACGAGCAGGTCAAGGACCGCGGCAAGGCGCTCGACGCGACGACCTGGCAGCGGCTCGTCGCGGCCGCCGGCGGCAAGGACAAGGTCGCCGCCTACTGCTCCGAGCAGCTGGCGCGAGCGACAGCGGAGCCGAGCAGGCCGGACAGCACGGGCAAGCCCAGCGGGCGCACCACAGACGCCGGCAACGGCACGGCGGCAAACACCGGCATCTCCGGCAACAACCCCGGCGGCACGGACAACGCGGCAGGGAATGGCCAGGAAAGCGGCGACAAGGGCAGTGGGAAGCACAAATAGCCGCCGCCGCGCCCCATCGGGGCCCGTAGGGGGGCGAAGGGCGAGCTCAGGATCAGACGGCGATTCCGGGCCACGCTCTTCACGCTCCCGGAGGACAGACCTGCGTCAGCCTTCGTGCTTCTCATGGATGCCGCAGGCCCCCCGTCGCCCGCTCCACGTGACACCCTCAAGTCCGATGACTTTGGGGGTCGTTGTCCGGGTCGTTGTCCGAGACGAATGCCCCGCCGCGCCGAATCGGTCGCCGCTTTCGCGGAGTTGGCCGGGGCCGCCGTGCGCGAAACCTCAGTGGTGGACCATGGCGCAAGTGACCTTGGTCTTCCCGTTGCCCGTCTTGACGACGAACTTGCTCCCGCTCAGACCGTCGATGTCAAACCTTCCCGACTTGTCCGTGGAGACAGTGCCCGAGGCGGACCCCGAGTAGGTCACCTTCGTGCCGCCGGGCCATCCCACACCCCACACGTGGTACTTGCCGTTCGACTCTTTTTCGACATGGCACGCGGCGCGGGACGCGGCGCCGGGCGCGGTGGTGGTCGAGGCGTGCGCGGCAAGCGCTGGGCCCAGCGCGAGCGCGGGGGCGACCAGGAACGTGAGTGCTGTGAGACGACGAGTCCGGTTCATCATTCAACCTGCCTTGGACGTTGCCGGTGCGGCCAGTGGGACGTGACGGCTCCGCACCGCGGCAGCGGTCGCACAGAACGCCGAGGAGGCGAGCCTCACTCCGTCACGCCGTGCACCTACCACCCCACATGGACACTGCATTCCGTTCGCTTCCGGAGCATGTCGTGGGGTTTGATGCCTTTTCCATCGTATCGTCCGGCCTGTTGCGCAGCATCTCGCGGATCCAAGGACTACGGACGGAGTGAGCCCCCGAGGAAAGCGATGCGACTTCGGCTCACTCATTCTGCGCACAGAGGCAGGGGCGTCGGTCAGACGTTATTGACGGGACAGGAGTTTGGCATGATCAGCCCGTGCTGATCGATTACGGCCGCGTAAGCCGCATCCCCGTACGGCCTCGATCGGAGGGCGTGTGAGAGGCCGTTGGTTCCGTCGGCGCGCGGCGGACGCAGGCTCCGGCGCTGTCGAATTGGAGTTCGCCCCCTCGGGCAGGGTCACCGCAGAGTCATTGGCGCGAGTCAGGACTGCAGCGGAACGCGGTCACGTCGTGGCCATGGCCAACTTGGGGGCGGCTCTGTACGTGGAGGGGGACCGCACCGGGGCGCTCCACTGGTGGAACAGGGCCTGGGAGGCCGGGAACGTCACGGCCGGCTTCAACCTGGGCACTCTGCATGCTCAGGCAGGCGACACCAACCGCGCACAGGTGGTCTGGGAACGCGCCGCCGCTCAGGGCGATCCCGACGCCATGCTCGGTCTGGTCAAGCAGGCACTGGAACGTGGCGACCTGGCGACGGTGGAACGCTGGTCCTCCGTCATCAAGGCACAGCAAGAGGCCTTCCCCATCACCGCGTTGGGCGTGGCGCTCCGGGATCACGGACGTGAGGCCGAGGCCGTCAGCGCGTTCGTGCGAGCTGAGGAACTGGGTGACGCGTATGCCATGGAGTACCGAGCCCGCATCCTGGACGCCCGGGGGGCGCACCAGAAAGCCGCAGGGCTGAGAGCGCGAGCAGCAACTGCCGAGCGCATGACGTGACTGCGCGGCAGAGTCAACCCCGTGCAGCGGGGTTGACTCTGCGGCGCTGGCTGTCAGGAGGACTTGGCGTCCGCGCGGCGTCGTACGGCCAGGATCAGCAGGCCACCCAGCGCTGCGGCGGCGGCCGCGGCACCGGCGAGAAGCGAGGTGCCCTCGGAGCCCGTGCTCGCCAGGTTGCCGCCCGTGGAACCGCTGGTGGAACCGCCGGTCGACGCGCCCGGCGAGGCGGAGACCGCGGTGCTCGAGCCGCCGACGGCCTGGCCCTGCGGGTGGTTGCCGTCACCGCCCGTTCCGGAGCCGCCGTCCTGCGGTCCGCCGTCCTCCGATCCCCCGCCCTCCGATCCGCCGGCGGTGGCGGCGCCTCCCGAAGTGCCCGTACCGGGTTCGTCGTCGCCGGGCACATCGATGCTGAGGGAGGCTTTGTCGTTCGCCGGGTTCTTGTCGAACACCGGGTGAATGTCGTACACGGAGGTCGCCTTCACCTCGCCCTTGGTGTCCTGCGCCGTGTCGTTGAGCTTGAGCACGAAGGTATAGGTGAGCGACTGGCCGACCTCGATGGTGTGGTCGGCGGGCGAGCAGACGTACCGCGGCTTTCCCGGTGCCGATGGACCGCTCGGGCCGTCGATCCCGAACGGCTCGCAGTCCTTGGGCACTTCGAGGGCGACGGTGCCGGGCGGGATCTGCACCATGAGCGCCGTCTGGTCGTCGCTCTCCTGGTTCTGAATCCAGCCGGGGCCGTCGTTGCGCAGCGTTGCCTCCACCGTCGCGGTGTGGCCGGGACGCGCCTCGGCCCGGTCACCGACCGCGACGAGGTCGGCCGTACTGTCCGCGGTCAGGGTCAGCCGCCGGTAGCTGTCGGTGTACCCCTCCCCCGGTGCCTCACCGGTACGCCCGGTGCCATACTCGACAGCCTCCATCAGCGCCTTGGGCAGCGCCTTGAACCGGACGGGCGTGGTGACGGAGGCGCCGGGTTCGATGACGGTGTCGAGCTCGCACAGCGCCTGTCCGACCTGGTCCTCGACGGTCGAGTAGGTGCAGCCCTCGACGGGCTCGGGGAAGTCGAGTCCCCGGGTCAGCCGGATCCGGAAGGTGACGCCGTTCGCCGCCACCGTGCCGTTGTTGGTGAGGGTCACCGACTCGTCGTACACCTCACCGGGCTTGGGAGCGGTACGCGGCAGAGTCGAGATCACCAGGTCGGGCCCGGCCTCCTCGGCATGCGCCACGGGAGCGGCGGCTGCGGGAACGGCCGCGGCGATCGCGGCAGCGGCCGTGATCGTCGCCGCTGCGGGGCGGATGTGCTGGCGCACAGTGGGTCTCCTCGTGGGGACGGGAAGGGCGATGACCGGGCCGTTGGCCACCCGGACATGTCCTGGACACCTGGAAGACCCCGGGGGTTGTAGAACCGGAGGGTGAGCATGCCGACCCGGCGTCTCCGGGGCCGGTGTGCCTCGTCCGGGAGTGCCGGGGTTGCCCTTGAGTGCACTCCAGGGTGTTCGCTGGTGAAGGAAGCGCCGCGATGTCACGACGGAGCGGGCGACGAGTTTCATGAGGAGCACGCCATGACACAGAAGATCTGGTTCATCACCGGTGCCTCACGCGGCTTCGGGCGGGAGTGGGCGATCGCGGCGCTGGAACGCGGCGACTCCGTGGCCGCGACGGCACGCGATCTGTCCACGTTGGACGATCTTGGCGCGACCTACGGAGAGCGGCTCCTGCCCATTGAACTCGACGTCACCGACCGCGACGCCGACTTCGCCGCAGTGCGGCAGGCGCACGAGCGGTTCGGGCGCCTCGACGTGGTGGTCAACAACGCCGGATACGGCCACTTCGGGATGGTCGAGGAGATCACCGAGGCAGAGGCCCGCGCGCAACTGGAGACCAATCTGTTCGGCGCGCTGTGGGTCACCCAGGCCGCACTGCCGTTCCTGCGCGAGCAAGGCAGCGGCCATATTCTGCAGGTTTCTTCCATCGGTGGGATCAGCGCGTTCCCGCTGGTCGGCATCTACCACGCGTCGAAGTGGGCGCTCGAAGGGATCAGCCAGTCGCTGTCCCAGGAAGTGGCACAGTTCGGCATCAAGGTCACGCTGATCGAGCCCGGTGGGTTCGCCACCGACTGGGCCGGCTCCTCGTCGAGCACCTCCGAACAGTTGCCGGCATACGCCGAGTTCCACGAGCAGGTGCAGGAGCAGCGCCGCCAACGCGTCGGCACCCCGGGCGACCCGCAGGCGTCCGCCGCGGCCGTGCTGGAGATCGTGGACGCCGACGAGCCGCCGCTGCGCTGCTTCTTCGGTTCGGCGCCGCTGGGTATCGCCAGGGCCGACTACGAGCAGCGTCTGGCGACATGGGAGAAATGGCAGCCGGTGGCGGAGCTGGCGCAGGGCTGAGCGGGGGGGTCTGCAGCGATCGGCGGGCGACAACGGCAGGCAGCGGCAGTGGGCTGGCCCGTGCCACCACCAGGCCCGGCATCCCGTACGGGTTCGCAGTCGGTACGGCGGCCACGCTCCGCCCAGTGGACTCCAGAACGGCGGCCACGCTCCGCCAGGCGAACTCAGGGACGCCAGGCAGCCACTCCGCCCGCTGAACTCCGGGACCGCAGCCACGCTCCGCCCGCTGAACTCCGGGACGGCGGCCACGCTCCCACAAGTTAACGCAGGGCGGGCGGCCGCGCTCCGCCCGGTGGACTCCAGGACAACGGCGGCTCCGCCACGTGAACTCCCCTACAGCGGCATGTCGATGCCGCCGTCCCACGGACACGGAGGCCGGCACCAGCGCCGTAGCGCCAGTGCAGAGCCGACCGTGCCGAGGCATGCGGACGCAGTCCGGCGGATGCATTCCGGCGTGCGTATTCCGGCGTGCGTATTCGGTCCGAGTGGCGAAGCCTGGTCAGCTTGCGCGCGGCCCCGCTCCGCCGGAGCCCGTCCGGCCCGACGTGCGGAGCGTGCCGACCGTCTTCAGCAGTCGGTCGGCCGGATCGCGCAGTCTGGGGTGGGCAAGGACCGTGTTCCGCAGGCCGCGTACCGGCCGGCGCCAGAGCCGGTGCGCCGCCGCCACCGGGTGGGGGCGGATCGCGAACCCTTCGCCCACGCGCAGTTCGCGGGTCTTGAGCCAGTCCTTCCACTCCTTGTCGCCGCGCCCCAGATCCATGAGCCGTACGCCGTCCCGGCCCGCGGCCTCGGCCATCCGCAGATGCATGATCAGCCCGGGCGAGTAGTAGCGCAGCTCGGGGTCGTACGCGGTGAACCAGGCCGCGAACGCCGTACGCGATGTCGGTCCGAAGTGCGCGGCCACCGGCCGGTCGCCGGCGTACACCACGGAGAGCACACCGGTGAAGTGCTCCTCGCGGACGTCGAACAGATGGTCCACCAGGTCCACGATCCACGGCCGCGCGAACCGGTCCATGCGACCGGTTCTTCGATACTGGGCGGACTTCCACCGCATGAGCGTGCGCAGCACGCGCGGGTCGCGCTCGTCGTAGACGAACCGCATCTCGCCCAGGTCGCGGCCCAGCCGGCGTTCCTTCTTCAGCGTCGTCTTGGCCAGCCCCGGGTACGCGCCGCGCAGCCACTCCGCATAGCTGCCGTGGCCGCCGTCCTTCAGGTCGATGACCGGTGAGGCGAAGGTTCCCGTGGCGTATCTGCCGAAGGGTTTCTGCTCCTCGACGAGATGGTCGAACTCGAAGACGGACAGCCCACAGGCCCGCAGCAGTTCCTGCGTGTCCCAGGTGACCCCGGGGCGGTGCACGAGGGCCTGGCAGTCGGACAGACCGAGCCCGATGGCCCGGCCGACGCCGAAGGAGTTGCGCTCGTACGGGAAGAAGCCCACGGGCTCTCCGCCCTCGTGCAGGACCGCCACCCGCGCCCCACCGCGGTGTCTGCCGACCCCGGCCGCGAACTCCGGTGCCAGGAAGGGGTTGGCGTAATCGGGCGACTCGTCCATCGCCCGGTGCCACGCCACGCGAAGCCGAGTACTCAGCTCCCCGGGTCTGTGGATCGTGATGTCCACCTCAGATCAACCGCCCTTCCACAGGCTCCGCGAGGGACGTACTGGTCACGGCGCAGGCCCCTAAGGCGCGTGGATCATTGCTCATGGATCGCATGGGCGACCGCTCCCCCCAGTTCCCCCCATGACGCGCCGGCCGCGTCCTGTCACTTCTTTGGCTATCCCCTGAACCACGCCGTGTACGCGCTCGTTCCACGGTCGCCGACCGAGTCTCGAACTGTCCAGCGAGGCTCAAACGTCGCGAAACAGTACGCACGCTGTCAAGGGTGTCTGTCGTAACGGAAGCGTGCGGATCGGGTCTCACGGCCGGCATGGCTCCGGCCGCCGACCCCACCCCGGCGGCCGCAGGCCGCCCAAGCCGCATCCTGCCGGACGAATGGGCCTACCAGCAGTTCTACACTTCACCCGCCCATCACCAAGGCCATAAACGACTCATAGGACGGAAGGACCTGGCCAATAATGCAATCTTCGACAAGACTGCGAAATGCATCTTCAGACTTTCGCCACCCTTGTAGTGCAATCCAATATCCACAGCGATCGACTGCCACTACCAAAAGAATTACTCTGAATGCCCGTTACCTCACTGCCGGTTACGCCCGTTAGGTGGTCGTGACGTGGAAGGAAATGTCTCTAGGTGAGGTGCGTTCGGCCCTCCGCCTCTACGAAGACCCTGAAGAGCAGGCACACTTCAACCACTGTTCGGACCTGCTTGAGGACTTCCTCAAGACGATCAGCCGGATGGAGAGTGAATACCTGCAGGCCTCCATGGAAGGAACTGGCATCACCAGTGCGGTCGTCGATGGCCTCAGGACTCAGGCCCTGGAAGGAACGTTCCGAACCAGGCTGCGGGGGAGCCGGAGATGAACAGGAGCCAGAACGAACCAGGTCTGCAGGACATGCAGTTCAACCTGAGAGCCGACCAGACGTGGTCGGGCCAACACCCCTATGACCACGACCTGTTCGATGCGGATCGCGTTCTGCACATCCCCCAACCGGCGGTCTCGCCGAACGAATGGGATCCGGCCGAAGAGCTGGCCGAGATGCTCGGCACGGCCACCACCATGGATCCTTCCTCTTCCCTGGTGGACGGCTACGGGCCCCCGCGCCACCACCGGGTCGATCGACGGCGGCCCCGGCCAGGCCAAGGGCTCCTCGTCAGGCAGCGCAAACCCATCCCTGTCGCGATCCTGGTGGCAACAATCATCGCCTGCTCGGTGACGATGTTGGGCTGGTCCCTCTCGTATTCATATAATCAACTACGCGCTATCGCTTTGCTGGTGGAGCCGCGCAACCTGGCGCAATGGTGGCCACTGACGGTATATGGGCCGTGGCTTGTGGCAGGTTTGTCCATCCTGCGGGCATCCATTCAGCGCCGACCCGCTCGCCGGTCCTGGACCGTCATGGTGATCTCTTCCGGAACGGCTGTGGTCATGTGCGTAGGCCATTCTCCGCACTCCGCACTCACCATGGTGATCGTCGGAATTCCACCTGTTACCGCCCTGGTCTGCTTCCGGGAGCTCGTCGGGCAGATGTCGTCCCCGAGCGGCCCTCGTCATGCCACTCACAGCGCGAAACACTCCAACGACGGATGACGACAGCGCCCGGCCGGGATGCCTGCTGGGCCGGGTGCTGTTCCGGTACCGCCGAAGCAAGGATGGCTGACTCCGCGCGTACCGCCTCCCTCCTGTCCGGGTGGCTGTCGGCGACCGCCGGGGCGTCGAGGGGGAAGCGGGCCGGGGCCGCGCAAGAGGTCCCGCTGCGCCGGCCGGGAGCCCCGGCGCAGCGGGCTCCCGGCCGTTCTCACAGCCTCACCTCATGACAGGCGAGCCCACGGCTCTCCCCGCACCGCTCACCACATCACCGGCAGCCGCTCGGGAATGCGCTTCATGAAACCCGTCCGCCACACCAATTGCTCGATGGGGACCGCCAGTTGGATCTCCGGCATGCGGTCGAGCAGCGTCTCCAGGGCGATCTCGGCGTGCCTCTTGCCCAGGGCCGTGGCGGGGCAGTAGTGGCGGCCGCCGCCGAAGGAGAGGTGGGCGGTGTTGTTCTCCCGGGTGAGGTCGACCCGGTGCGGGTCGGGGAACTCCTCGGGGTCGAAGTTGGCACCCTCGACGAGGACCAGGACGAGCTCGCCCGCCTTGACCTCCACGTCCCCCAGCCGTACGTCGTCCAGGGCGAGGCGCGGCAGTCCGTCCCCGATGGACAGGTTGATGCGCAGGAGCTCGTCCACGGCGGCCGGAATCCGGTCCCGGTGCGTGAGCACCTCGGCGCGCAGCTCGGGGTGTTGGAGCAGCGAGACGATCGCCATCGTCAGGAAGCCGGACGTGGAGATCACGCCCGCCCCGAACATCGTCACCCCCACCGTGGCGAGCATCTCGTCGGTCAGGTGGGCGTACTCCGGGTCGTCGCGCAGGACCGCCAGCTCGGACATGAGACCGGTCGTCGCCGGGTCGTCCAGCCGGGCGGTCATGTACGCGATGTCGCGGTCCCAGTTCAGCTTCGCGCCGGTGATCGGGCAGGCCGAGTTCATGAACGCGATGTCCAGGCTGCGCATCAGCCGGGGTGCGTCCGCATGCGGGATGCCGAGGATGTGACAGTGCATCGCCGCCGAGTACGGGTCGGCGAAGCCGCCGCGCAGGTCCCCGGGAGCGCCCTCGGCCAACAGCCCGTCGACGAGCTCGGAGGCGTACCGGCGCATCCAGTCCGCCAAGCCCTCGCTCTTCGGGTTGAGCGCCTTGAGGACGGCCTTGCGCAGCCCCGCCCCGGTGATGTTCCCCATGTTGTTGACGACCTCGGGCGGGATCGTCAGGGCGTACTGGCGTGGCACGCCGGGTGCCGAGGTGTCCTTCAGGCTGAAGCGGCTGTCCTCCAGGACCTGCTTGCACAGGTCGTACGAGGAGACCAGCCAGGCCTCGTCGCCCGCGATGGTCCGCACCCGTCGAACAGGGGTCGAGGAGCGCAGTTCCTCGACTTCGGCGGGCAGTTGGTCCCCGCGCCAGGAGAACGGGAAGTCGAGCAGGTTCTCAGCGCGCATCGCCGTCCCCTTTCTCCGGCGTGACGACGGGCGTGACGATCGCGTGGCCCTGGTTGCGGGACGCGCGCAGGCCCGAGCCGCGCGCGTACAGCAGCTCGGCCATGGGCAGCAGTTGGTGGTAGCAGTTGAGGGAGGACGGGACACCCAGGATGGCGGGGGTGTCCAGGAACAGCGGCGCCTCCGCGCAGACGTATTTCAGGCACACCTCGCGCTGCCGCTCGGTGCCCTCCCGCCCGCCGAGGACCTTCGAGGAGAGGTACGAGTCCACGAGGGCGTCGCAGGTCTCACGGAACTCCCCGTCCGTGTCGAGGAGTTCGCGGATGTGGTCGTGGATCCGTCGGTACGCCGGGTTGTCCGCGAAGTCCGACATGGCGTGGGCGGCGAGCCTCCCACCCCCCGACCCGCCCCCGGTGCCGAAGGCCTCCACCGCCGCGTTCACCTTGGCGCGTACGCCCCGCAGGTTCTTCACCGCCTTGCGTCGGGCGTCGTCGGCGGCATAGCCCAACGCCTCGTACATCTCGGCGACATGGAGGTCGGTATAGACGAAGTCGACCCGGTCGAAGTGGTCGATGCCCCAACGGGCGAGGTCATTGATCCGGCCGGCCGAGAAATAGCTGTTGCCCGGCGAGACACCGATCACGGCATGGTCGCCCGCGGCGTGAATGACCTGACAGTGGGGTGTGTAGGGCTGAACTACGAAGAGGCCGGAAGGGACGGGCCTGGGAGTGACGTGCTGGATTTCGGGAACTGTCGCAGTCGTCAACTGGAGAGTGTCCTTCGCGTCGCTAGTCCCAATGGAGCCTCGTGCTCCTGGTGTGGCGACGACGCCGCGAAGTTAGCGTTCGGACACGGAGAGTGTCAACGGGGGCCATGGCGGTGCCGCAGGTAACCCACGGCACCCGGCCGACGCTCCTCGCGCCCGCCCACGCCCGCGGTGTTTCAGTTCTGGTGGATCTTGTCGCTGCCCGGGCCACCGGAGAGATAGTCATTGCCGGCGCCCCCGTGCAGGAGGTCGTCGCCGCTGTTGCCGTACAGCTTGTCGTCGCCGGTGCCGCCGTACAGGGTGTCGTTACCCCGGCCGCCCTGGAGGAGGTCGCTGCCGGCGTTGCCGTACAGCTTGTCCTTGCCGTCGTCGCCGTACAGGGCGTTACCGTAGTCGCGGCCCTCGGCGTTGTCCTCGCTGATCCCGCCGTACAGAGTGTCGTTGCCCGCGCCGCCGTGGCAGGTGTCGCCGCAGGCCTTGAGCGTGTCGTTGCCCGCGCCGCCGAACGCGCCCTCGCTGTAGGCTCCGCCGCCTCCGGAGAGGTGGTCGTTGCCGTCCTGGCCGTAGAGGACGTCCACGCCGTGGCCGGTCAGAGTGTCGTTGCCCGGTCCGCCGTAGATGCGCGAGTACCCGCTGTTGTCGGGGTCGACCGTCGCGGTGTCGTCGCCGTCGCCGAGGTCGACGATCAGGGTGTCGAGGTCGGATGCCGAGGTGTTGGGTTCGGTGACCGTGCAGACCGCCTTGGTGTCGTCGCTCGCGTCCGGACGGACACAGCCGGCACCGAGGGAGATCTTCACGGTGTCGTCGAAGGTGTAGATGTAGTCGGCCAGTTGGGAGTCCGGGTCGGTCGCGCCGAGCGCCCAGGAGATCTTCAGGTGGTTCGTCTGACCGGCGGCCGCCGTGTAGTAGAGCTTCTGGCCGGTGGAGACCGCGGTCGCGCTCTTGGGGGTCGCGGCGTGTGCCGTCGGGACGGCGACCGCGGCGCACACGGCGGCCAGCGCCAGGGCCTTCGGCAGGGCGGCGGCGGTACGGCGACTGAACATGATTACCCCTTGGTGTGTTTCTGCGCGCTCGTGTGCGCTTTCGGTCGCCTTCTTCGACCCTGGTGACCGTGGGGTGGTTGTGGCCCCGGCCGCACAACTTTGCTCAATTCAGGGAGAGTTCACTCCGGATTGTCTTTCCCTTGGTGCGGACACCTCCGGGTGTTGGCGATCCCGGGACGCGGTACGGCCACGGAGGAGCGACGGTGCCAGCGTCAGCGTCACGGCGATCGAGGCCACGGCCATGACCGTCATCGCCGTACCGGGTGAGGTGAGTTGGGCGACGCCGCCCGCCAGCGCCGCGCTCACGCCCTGCATGGTCAGCATGCCCGCCGTGTGCAACCCCAGGGCGTGGCCGCTCAGTTCGTCCGGGATCAGGGACACCAGCCGTTCCTGCTGGATCAGGCTCGCGCCGAAGCCGATGGAGGCCACGGCCGCGGCGGCCGCCGCCACGCCGATCCCGGGCCGGAGCGCGAAGAGCAGATACGGCGTCGCGAGGAGCAGCAGGAACGGGATGCCCAGACGGGCGCGCACCCGAGGCGGGAGAAATCGGCCCGTCGTCACGTCCCCCACGAACATGCCGAACGCCGCGCAGGCGAACAGCGCGCCCGCCCGGCTCGGCGCGTACGACACGTACAGCGACTCACAGCCGACGATCAGGCCGTTGGGGACCCAGAGAAGGAGGTAGAGGGTGCGGCGCTCGGGCGAGGACCACAGGCGCGCGTTCGTGCGCCAGGTCTCCGCGACGGACGGGCGGCCGGCGGCGCGCGGAGCACGGCGGGTCAGGCCCAGGCGGGCGGTCAGGGCCGACGCCAGATACAGGGCCGCCGCCAGGAGCAGTGTGACCCGCGGGGACAGCAGCGCCACCAGGACGCCACCGGTCGCGTATCCCGTGATCTGCGCGACGCCGCTCATCATGTTGAACACCGAACGGCCCAGCAGGTAGCCCTCCTTGGCAAGGATCTCGTTCAGCAGGCCCCACAGGACTCCACCGCCGAACGACTGGACCAGGCCGAGGAGCAGGAGCAGGACGAAGATCGTCCAGATCGGAAGGCCGGGGGTCGCCATCGCCGCCGTACCGAGCGCGAAGGCGAGCGCGATGCCCGTCACCGTCGCCCGCGGCGGCAGCCGGTCCGCCGCTGAGAGCAGTGTCGTCGCACCCACGACCTGCGCCAGCGACGGTCCGAACATGCTCAGCGCGGAGAGCAGGGGCGAGTCCGTCGCGCGGTACACCAGGGTGGCGAGGGCCAGACCGCTCACCGTCGAGGCCGCGGTCTTGAAGCACGAGGACAGGAACAGCGGGGTGAACTCCCGCGTGCGGAAGAGGTCGGAGTAGCTGCGCATGGGCGGAGTCTCGGGGGCCGTGCGAGGCGGTCGTTATTGTTTCGCGCGGAGGCGAAACCAAGACGAGGGGGGCGTCGCATGGGCTGGTGGCAGGTCAACGCCGACACCCTTGCCGGAAGCCGTTTCGTGCTGTCGCCGCTCGCGGAGACCTTCGCGAGCCTGAAGGTGCTGCACGCGGGCGTGGGCGCGCATCCCGGGGAGCAGGCCTGGCTGCGGGCCCATCTGCCCGCGTACCGGAAGCGCCTCGCCCGCGACCCGGTCACCGCGCTGCTCATCCGTTCCGGGCTCGGGCGGGAGTGGATCGCCGACTTCCTCACCCCGACGCCGCACGGGGACGAGACCTTCGAGGACGAGGTCGCCCGGGTACGGGAGGCGTCACCGGACGACGCTCGCGCCCATCTCGCCGTCTCCCTTCGCGGCCCGCTGCCCGACCGGCTGGTGGACCGCGACGATCTGCCCGGGCGCGCCGCCGAGCTCCTCACCCACGTATGGGACGAGGCCGTACGGCCGTACTGGGACCGGCGACGGCGCATCCTGGAGGCGGATGTGGTCGCCCGTACGGCGCAGTTGAGCCAGGGCGGCTGGGCAGCGGCGCTGGACGCGCTGCGGCCGGGGACGCGCTGGCTCGGCGGAAACCGCCTCCAGGTCAACCTCCACGAGTATCCGCCGCGCGAAATCTCCGGAGCGCAGCTCCTCTTCGTGCCCGTCACTCCCAAGGCCGGCTGGGTGTCCTGGGAGGAGCCCCACAGGTACGCCGTCGTCTACCCGTGCGCGGGTGCGCTGGCCGACGTACGCGCCGAAGCCGTGCCCGAGAGTCTCGGCGCGCTCCTCGGACCGGCCCGCGCCGGCGTCCTCGTCCTCCTCGACTCCCCCATGTCGACCAGCCAGCTGGTCGCCGTGACCGGGCAGGGGCTGGGCTCGGTCGGACGGCATCTGAAGGTGCTGCTGGACGCGCGGCTCGTACAGCGGCGGCGGGCGGGGCGGTCGGTGCTGTACTCGCGGACGGCGGCCGGTGAGGTGCTCGTCACAGCCCAGCGGGGCTGACGGTCAAGTCATCCGCCGGAGTTAGCATCCGCTTATGACTACTGACAACTCTGTGCTTGACGTCGAAATCGGGGCCCTTCAGGGTGGCTCCGCCGATCTGGGGCAGTACAAGGGCAAGGCCGTCCTCATCGTGAACGTGGCCTCCAAGTGCGGGCTGACCCCGCAGTACGCGGGCCTGGAGCGCCTCCAGGAGCGCTACGCCGACCAGGGCTTCACCGTGCTCGGCGTGCCCTGCAACCAGTTCATGGGGCAGGAGCCCGGGACCTCCGAGGAGATCGCCGAGTTCTGCTCGGCGACGTACGGCGTGACGTTCCCGATGACCGAGAAGGTCGAGGTGAACGGGGACGGGCGGCACGGGCTGTACCAGCGTCTGGTCGGCACCGAGGACGCCGAGGGGCACAGCGGGGACATCCGCTGGAACTTCGAGAAGTTCCTGATCGGGCGGGACGGCGCGGTCGTGGGCCGCTTCTCGCCGCAGACCGAGCCGGAGTCCGCGGAGGTCGTCGCGGCGGTGGAGAAGCAGCTCGCCGGCTGACTCCGACGTGTTTGACCTTGCCCCTGGGGCAAGGGGCAACGTCCTGTGTCACCGGGCGGAAGGCGCCCGGTGACGGAGGATGGGCTCGTGCATCAGGAACACGCGCATCGGGGACCACGGTCGGAGCCCGGCCCGGCGGATCAGGAACTGCTCACGATCGGCGCGTTCGCCGCTCGCGCGCGGCTCTCGCCGAAGGCGCTTCGGCTGTACGACCGGCTCGGACTACTGGCTCCGGCGCACGTCGACGAGGCCAGCGGCTACCGCTACTACCGCGCCGGCCAGGTCGAACGCGCCCGCCTTGTCGCGCTGCTGCGCCAGCTCGACATGCCGCTCGCCAGGATCGCGGAGGTGGTCGAGGCGGAGAGCCGGGCCGGCGCCGATCTCCTCGCCGCGTACTGGGATGACGCCGAGGCACGGTTCGCGGCGCAGCGGACGCTCGCCGAGTACCTCCGTGGACGGCTGTCGGGAAGGAGTTCCGAGATGTACGGGAAGTTCGTGGTCGAGACGGTGGACGTACCGGAGCGGGTGGTGCTGACGGAGACGCGGCACACCCTGGCGGACGAGCTGCCGGTCTGGATTCCGGCCTCGCTGGGGCGGCTGGAGGAGGGCGCGGAGCAGTGCGGGGGGATCACCGGTGCGCCCTTCGTCGTCTACTACGCCGAGGTCAGCACCGAGAGCGACGGGCCTGCGGAGACATGCGTTCCCGTCGCCGACGCGGACGCCGCGCGTGTCTGGGCCGCGAAGCGGGGCCTGCCCTGGCAGGCCAAGGTCCGCGTCGAGCCCGCGCAGCGGCTCGCCTACACCCGCATCACCAAGGCGCAGGTCGCCCACCCCCAGATCCTCGCCGCCTTCGAGGCCGTCGAGGCGTGGATCGCCGAGCGGGGGCTCTCGTACGACGGTCCCTGTCGCGAGGTGTACTTCGCGGACTGGGACGCCGCGGGGCCGGAGGACGCGGTGTGCGACGTGGCGTTTCCGGTGCGATGACTCGGGCGGGGTGTTGTTCGCCCCCTCCGCCTCTGCCCGTCCCGTCCCTGGGGGCTGCCGCCCCCAGACCCCCGACTGCGCAGTTCCCCGCGCCCCTGAAGGCGCAGCCGAAAGGCTGGTACGGGACGGGCAGGGGCGGAGGGGGCGAATAAACGTTCTGAACCCGGCTCGGGCGGGTCAGCGCAGTTCCTCCGGGCAGGGGGTGCCCCGGGGGAGCTGGTACGGCGCCGCGAGGTGGTAGGTGCCCGGCTTCGGGGCCAGTAGCTCGGTCCACTTGTCGCCCGCCGCGGTCTCCTCCGTCGGCATCAGACAACCATGGAGGTTGTCGTACGTCTTCGGCACTCCCTCGGCACGGTTCTTGGACTGCTCCGTCTCCTGCGGCGGCTTCACGCTCTTGCCCTCGGCATCGACGATGCTGAGCCACGGGGAGTACGGGATCCGGATGAGAATGCGGCCCGCCTTCTTCACCTCGAGCGTCAGCTCACCCTGTTCGGCGCGGTCGACGACGGCGTTGGGCTCGGCGAGCTGGACCGGGTCCGTCACCGCGAAGAGCTGCCAGTTCGCGTCGCCCCAGATCTGGCGCAGATACGGCATCCCCCGCTGGACCAGTTCACGCTCCCGCTCACCGCCGTCCCCGTCCGGTTCGCCCTTCGGCAGCACCACGTAGTGGACGGCCCAGCGCTGCAGCCATTCGTGGTAGTTCGCGGAGTTGAGGGTGTCGTCGTAGAAGAGCGGGTTGCGCTCCATGTCGGCCTGGCGGTTCCAGCCACGGGCGAGGTTGACGTACGGGGAGAGGGCGGAAGCCTCGCGGTGGGAGCGGGCCGGGACGACCTCGACACGGCCCTTCTCGGCGCCCACCACCTGGAGCTGATGGACGAGCGGGGCCAGCTCACGCGCCCAGGACGCCGCCGGGGTCGTATGCACGATGTCGTCGACCGCCTTGAAGCCGATCCACCCGTTGAGTCCGATGAAGGCGACGACGATCGCGTACCACTTGCGCGACTTCGGCACGGTGAAGGGCAGGGCCGCCAGCAGCACGACTCCGCCGAACAGCATCGCCAGGCGCGAGATGTTGGTGCCGATCTGCGAACTGATCAGCCAGACGCCGAGCACGGAGGCGCCGTACACCGCCGCCGTGATCCGTACCGTCTTCCACTCCTCGGGGACGAGGACGAAGACCAGGACGGAGTACAGGAAAGGCAGGATGACCGAGTAGAAGGCCATCGGCTGGGTGCCGGAGAAGGGGAACAGCCAGGCCGATACGGCGACCACGACGGCGGGCGCGATGCCGAGGGCGTACGCGCCGGGGCGGCGCTTCTGCAGGAACAGGGCCACCGCGACCAGACCGACGAACAGTCCGGCGACCGGCGACGCGGCGGTCGCCAGTGCGGCGAGCGGTGCCGCGCACAGGGCCTTCGCCCAGCGTTTGTAGCGCCAGCGGTAGGGCCAGCAGAAGACGGTGGCGGCCGCGGCGAGCGCGAACACCAGGCCGAGGCCGTAGGTCACCCGGCCCGAGATGGCGTTGCACAAAAGCGCGAAGACGCCCGCGAAGGCGGGCCACAGCGGGTTCTTCACCGCCCGGCTGCGTATCAGGATCATCGTCAGCAGGGCCGCCGAGATCGTCCCCGCGATCATCATCGTCGTACGGACGCCGAGCACCGACATCAGATACGGCGACACCACGCTGTACGAGACCGGGTGCATCCCGCCGTACCAGGCGAGGTTGTACGCCGAGTCCGGGTGCCGCCCCACGAACTCCGCCCACGCGTCCTGCGCGGCGAGATCCCCACCACTGTTCGCGAACGTGAAGAACCAGACGACATGGAGGACGCCGGCAAGAGCGGTGGCGACGACGACGGGGTGGCGCAGGAAACGGCTCAGGCGGGTGCTGTGCTCCGGCTTGGACTCTGTGTCCCGCGCTCTGTCAGGGGTAGGGGCGCGCAGCGGTATTCGCGGGCCTGCCCCTGGGCCCGGATCGGCGTCGTCGGCGTGTGTCGGCTCCGCTGTCGCCACTGCAAGGCTCTCCCGTGTCCCGTTGTCCGTTCTGCGCCGGGAGCCGCGGCCCACGACCAGCCCCGAGGCCACTCAGCGACGCTAGCACGCACCCCGCCGGGGAGCGCCCCGGGTGTGGCTCCGCCCGTGGGGTGCGGTGCGCCGCTTCGTACCCGGCGTACGTCACCGGTGCGTATCGCAGTACGTCACCGGTGCGTACGTCCGTTCAGCTGACGCGGGTCAGCTTGGCGCCGAGGCCGGGCTCGGCGAGGTCCGACTGGAGCGCGACGGGGATCGTCACGGCGTGAGTGGAGCCGTCGCCGACGGTCAGCCGGCCGACGACCGTGCCGGCCTTGCCGGAGTGCGGGACCGTTTCGCCGTCCTCGTCACCGATCGACAGCTTCGTCTTCAGGCCGGGCCAGCCGACCGCCGTCATGTTCTTGGTGGCGACGACGGGCGTCTGGCCGCCGAGCTGGTCGTCCACGTAGCCGACGACGTCGCCCTTCTTCACCACCGTGGCGGAGGTCA
Source organism: Streptomyces sp. NPDC050564 (assembly GCF_044457265.1). Classification (NCBI taxonomy): domain Bacteria; kingdom Bacillati; phylum Actinomycetota; class Actinomycetes; order Kitasatosporales; family Streptomycetaceae; genus Streptomyces; species Streptomyces sp. NPDC050564. Next base: position 124,462 of record NZ_JBITGS010000024.1, on the reverse strand, counting down.
GGCTCTGCTGGACCTTGTCGATGAGCTTCTGGCTGTTGGTCAGTGCCAGCTGGAGGCTGTCCCAGACCTTGCCGGTGCCGGCGTTCTGGCCGAGCACCGCGCCGTAGACCGTCTGCGTCTTGCCGTTCACGGTCTTGGTCGCCGCCCACACCAGGTTGCCGCCCGCGGGCGTCGACGAACCGGTCTTCAGACCGATCACGCCGACCTGCTTCACCAGCAGGTCGTTGTTGTTGTAGATGGGCTTGTCGAGGCCGGGGATCTTCGCGCTGGCCATCGAGACGATGCTGCGGAAAACCTCGTTCTGCATCACCGCCTTCGCCAGCTCGAGCTGGTCGGTGGCGGTGCTCACCGTCGTCTTCTGCAGACCGCTCGGGTCCGTGTACGTCGACTTCGTCATGCCGAGCTTCTTCGCCGCGGCGTTCATCTTGCCGACGAAGGTCTTGTTGTCGGAATCCCAACGGGCCAGCAGCCGCGCCGCGTTGTTGCCGGACGGGATCATCAGCATCTGGAGCATCTGGCGCTCCGTGAACTGCTGCCCCTTCGACATCGCCGCCGTCGACTCGTCCGGCAGCTTCGACTCGTCCTCGGCCTGCTGGTCGACGGTGATCTTCTCGCCGCCCTCGTTCCCCTTCAGCGGGTGTTCCTGAAGGATGACGTACGCCGTCATGATCTTGGCGACGCTCGCAATGGGGGCGGGCGTCTGCTTGCCCTCCGTGCCGAGGCTGCCGACGCCCTCGACCTCGATCGCCGACTGTCCCTGCCCCGGCCAGGGCAGGTCGAGTTTGCCGCCCTCGAACGTGTACGTCTCGTCGGCGGTGAGCGCGAGTGCCGGAGTCGGGAGCGGGCGCACGGCCTGTACGACTGCAAAGATCACCGCGAGCAGCAGGACCATCGGGGTCCAGATCTTGACCCGCCGCACGATCGTCCGGACCGGGGTCTGCGGGGGCGGCGGCGTGTTCGTCAGCTCGGCCAGCAGATCCAGCGGGGGCTTCGGCGGCAGCGGCTGCTGGGTGGTGCGCTCGGGCCCGACCTGCGGGAGCGCGGCGGTGGCTGCCGCCGGCTTGTCGGCGGTTCCCGGGGCGGGGGCTGCCGCCGGCTTGGTCGCGGTGCCGGGAGGCGGAGTGGTCTTCGGCCTCGCCGGGGCGGCCGGCTCGTCGAGGGGCTTGAGGGCGACGAACTTGCTGGTGCGCTCGGCGTCGGACTCGCGCTTGGGCGCGGGCTCGGTCGCGGGCTTTTCAGTGGTCGGCTTGGTGCCACCGCCCAACTTGAGCATGGTGGTGGGCTGGTCCACGGCCGGGGGCCGGGGTGCCTTGAAGATCGCGGTGGGCTGGTCGACCGGGGGCTCGGGGGTGGTGGAGTCCTTGGCGACCGTGGAGGCGGCCTTCGGGGACGCCGCCGAGGGCCCGTTCGGGGAGTCCTCCGTGGTGCCCTTCGGGCTGGGGGTTGCGTCCTCGCCCGAGGTGTCGTCGACGGACCTGGACTTGGACTCGGCGCCTGACGCGGAGTCGGAGGCGGCCGCGGAACCGGCCGCGGTCTCGGGAGCACCGCTGGAGGCAGACGCGGAGCCGGAGTCCGCGGCGGACGCAGACGCGGCCCGGGCGCCGGAGGCGGACGCGGACGAAGACCCGGCGTCGGCCTCGGAGGTGGAGGTCGATGCCGAGCCGGAGGCGGCGGCGGCCTCGGAACCGGGCGCGGTCTCGGCCTCGCCCCTGGACTCACCGGCGGCAGAAGCCTCGTCGCCGGCGGACGCAGAGGCTGAGGCGGACGCCGAGGCGGCGCCGGGGGCGGACTCGGCACCGGGCGCGAAGCCGGAGCCGGGGTCGGGCGCAGAGCCCGTCGCGCTCTCGGCCTGGCTTCCGGTCTCGCCGGCGGCCTGCGCGGAGCCGGCGCGGGACGCGGAACCGGCCGCGGTCTCGGCCTTGCCGTCGGACTCGTCGGCGACGGAGTCCTCGTCGGAGACGGAGTCCCGGCCTTCGACCGCTTCGGCGTACGAAGCTGACGCCTCGTCGGACGCCGGCTCGGCCCCCGACCCGGACGTCGCCGCGGCGCCGTCGGCAGCCGCGTCGGTGTCCTCCCCGCGGGAGTCCCCCGCATCGCGCGGCGAGTCCACGCCCGACGTCGCCGCGTCGTCGCCGTCGCCGTCATCGGTCGGTTCGTCGTCGTCCGCGGCTACGTCGGAGCCCTCGGAGTCCGTGGAGCGCCCCGCGTCGGAGCCCTCGCCGTCCGTGGAGCGCCCCGTGGCAGCGTCACGGTCGTCGCGACCGGACTCCCCGGTGGCCGGGGAGTCGTCCCCGTCGGCCCCGGCCACCCACGCGGCCACGGCCGCCCGCAGTCGGGAGTCGCCCTCGGAGCCCTTCTCGCCGGGCTCGGCGGAGTCCCCCCGCTCGGCACCCGCCAAGGCCTTCGTGGAGAACACCGCCGTAGCCTGATCCACCCGCACCGTGGCGGCCCGCTCGCGGGCCACCGCCATGCGGGGGTCGACCGAAGCCGGGGCCGGGGTCGAGGCCGACGCGGCACCTCGCGCCGGACCCGGAACCGCGGCCGGGGCCCCCGGCGTCGGTTCTGCCGACGACGCCGACGACTCGTGTTGCTTCGACCTGTCGGGGGACTCGCCCGCCACCGATGCCTCCTCCATGCGGCACACGCCCTCCGTGCGCCAACCGAACCGTCAAACCCTGCAACCGCCGCCCGGACACCGCTGTCCGAACCATGTACCAGTGTCCTGTGTGAGGGCTTAACCCCTGCGGTAGACGAGAACGACATACCTACCGGTTCCACTACATTCCGGTCACGCGCCCTCGACAGACCAATGTGAGAGGGGTCACCCTGTCATTCATCCACGCGGGGAGGCATGGATGGGCAGGAGCCGCAGAACACTTCCGGAGGAGCTTCTGCTGCTGGCGTTGGACCCGACCACGGGTACCACCGCACAGCCGCAGTCGCTCGACCTAGGTCTGGCCGGAGCACAGCTAGTGGAGCTGGCGCTGGCCGGACGGATAGCCCCAGACGGGGATCGTATCGCCGTGGTGGCCCCACGGCCGACTGGAGATCCAACACTGGACTGTGCGTTGGAACTGCTGCGCCGACGCGGAGCACCCGTACGCGCAGTGAACTGGATTGGTGGACCCCGACTGGGACTTCGCCAGACCTACCTCTCGCATCTGGAGAGGTGCGGCATGGTCCATGCCGTGGCCGGCCAGATGTGCGGGGTGCTGCCGACGACTCGCTACCAAGCGACGGACACGGCGATCAGCCGGGAGATCAGGTCCCGGCTGGACAGCGCGATCCGCACCGGCGTCCCGCCGGACCCGCGGACCGCGGCGCTCGCCGCGCTGGCCCATGCGGTCGGTCTCGGCAAGCACCTGTATCCGGGTAATGAGGGGCGTTCGTCCCGTTCCCGGCTGCGGGACCTGATCAGGCACGACCCCATGGGCGGTCTCGTAGCTCACGCGGTCATGGACGTCCAGAACGGTGTGGCCGCACAACCGCGCCGCAGCCCGGCACCGGCAGGCCGCCCGGCCACTGCCGGAGTCAGGACCGCACCGGAACCCGCCCGCGGTGTTCCGATGCAACCGCGCCGCGGTTCCATGGCGCGAGCCGTGGCCCACTGAGCCGCAGCCCCACGGCACCCGGCACCACACGCAGTATCAGCACCGCCAGCACGACCAGCACCGCCAGTACCTCAGCGCCGCACCGCAGTCCCCAAGACCGGTTCGGGAGCCGCTGGCTCACGCGGGGCGATGAGGCCGTACGTCCGGACGACGACACGGCCTCATCGCCCCGCGCGGCCGCATCCGCGCGAGCCTCGACGGAGGCCGGGGCAGCCGCATATACACGCCGGATCCTCGAACTGGCGCCTACCCAGCGCATATCCGCTGTTTCCCAGCGGTAGAAAGCACCTTGGTGGCAGTCTGCTCAACAGCAGATACGCAAAGTAGAGGTCCGCAGCCGGAGGTGCACGTCCCGTGGCGTCCAATGTCAATCCCACTGTCCGGCGGCGCCGGCTGGGCCAGGAACTGCGTCGGCTCCGCGAGCTCAAGGGCATGACGGCCGAAGAGGTCGCCGAGCGGCTGCTGGTCTCCCAGTCGAAGATCAGCCGATTGGAGAACGGACGGCGCAGTATCAGCCAGCGCGACGTCCGCGATCTGTGCGGAGTCTACGAGGTCGACGACCACCGGATCGTGGACTCGCTGATGCAGATGGCCAAGGACTCGCGGCAGCAGGGCTGGTGGCACTCCTTCGGCGACATCCCGTACAGCGTCTACATCGGGCTCGAAACCGACGCCGCGTCACTTCGCGTCTACGACCCCCAGGTCGTCCCCGGCCTCCTGCAGACCCGGCCGTACGCCGAGGCCCTGATCGCGGGCGCCCTGCCCGAGACCGCGCCCGGCGACATCGACAAGCGGGTCCAGGTACGGCTGAAGCGGCAGGAACGAATCTCCGCCCCCGACAACCCGCTGCGCCTGTGGACCGTCCTCGACGAGGCCGCCCTGCGCCGGGCCGTCGGCAACCGCTCCGTCATGCGCGACCAGTTGGAACACCTCGTCGAGCAGTCCCAACTGCCGCACGTCACCGTGCAGGTGATCCCCTTCGACATGGGGGCGCACCCGGGACTGAACGGCCAGTACGCGATCCTCGAGTTCCCCGACGCGGCCGACTCCAGCGTCGTCTACATCGAGGGCGTGACCAGCGACCTGTACCTGGAGAAGGCGAACGACGTCCAGAAGTACAGCGTGATGTACGAGCATCTGCGGGCGCAGGCCCTGAACGTGGAGCAGTCGCGTCAGTTCATCGCCGACATCGCGAAGGAGTACGCGCGCTGAGGCCGGGACGGCGGTCTCGCCGAGGCGCATGACGGCAGCCCCGCCGGGAAGGTGCCGGACAATACACCTTCGCCACACCAGTGCGGAAGACCCCCATGGAATATGCCATCCAGTCGAGTGAATAGTCGCTTCGTGGGCCGATGTTGGCGAGTAGCGTCGATCACGCCACCGAACAACAACGTTGGCGCAAACCGAGCAGCGGGTTCCGGAGCGAACCAGCAGCGCGGTGACAGCAACTCAACAACTCGCTACTGGAGCGAACATGGCAATTCAGCAGGGCGCCACCGACACGTGGACCAAGTCTTCCTACTCCACCGGCAACGGCGCCTGCGTCGAGGTCAAGTCCCCGGTTCTCGCGACGATGGCCGTACGCGACTCCAAGGTCCCCCAGGGCCCCACGCTGGCCTTTCCCGCGGACGCCTGGAATGCCTTCGTGGCCGAGGTGAGCCGGGGCGTTTAAGACCTCGCCTGACACATGACCACAGACAACTTCATACGCGTCACGTACAGAGCCCTCTCGACTGGCCCGCCGTCCCGGCCGAGGGGGCTCGGCCTTACCGAACCCGGCGGCTACCTGAGCCGGTCCACGTACCGGTCAGTCCCCGGCACCGTAGGAATGAACGGCGCCACCAGCTCCACCCTCCCCAGCCCCGATTCGCCGACCGCCGTGTCCAGCCCTGTGAAGTACTCCTCCCAGCACTCCCGCGGATCCGCTTCCAGGAACCACAGCAGGGTCAGCCGGGTGTCCACGCCCTCGACCTGCTTGACGTACGTCATGCGGTCGCCGGGGAGGGGGGTGGGGCGGAAGACGGTGACCATGGCCGCGGGTGAGCCCGCGAGGCGCTTCGGCAGGTGCCGGGAGCGCAGCCACTCCAGCAACTCGGCGCGCTGTGCGGCGGATTCCGCGTCGACGACCTCGACCACCAGGCCCGCGTACGGGTGGTCGAGGGCGTGGAAGTCGCGGGGACCGGCGGCCCCGTCCCGGTAGACGGTGGCCTCATGGTCCTGGAAGGCCGTGAAGACGTGCGTACGGTCCTGGTAGACGCGGCCGTCCCGGTTGAGCCGCTTGTTGATGCCGACCGTCCACTTCATGTGGTCGTCGTAGCGGCCTTCGGTGACCCAGTACGTGGAGATGTAGCAGCCCGCGGTGACCGGCTGGGCGATTGCCGACTTCTCCGGGTAGCGCAGGAGCTGGAGGTCACGGGTCGCCACCCAGCGACGCCCCGCGTACATCCAGGGCATGGCCATCGCGCCTGCGTAGTAGTGGTCGTCCTCGTACCAGCGGTTGTACGCGTACTCGTGGCCCGGGTGCGGTTCGACCATGGTGATCAGGGCGTGGCCCGGGTGGACGCCGTACGGGCCGAGGGCGGCCAGTTCGCCGTACGTCTCGCTGCGGGTCTCCTCCGACATGACGATCCCCTTCCTTCTTCCGCCGGACGCCCATACTCTGACGCTCCGTCAGACAATGCGCCAGAGCCAGGGAGGCTTCCGATGTCACTGCTCGCGGGCAAGACCGTCGTCGTGTCGGGAGTCGGGGCCGGTCTCGGCCATCAGGTCGCGGCGGCCGTGGTGCGCGACGGGGGCAACGCGGTGCTCGGTGCGCGTACGGAGGCGCACCTGGCCAAGTCGGCGGCCGAACTCGATCCGGACGGCGCGCACACGACCTACCGTGCGACGGACATCACGGACGAGGGACAGTGCGAGGCGCTGGCCGCGCTGGCGACAGAGCGGTTCGGCGGGATCGACGCGGTCGTCCATGTGGCCGCCTGGGACAGCTACTTCGGCGGCCTGGAGGACGCCGACTTCGCCACCTGGCAGTCGGTCATCGACGTGAATCTGCTCGGCACCCTGCGGATGACCCGCGCCTGCCTTCCCGCGCTCAAGTCGCGCGGCGGCGCAGTCGTCATCATCGGCACCCAGTCGTCGGTGGCCGCGCCGAGTCAGGTGCGGCAAGCGGCGTACGCGGCGTCGAAGGGCGCCCTGACGAGCGCGATGTACTCCCTGGCGAGGGAGCTCGGCCCGCATCGGATACGGGTCAACACCGTGCTGCCGGGATGGATGTGGGGCCCGCCCGTCGAGGCGTATGTCCAGTTCACCGCTCACACCGAGGGCGTGCCGGAGGCGGACGTACTGGCCCGGCTCACCGAGCGGATGGCCCTGCCCGAGCTGGCCACGGACGGGGATGTGGCGGACGCCGCGGTGTTCCTGGCGTCGGACCGGGCGCGCGCGATCACGGGACAGTCGCTGCTCGTGAACGCCGGCGAACTCATGCGGTAGGCACGGCCGTCGCGGCTCCCTTCCCAGTCGCACGGGACCCGCATCCCGTACGCCCGTCGTCTCTGTCGTCCTGCCGATCGCCGCCGATCGTCGTGGCGATCGGCGAGTTGATGTCCTGCTGACGAAGTGCCCGCTCATCGTGTGTTCCACGTCACGAGCACGACAACAGCCCTACGGGTAAAGTAGAGGCAAAAACGTTCTGCTTTCTGATCTGTGTTCATATCTGTGACCGCGAGAGGTCTTGACCGGCTGGTCGAACCAGCGGTTCAATCCCCGAAGTCCCCGCTCCCGCACGGGGGCGCCGCCCTCCCCCAAGCTCTCGGCTTCTCCCCCAGTGCCTCAAGGGCCTGGGAGGTACCCCCAGAGCAGGGGGGACCCCCATGCGTACTGGCGAAGTGCCGTCCGGTATCTGCAGGTTCACAAGGCGGACCCCTGGAGGGGGCACATGAACGGTCTCGACTGGGCCGTCCTGGTCGCGTACTTCGGCGTCATGACCGCGATCGGTATCTGGTCCCACAAGCGTGTGGACGATGTCAGCGACTTCTTCACCGCGGGCGGCAAGATGCCGTGGTGGCTGTCCGGCATCTCGCACCACATGTCGGGCTACAGCGCGGTGATGTTCACCGGGTACGCCGGCATCGCGTACACCTACGGCATCACCTCGTACGTCACCTGGGCGCTGCCCATCGCCATCGGCGTCGCCATCGGCGCCAAGGCCTTCGCGCCCCGGCTCAACCGGCTGCGCTCCCGACTGCACGTCGCCTCGCCCCTCGAATATCTCAAGGACCGCTACAACGTACCGACGCAACAGGCGCTCGCCTGGTCCGGCATCCTGCTGAAGATCGTGGACGTCGGCGCGAAGTGGGCCGCGATCTCGACCCTGCTCACCGTGTTCACCGGGGTCACCCTCACCCAGGGCATCGTCATCACCGGTGGCATCACGGCCGTGTACTGCACGATCGGCGGGCTGTGGGCCGACGCGCTCACCGAACTCGGCCAGTTCGTCATCCAGTTGCTCGCCGGTGTCTCGATGCTGATCATCGCGCTGAACAAGATCTCCGACCAGGGCGGGCTGTCCAAGGCTCTCGACTCGCCGAAGCTGGACGGTCACGGGGACGGCTTCGCGGGCCCGTATCTCACCGTCTTCTTCATCGCGTATCTCTTCATCAAACTCTTCGAGTACAACGGCGGCATGTGGAACCAGGCCCAGCGCTACATGGCCACCGGCAGCGCCAAGCAGGCGACGCGCTCGGCGTTCCTGTCCGCCGGGCTGTGGTTCGTGTGGCCGGTGATCCTCTTCATCCCCATGTGGCTGTCGCCGCTCCTCGTCACGGCGAAGAAGCCCGACGGGTCGGACGCGTACGGCCTGATGACCGAACAGCTGCTCCCGCACGGCCTGTTGGGCCTGGTCGTCGTCGGGTTCTTCTCGCACACGATGGCCATGTGCTCCTCCGACGCGAACGCGATCGCCGCCGTGTTCACCCGGGACGTGATGCCGGTGCTGTCGAAGGCCGCGCGGGCCTGGGACACCCGGACGGGCCTGGTCGCGGGCCGCGTCACCACCGTCGCCTTCCTCGGCTTCTCCATGGCGGTGGCGACGCAGGTCAACTCCCCCACGTTCAAGGACATCATCACGGTCGTCATCAAGTGGGTGGCCGGTCTGATGGGCCCGATCGCGATCCCGTTCATCCTGGGTCTGCTCCGGCCGTTCCGTAAGTCCGGCCCGACGGCGGCCCTCACCAGCTGGGCCTGCGGTCTGCTCGCCTTCTTCTTCGTCAACTACAACCTGGACTTCTCCCAGCGCACGGATGTGAAGCTGGAGTACCAGGTCTCCGTCCCGATGGTCATCTCCCTCGTCCTGTACATCCTCATCGGTTTCCTGAGGCCCGAGGACACGCCTGAGCGGGACGCGATCATCGAGAAGATCAACACGGATGACGACGGTGCGGCCTCCGCGGCCGTTCCCGCGCCGGCGGGGGCGCCGGACGGGGTGGCGACCCCGGTGAAGGACTAGGCGGTTTTCGTCCCCGCCGCCCCTACCCGTCCCGTCCCTGGGGCTCCGCCCCGGATCCCGTTCGCGCTGTTCCCCGCGGCCCCGAAAGGGGCGCGGGGAACAGCGCGCACACCGTAGGCCTCAGCCCCGTGGATACCGGCTCAGCCAGCCGGGCGACGACCCGCCCGGCCCGTGCAACGCCGGGCCCTGCGTCATCTCCATCGCGAAGTCGTCCGCGAGGACCAGCATCGTGGGACGGCCCTCCAGCTCCGCCAGCCAGGCCGGCGGAAGGGCCGTCTCGCCGTGCAGCGCCCCCAGCAGTCCCCCTGTGAGGGCGCCCGCCACACCCGAGGCCCCACCCTGGTTCACCGCCAGGCACAAGCCGTGCCGGATGTCCTCCCCGACCAGCGCGCAGTACACCGCGACCGCGAGCAACCCCGCCGCCGTGCCGTCCCCTGCTAGCTCCTCGACTCGTCCGGGCGACGGCATTCCCTGCCGTACCGCGCCCAGAGCGTGCTGGAGCGCGTCGGTGACGGGCTCGTGCCCCGGCCGCGCCGCGAGGATCGCGAGGGCCCTCTGCACGGCCGCGTCGAGGCTCTCGCCGCGGGCCAGCGCGTGCACGATCACGGCGTACCCGCCCGCCGACAGATACGCCGTGGGGTGCCCGTGCGTCTGCGCGGCGCACTCGACGGCGAGCTGCACGACCAGCTGCGGCTCCCAGCCGACGAGCAGCCCGAAGGGCCCGGAGCGGGCGGCCGCCTCGGGCCCGAGCTCGCCGGGGTTCTTGGGCGCGTCCAGCGTGCCCATCGTCTCGTCGCCGAAGCCGAGCAGACAGGAGCGTGCCGGGTCGCGGCGGGCGTACAGCCACTCCTCGCGGGCCAGCCAGCCGTCGTCCTTGCGGCGCTCGTCGGGCCCCCAGTCGCTCTGGGTGGCCGCCCAGCGGCGGTAGGCCCGGTGCAGATCGGTCGGCGGATGCCAGGCGCCGGTGTCGCGGCGCACCTGGGCACGGATCAGCCCGTCGACGCTGAACAGCGTGAGCTGCGTGAGATCCGTGACGGCGCCGCGCCTGCCGTACCCGAAGGCCAGATCGGTGAGCCCCTCCGCGCCGTACGCCTCCCGGATCTCCGCCACGCCGAGCCCGTCGACCGGCGCGCCCAGGGCATCGCCGAGCGCCGCGCCGAGCAGCGTCCCGCGCACCCTGCTCCGGAAGTCCTGCTGTTCGGCACGGCCCCAGACGGCACCGGCTGTCGCACCCACCGAGACCTCCCCAGGAACCGCCCGTACGTCCGACAGCTCAGCACTGTAATCGAACGGGAACGGTCGGTTCAGGGCCCGGAACGGTATGCGCAATGTGACCCACCAGATCGCAACAGATCACTTATTAACGTTGTTCAGTCGCCCCTTCCGGTCACCCCTCCCCCTCCCGGGTCACTCCGCGTATCGCGCCCGTATGGCGTCCCGTGCCCGGCTCACCCGCTCCAGCCGGGGCGCGAGGCTGCTCCGGTCCGTGCCGGGACTGTCCATGAGCTCGCCGAGGAGAGCGGCCAGCCAGGCCATGTCGACCCACTCGCGGGGCTCGGAGATCAGCCGGGTGAGGCGGTCGTCGAGGGCGGGCCAGTCCGCCAGGCCCGCGTCGATCACGGCGTGCAGGAAGTCGGAGGCGCCACTGGTCAGCTCCCAGCCGAAGGCCCGCTCGGCGGCCGCCTGCCACAGCGGCCGGGCGGCGGCCGCCCCTTCGTCGCCGCCGACCGTCATCGCGAGACAGAACGCGCCGCCCGCCGTGTGCCGCGCGCGCATCCGCTCGGCCGTGCGCCGCGCCTTCGCCCACTCCCCGGACTTGCGCTCCGCCCGCGCCAACTCCTCCAGCCCGGCGGGCTCTTCGAGGCCGTGTGCGAAGGCGGCGGTAAGCGCGTCCTTCGCCTCCGGGGCGCGGCCGGACAGCAGATGGAGCTGGGCGAGCGTATGGTGCGCCCAGGCCAGGTCGTCGGCCTCGTCCCCTCCCTCGACGTACCGCTCCAGAGCGGCCAGGGCGTCCTCCGGTCGGCCCACCGCCAGCAGGGTGATGATCCGCCGCATCCGGTACCAGTTCCCGTCCGGGTCGAGGGCGACGGCCCGGTTCAAGTCGACCAACGCCTCGCGGAACAGGCGTAGTTCATGCAGGACGGCGCCCCGGCAGCCGTTCGTCCACGCGTTGTCCGGGTCGAGTTCGAGCGCCCGGTCCAGGTCGGTGCGGGCCTCCCCGAAGCGGCCGAGGCAGCGCAGCGCCTCACCCCGGTTCCACAGCACCCACGCGCTGTCGGGCCACAGCTCCGCGGCCCGCTCGGCATCGGCGTACGACCGCTCGTAGGCGGCGAGCCGGCGGTGCACCGCGGACCGCTGGACGAGCGCCCACGCGTAGGAGGGGTAGAGCTCCAGGGCGCGGTCCAGATCCCCGAGCGCCTCCTCGTGGCGGGCGAGCCGGGTGCGGGAGACACCGCGGCTCGCGTATGCCGACGCGTACGCGTCGTCGAGCGCGAGCGCCCGGTCGTAGTCGACGAGAGCTTCCTCGTCGCGGCCCGCGACCCGCAGCGCGTCGCCCCGCTCACAGGCCACCCAGGGCAGGTCCGGGGCCAGCTCGACCGCCGCGTGCAGATCGGTGAGTTGCTCGTCGTGCTGCCCGAGGGAGCGCCGCACCCGAGCACGCCGCACTAGCGCCCAGATGTGTTCCGGGTCGAGTTCGAGCGCCCGGTCGAGGTCGGCGAGTGCGGCGTCGGTGCGGCCCATGCTGTGCCGGGTGACGCCCCGGGAGGCCCAGGCACCCGCGAGTTCGGGGTCGATCGCGACGGCGCGGTCCAGGTCGCCGAGCGCCTGCTCGTAGTGGCCCACGATCCGGTGGTAGTCACCGCGGACGAACAGGATCCGCGCCTTGCCCGGCCTGAGCGCGTCCGCGCGGTCCAGGTCGGCGATGGCGCCCTCGTAATCGCGGTGTTCGGCGCGCGTGACACCGCGTCCGTAGTACGCGCGCTCCAGTTCCGGATCGAGCGCGAGGGCCGCCTCGTACTCGGCGAGCGCCCGCTCGAAGTCGCGGTCCACACGGTGGCCGAGCCCGCGCAGCATCCGGGCGACGGCCTGGCCCCGCGCGTCGAGACCGCCCCGGTTCAGCAACAGCGCGAGCGTCTCGTGGGTGCCGTCCTCCAGCTCCTCCAGCAGGTCGCGCCCCCACTTCTGCACGGGCCCTGCGTCCGCGTCCGCGCCCGCCTCGACGAGCACCCGAGCCCACCGTCGGGCCACGGCAACGCCCTCGCCGCAGGCATCGACGACATCGCGCAGGACGGCGGGCAGCGCGCTCCGCGCCCCCGCACACAGCAGGTGATACGCCTCCGCGAGCCGCAGCTCGCGCCACGGCTCGTCGCCCCACAACTCGTCCTCGGCCAGGCCCGCTTCGGCTTCCGTCCGCCATCCGGCGAAGGTCTCCGCCAGGCGGGTGTGCCGTTCGGACCAGCCGCGTGGGGAGCGCCTGCGCTGCAGGCGCAGCATCGGGGCGCGTACGACGTCGTGGTACTGGACGCGTTCGCCGCGGTCGCTGACGAAGGGCAGCCCGCGCAGCCAGCCGAACAGGGCGTCGGCCTCGTCGTCCGGGCAGTCCACGGCGGCCCGGAAGACGTCCGCGTCCAGGCGGCGGGGCAGGGCGCAGGCCAGTGCGGCCGACCGCCGCACCGGGTCCTGCTCCCACTTGAGGAAGCGCTCGACGGCCGTCGCGCTCGGGTCGCCCACGTCGTCGGGGTCGCCGGGCCGGGACTCGGCGAGCGTCGACACGAGGACGGGGAGCCCGCCGGTGAGCCGCAGCACCTCCTCGACGACCGGCTCCGCCACCACGCCCCTGTCGGCGAGCAGCCCGCGCGCCTCGGCCTCCGTGAAGGGCTCCAGGGGCACGTCCGTCACGAAGTCCGCGAAGCCGCCCCAGCGGGCGGCGTCGAAGGGCCGCTGCCCGGCCGTGACGACCACGACGTTCGCGGGCAGCGCGCCGTGCCGGTCCGTCGTCATGACCTCGTGCAGCCAGCCGTCGAGGAAGGGGGCTGTCCGCTCGTAGGTGTCGAAGAACAACACCAGCCAGGGGGCTTCGTCGGCGGTCTTCGCCAACTCGCCGAGCAGCACCGGGGTGAGCACGCGCTCGGGCGACAGGACGAGCTGTACGTCGTCCTGGTTGCGGAACCGGGCACTGAGCCCCGCGCGTAATCGGTCGGCGCCGTGGGCCAGTTGGGCCGCGTCCAGAGCTCCCGCGAACGGGCCGACGACAGGCACCAGACCCAGCCCGACCAGACCGGCCCTGGCGGCGGCCATGCCCGCGGGTGAAGGCTGCGGCTCCAGCGTCTCCACGACCGCCGACTCCGCCTCGTGGCGCCGCTCCCGATGGGTGGCCAGCAGCCGGTCCAGCTCCTTGAGCCGGTGGCCCTGCCGGGCGAACTGCGCGCTCACCGCCGCCATCGCCTCGGGCACGCTGCCCACGCCCTCGTCGATGTACGCGGTGAGCGCCCCGCATTCCCGCGCGAGCTGCTCCAACTCCCGTACGAGGAAGGTCTTTCCGACGCCGGCGTTGCCGTGCACATGGAACAGGAACCGGTGCCGCTCGTCCTCCGGCCGAAGGTCGAAGTTCGCCCGGAACGCGGCCCGTTCCGCACCCCGGCCCACGAACCCGGCACGCCTGCGCTGCCGGATCAGCTCCTGCATCGACGGCCGCGCCTGCGCCACCCGTACGTCCCCTCGTCCGCCCGCCTCAGACCTCGCGTGTCTTCATTCTGGCCGAATGTGCGTGGGCTGTACCGGACAGTGCGGGGAAAGAGACCGGCATGGTCACACCCACCTCACGCGCCCTCCCTCTCACCGCCACCCTCCTCACCGGCACCGTCGCCCTCTACATCGCTCTCGTAGCCTTCGGGAACATCACGGACTTCGGCACCAACCAGCAGTTCGTGCGGCATGTCCTCGCGATGGACACGACGTTCAAGGACGACGACCTGATGTGGCGAGCCGTCACCAGCAAGGGCCTTCAGGACGCGGCGTACATCGCCATCATCGTCTGGGAGACCATCGCCGCCCTCGTCCTCATCTACGGGACCTGGCTCTGGGCCCGTCGCGACCACCCCCGCGCCCGCCGGATCTCCACCTACGGCCTGCTGATGCTCATGCTGCTGTTCGGCGCCGGGTTCATAGCGATCGGCGGCGAGTGGTTCGCGATGTGGCAGTCGAAGGACTGGAACGGGCTGGAGGCGGCGACCCGGGTGTTCCTGCTGAGCGGGGTCGTGCTGCTGGTCGTCCACCTGCCGTTCGGACAGACCGGCTCGGCCGCTTGACCACGGCCGCCGTCGTGCCGCCGTCCGTCACTCGAGCACCGGCAACAACTCCGGCAGATGACCGTCGGAAGCGGCGGCCGCCCGCTGCCGCTCCTCGGGCACCTCGCCGTACAGCGTCGTCCGCGGCTTCGCCGGGCGCCCCGCCGTCTCGGCCACGGCGATCAGGTCCTTGACCGACTTGTAGGAGCCGTACGACGAGCCCGCCATGCGGGAGATGGTCTCCTCCATGAGGGTGCCGCCCAGGTCGTTCGCGCCCGAGCGGAGCATCTCTGCCGCGCCCTCGGTGCCCAGCTTCACCCAGCTGGTCTGGATGTTGGGGATGTGCGGGTGCAGGAGGAGGCGGGCCATCGCCACCACGGCGCGGTTGTCGCGGGTCGTCGGGCCGGGGCGGGCGATGCCGGCCAGGTAGACCGGTGCGTTGGTGTGGATGAAGGGGAGGGTCACGAACTCGGTGAAGCCGCCGGTCCGCTGCTGGATGCGGGAGAGCGTGCGGAAGTGGCCGAGCCAGTGGCGGGGCTGGTCCACATGGCCGTACATCATGGTGGAGGAGGAGCGGATGCCCAGTTCGTGGGCGGTCGTGACGACCTCGATCCATGTGGCCGCGGGCAGTTTGCCCTTCGTCAGGACCCAGCGCACCTCGTCGTCGAGGATCTCCGCCGCCGTGCCGGGGATCGTGTCCAGGCCGGCCTCCTTCGCGGCGGTCAGCCACTCGCGGATCGACAGGCCGGTGCGGGTCGCGCCGTTCACCACCTCCATCGGGGAGAAGGCGTGCACGTGCATGCCGGGGACGCGCTCCTTCACCGCCTTGGCGATGTCGAAGTAGGCCGTGCCGGGCAGGTCGGGGTGGATGCCGCCCTGCATGCAGACCTCGACCGCGCCGACGTCCCAGGCCTGGGCGGCACGGTCCGCCACCTGCTCCAGCGAGAGTGTGTAGGCGTCCGCGTCCGTGCGGCGCTGGGCGAAGGCGCAGAAACGGCAGCCGGTGTAGCAGACGTTCGTGAAGTTGATGTTCCGCGTGACGATGTACGTGACGTCCTCGCCGACCACCGACTTGCGGACGTCGTCCGCGATCCGGCAGAGCGCGTCGAGCGCCGGGCCGTCGGCGTGCAGCAGCGCGAGCGCCTCGTCGTCGGTGAGCCGCGTCGGGTCGTCGGCGGCCGTCGCGAGCGCCGCGCGCACGTCGGTGTCGATACGGGAGGGCACCATCCCGGGCGCCGCGGCCTCGCGGAGCGCCTCCCAGTCGCCGTAGACGACGTCGAAGTCGTCCCGGCGGTCGCCGGTGCGGCCCTCGGTGTCGATCGACACATGCAGGTCGATGCGTCCGGAGGAGGTGAAGGCCTCTTCCGGCTCCTGCCACGGATGTCCCTCGACCACCGCGTCCTCGCGGGCGAGGCCCGTCTGCGGATCGGCCAGCGCGCGCACGTGCGGCAGCAGCCGCGGGTCCAGCCAGGGCTCGCCGCGCTGCACGAACTCGGGATAGACGCAGAGCCTTTCGCGCAGTGCGAAGCCCGCGGCGGCCGACTCCGAGGTGAGCAGCTCGATCTGCGGCCAGGGCCGCTCCGGGTTCACGTGGTCGATGGTCAGCGGCGAGACCCCGCCCCAGTCGTCGATCCCCGCGCCGATCAGCCGCCCGTACTCACTGTCGACGAGATTCGGCGGCGCCTGCAGGCACGCAGCCGGGCCCATGATGTGCCGCGCCACCGCGACCGTGGCCACCAGCTCGTCCAGCTCCGCGTCCGGCATGCCGCGCATCGCGGTGTCCGGCTTGGCGCGGAAGTTCTGGATGATGAGTTCCTGGATGCCGTGGTACGACCGCGACACGCGCCGGAGCGCGAAGAGGGACTCGGCGCGCTCCTCGTACGTCTCTCCGATCCCGATCAGCAGGCCGCTGGTGAACGGGACGGAAGACCGGCCCGCGTCCTCCAGCACGCGCAGCCGCACCGCCGGTTCCTTGTCGGGCGAGCCGTGGTGCGGCCCACCCGGCTCGGACCACAGCCGAGTCGCCGTGGTCTCCAGCATCATGCCCATGCTCGGCGCGACGGGCTTGAGCCGCTGGAAGTCGGTCCACGACATCACCCCGGGGTTGAGGTGCGGAAGCAGTCCGGTCTCCTCCAGAATGCGGATCGAAATGGCCCGTACGTACGCGATCGTGTCGTCGTACCCGTGCGCATCCAGCCACTCGCGGGCCTCGGGCCAGCGGTCCTCCGGCTTGTCGCCCAGCGTGATCAGGGCTTCCTTGCAGCCCAGTTCGGCGCCCCGGCGTGCCACGTCGAGGACCTCGTCGGGGGACATGAACATCCCGTGGCCCGCCCGGCGCAGTTTGCCGGGCACGGTGACGAAGGTGCAGTAGTGGCATTTGTCGCGGCACAGCCGGGTCAGCGGGATGAAGACGCTCTTCGAGTACGTGATGACGCCGGGGCGGCCCGCAGCCTCGAGCCCCGCGTCCCGCACTCGGGCGGCGGACACGGCCAGGTCGTCGAGGTCCGCTCCGCGCGCCTGCAACAGCACCGCCGCCTCGGTGACGTCGAGCGCGACGCCGTCCCGCGCACGCTTGAGCGCGCGTCGCATGGAGTTCGCCGTCGGCCCGGTCCCGGGAGTCGCGGAAGTCGTCATCCTTCGAGCATACGATCGCGTTGATCAGGCATTGCAGGCCCGGGCGTATTCCTCGCGCGCGGCGGATCGTTACAGGGTGGTACTGGTACCGGCCGAGCAGGTCCGGCAGGGCGTCGCGGGGGGTGACAGCGGTCGGGCCTCCGCACAAGCCGCAGCCACCGGTTCAGCGCACGCCGCAGCCACCGGTCCCGTGCAAGCCGCCGGTTCCGCGCAAGCCGCCGATTCCCTTCCCGTGCACCGGCGTTCACGGCCGAATACCAGGGTTGTACGTGTCACACCCTCCCCTGACTATGTCATGTCACTGTCACGCTCAACACCTGGGAGCAGCAGCATGTGCGAGGACGACCACGGAAACGGGATGGCCAGACGCGCCCTGTTCGTGACGGGTGCCGCCGCCGCGCTTACGTTGGGAAGTGTGAGCTTCTCCAACGGCCCCGCAGCCGAAGCGGCAAGCAACCAAGAGACGAAGACGGTACGCGGCACCCTTCCCATCGGGTCGCCGGACTTCGTGTACCTCCCGGTCGAAGTCCCGCACGGCGTGCGGGAGATCAAGGTCTCCTACACGTACGAGAAGCCGTCCGTGCCCGCCGGCACCATGGGCAATGCCCTCGACATCGGCATCTTCGACGAGCGCGGCACCGAGTTGGGCGGCCGGGGCTTCCGCGGCTGGTCGGGCGGGGCGCGCACCGAGTTCTTCCTCCGCGGCGACGACGCGACCCCCGGCTACATCCCCGGCCCCCTTCGCCCCGGCACCTGGCACATCGCGCTGGGCCCGTACACGGTGGCGCCGCAGGGACTGCCGTACGAGGTCACGATCACCCTCACGTACGGGGAGCCCGGTGTCGTGGCGCAGCCGACATACCCGCCCTCGCGGGCGAAGGGCCGCGGCCGCGACTGGTACCGCGGCGACTGCCATCTGCACTCCTGGTACTCGGACGGCCGCCGCACCCCCGCCGAGATCGCGGCGCTGGCCCGCGCGGCAGGGCTGGACTTCATCAACACGTCCGAGCACAACACTCACTCCTCGCACGCGCATTGGGCGGACCAGGCGGGTGACGACCTCCTGATCATGCTCGGCGAGGAGGTGACGACGAGGAACGGCCACGTCCTGGCCCTCGGCACGGACCCGGGCACCTTCGTCGACTGGCGCTACCGGGCCCGCGACAACCGCTTCGGCAAGTACGCGCGCCAGATCCGCCGCGCCGGGGGCCTGGTCGTCCCCGCCCATCCGCACGCCACCTGCGTCGGCTGCGGCTGGAAGTTCGGCTTCGGGGAGGCGGACGCGGTCGAGGTGTGGAACGGCCCGTTCACCCCCGACGACGAGGTGTCCCTGGCCGAGTGGGACAACACGCTGGTCGCCGCCGTGCGCTCCGGCCGCGACTGGATCCCGGCGATGGGCAACAGCGACGCCCACCGCGACCCCGACCCGATCGGCACCCCCCAGACGGTCGTCCTGGCCGACGACCTGACCCGCGAGGCCATCCAGGCCGGCATCCGCGCCGGCCGCTCCTACGTGGCCGAGTCGCAGCTGGTCTCCCTCACCTTCACGGCATCAGGCCCCAAGGGCGAACACGCGGGCATCGGTGAACGCCTCCGCGTGGACAAGGACACCCCGGTCACCATCCGCCTTGAGGCCACCGGCGCCCCCCGCTGCACCATCCGTCTCGTCACCGACCAGGGCGTCCTCTTCACCAGCGCGCCCCTGCCGGTCTCCGGCTCCGGCACGGCCGAGTGGCGGACGACGGCGGCGTACGCGGCGTACGTACGGGCGGAACTGCGTCACGAGGTGGCGGTGGGGCCGCTGCCGGGGGCGTTGGCGGCGTTCACCAATCCGATCTTCCTGGGGGCACCCGGCGAGCAGGAGTAGCACGCAAGGACAGCCGCAGGTGAGCCGGTCCGGACGGGGCCATGGGGTCCACGGGTGAGGTCCCCCGGGCCGGCCAAGCGGCTGCGGAGGGTGGACGGTTGCTCTGGGCTCCGGTGCCCGCCGGCCCAGGCGGGAGTGACATCGCACGGCGTCCGCTGCGCAGCCATGGGCGGCGCAGGCGGGGTCAGCGGTCGGCGATGTCCTCGCGGAGACCGTCGGAGAATTCCCACCACGACAACGGGAGCCAGTCGCCGTTGACGAAAGCGTCGACAGTGGCGCCTCGACCGCGGACAGTCACGGTCGTTCCCGGCGGGTAGGTGGTTCCGGAGAGCCCGGGCACGGCGACAAGCAGTGTTCCCAGTCGTTGCGCTGACATTTTCGCCCTGCCTCTCCATTTCCCGATACGGCACCGGGGTAGATATTCGTTACGACATTACCGGGTTGTCCTATCAGGCAGGGCGGAGAATCATGAGAGATAGGTCACGCGGAGAAAGCGGGCGGGGGGCGGCAACCGGATCACACGCATCGCCGAGCCGAGGTGGCAGCAATGAAAGCCGTCGTTTACAAGGAACCGTTCACCGTGGCGGTCGAAGAGGTTGAAAAGCCCAGCATTCAGCACCCGAACGATGTGATCGTACGGGTCACCTCCACCGCGATATGCGGCTCTGATCTGCACATGTACGAGGGCCGCACTGCTGCCGAGTCCGGCATCGTATTCGGCCACGAGAACATGGGAATCATCGAGGACCTGGGCGATGGCGTCACCACGCTCAAGGAGGGTGACCGCGTGGTCATGCCCTTCAATGTCGCCTGCGGGTTCTGTATCAACTGCGTCGAGCGATTCACCGGATTCTGTCTGACCGTCAATCCCGGTTTCGCGGGCGGAGCTTACGGTTATGTCGCCATGGGGCCCTGGATGGGCGGCCAGGCGGAGTATCTGCGCGTTCCCTACGCCGACTTCAACTGTCTGAAGCTGCCGGAGGGAACCGAGCACGAGAGCGATTTCATACTGCTCGCCGACATCTTCCCCACCGGCTACCACGGCTGCGAACTCGCCGACGTTCGTCCCGGCGAGAGCGTCGCGGTGTACGGCGGAGGGCCGGTCGGGCTCATGGCCGCCTACTCGGCTCTGCTGCGCGGCGCCAAGAAGGTGTTCGTCGTGGACCGTGTCCCCGAGCGGCTGCAGAAGGCCGAGGAGATAGGCGCGGTACCGATCAACTTCGCCGAGGGTGACCCGGTTGAGCAGATCAAGGAGCAGACCGAGGGCATCGGCACGGACAAGGGCGTGGACGCCGTGGGCTACCAGGCGACGGCGCACGGCACGGACCGCGAGGAACCGGCGACCGTTCTGAACTCGCTCGTCGGTACGGTCCGGGCCACCGGAGCGCTCGGCATACCCGGCCTCTATGTCCCGTCCGACCCCGGAGGCCCGGACGAGCAGGCCAAGCACGGCATGCTCCTCGTCTCGATCGGCAAGCTCTTCGAGAAGGGTCTGCGGCTGGGTACGGGACAGTGCAACGTGAAGCGCTACAACCGGTACCTGCGCGACATGATCATCGAGGGCAGGGCCAAGCCCAGCTTCGTCGTGTCCCACGAACTGCCCCTGGATCAGGCGCCGTCGGCGTACGACAAGTTCGACAAGCGCATCGAGGGCTACACGAAGGTGGTGCTGCACCCGTAGCCCCGTAAGACAGGAACCGCCGGCTGCGTCGGGGAATCGCGCCCCGCCGCAGCCGGCTGCGGCTGACGGTCCGGTGAGCCGGCGACGGGGTATTCCTCCGCGACGGCCACCGCATGATCCCGCCCTACTCGGGCGGCGTGTTCGAGAGGCGGTCAAGCCACTCGGAGAACAAACCGCCCTCGGCCGGGGTGAAGGCCGGGCTCGGGGTCTGGCGGAGGAGGGCGCCCAGGCGGGTCGCGGTGGCGGGGACGCCGGTTTCGGCCGGGGTGGTCGTGGCCGGCGTACGGGACTGCGTCACGTCCGGGGTGAAGACCACCGCATGGACCGCGTCCCGCACCCGGCGGGAGACCGTCCGGTCGGTGAAGGTCGCCGGGCGGGAGACGAGCATCAGGGCGACGCCGACGTTGGCGGACATGATGATCTGGGCGGCCAGTTCCGGGGCGAGGCACAACATGCCCTGCTCGGCGGCTCGCCGGAGGTCCGCGGTGAGGATCTCGTGGGACTCCAGTGCCGCGGCCGGCGGCGTCCGCATGGCCGGGGAGTTCATGAGGCGGTAGAGGTTCGGGTTCTGGAGTGCGAACTCGGTGTGGGAGTCCCAGCCGTCGCGCAGGTCCCGCACCGGGTCCGTACCGGGTCGGCGTTCGCGCTTGGTCGCCAGGTACTTCTCCCAGCCGTGGTCGACGACCGCCGACAGCAGGCCCTCCTTGTCCCCGAAGTGGCGGTAGAGCGCCGGGGCACCGACCCCGGCGGCCTCGCAGACCGCCCGGGTCGATACGTCCCCGTTCGGGGACTCCGCGACCAGGGCGGCCGCCACTTCGAGAATGCGCGCTTTCGTACTCACGGGAGCGACGCTATCCGAGGTCGTACGGCTGGTCATGTGCCTGGTCACAGGGCCGTCTCGTGCGGGGCGAGGAGGTCCTCCAGGCCGATCCTCGTCAAGAACTGTGCCCGGATGCGGTCCGCGACCCGGCTGACCTCCTCGGAACCGTCGTTCGACGGGTCGACATGGACCCGGAAGGGCCGCTTTCCGTGCGGGGTGTCGACGACCTCGACGATCGCGTCGGCCACCTGGGACACGTCCGCGTCGGCGGGCGCGAGGGCGGCCAGGCGCTGGGCGACCTGGTCCATCAGGCCCGCGTAGCGCTCCTCGTACGCCGGGATCACGGTCTGCTGCGAGGGGTGACCGCCCGTGGCGAAGTGGTTCGTGCCGGAGGTGAAGGCGCCCGGCACCACGATGGTCGTCTCGATGTCGAAGCGGGCCAGCTCGGCGGCGTACGACACGGCGAGCGCGTCCATCGCGGCCTTGGCGGCGAAGTACGGCGCGAGATACGGCGGCGTGCCGCCCCTGCTGGACGTGGAGCCGACCCACAGCACCAGGCCGTGCCGTCGCGCGCGCAGGTGGGGCAGCGCGGCCCGGTTGACGCGCTGGGTGCCGAGCACGTTGGTGTCGTAGACCGCGGCCAGTTCCTCGGGGGTGAAGGCCTCGGTCGGGCCGGTCACCATGTGGCCCGCGTTGTGGACGACGACGTCCAGCGAGCCGGTCTGCGCGAGCACGGTGTCGACGGCGGCGTTCGCCGACTCCTGGGACAGGACGTCCAGTTCGACCGTACGCAGATCCACTTGGTGCTCGGCGGCGTACTCCGCGGCCTGAGCCACACGGCTCGCGTTGCGGCCCGCGGTGTCACGCATCGCCGCGTAGACCGTGTGTCCGGCGCGGGCGAGTGCGCGGGCGGACAGGGCGCCGAAGCCGGAACCGGCGCCGGTGATGAGGATCGTCTTGGCTGTGACGGACATGGTCGAACTCCAAGGATGAAGGGTCGGGGGGATTACGCGATGCCGCCGTTGGCCCGGACCACCTGGCCGTTGACCCAGCGACCGGCCGGTCCCGCCAGGAAGGCGACGACCCCGGCGATGTCCTCGGGGGTGCCGAGGCGCTCCAGCGGCGGCTGGGCGGCCATCCGCGCGATGGTCTCCTCGTCCTTGCCGTCCAGGAACAGGGCGGTGGCGGTCGGCCCGGGGGCCACGGCGTTGACGGTGACGTCCCGGCCGCGCATCTCGCGGGCCAGGATCAGCGTCATGGCCTCGACGGCGCCCTTCGTGGCGGCGTACGCGCTGTAGCCGGGGATGGCCAGCGCCACCACGGAGCTGGAGAAGTTGATGACCGCGCCGCCCGCCCGCAGCCGGCGCGCGGCCTGCTGGTCGACGACGAACGTGCCGCGGATGTTGGTGCGGTGCATCCGGTCGAGGACGTCGAGGTCGAGGTCGACGAGCGGGGCGAGGGTCATGATGCCCGCCGCGTGCACGACGACGTCGACCCCGCCGTACGCGGACTCGGCCGCGTCGAAGAGGGCGGCCACCTCGGTCTCGTCGGCCACGTCGGCACGGACGGCGATCGCCCGGCCGCCGGACTCGGTGATCGCGGCGACGGCCTTGTCGGCCTCGGCCTCGTTGCCCGCGTAGTTCACGACGACGGCGTAACCGTCGTGGGCGAGTCGCTCGGCGGTTTCCCGGCCGATGCCGCGGGATCCGCCGGTGACGACGGCCACGCGAGGGGAGGTGCTCGTCTGCTCGCTCATGGCATTGCTCCTTGTCGCTGCTGGGGTAGCGGTGATTCGCACCCCGACAGAAGCAACGCTAACACCAATACGGTAGCGACGCTACCTTCGGCCGTAACAGCGCTACGCCCGCCCCACCGGCCCGTGTAATTTCAGGGGCGACGAACAGGAGAGGCGGCCCCCCACATGACGCGCTACGCCGAGCTCAAGTACCGGATCGTCACGCCGTTCCAGCGGCGCGTCGGCAACCCGGTGCTACGCCGTCTGCCGATGCAGACCGTGCTGGAGACCACGGGCCGGAAGTCCGGTCTGCCCCGCCGCACCCCGGTGGGCGGCCGTCGTGTCGCCGACTCGTTCTGGCTGGTCTCCGAATACGGGGAGAGGTCCCAGTACGTGCGCAACATCCGTGCCGACGCGCGGGTGCGCGTCCGCATCAGGGGCCGCTGGCACAGCGGCACGGCCCACCTTCTCCCGGACGACGACCCCAGGGCCCGTCTGAAGACACTGCCCCGGCTGAACAGCGCGGCTGTCCGAGCGGTGGGGGGTCGGCTGCTGACGGTGCGGGTGGACTTGGAGGACTGAGGTTCTTCGCCCCCTCCGCCCCTGCCCGTCCCTGGGGGCTGCCGCCCCAGACCCCCGCCAAAAGACTGCGCAGTTCCCCGCGCCCCCAAAAAGGGGCGCGGGGAACTGCGCGAACGGTGAACTCAACCCGGCCAGACGATCGCCTGCACCTCGCTGTACGCGTGCAGCGCGTACGACCCCACGTCCCTCCCCACCCCGCTCTTCTTGAAGCCGCCGAAGGGGGCCTCCATGTTGCGGCCGACGGTGTTCACGCCCACCCCGCCGGCCCGGAGGCGACGGGCGACGCGGAAGGCGCGGGCGACGTCGCCGGACCAGACGTAGTCGATGAGGCCGTAGTCGCTGTCGTTCGCGAGGGCGACGGCCTCCTCCTCGTCCTCGAAGGGGACGACCACGACGACCGGGCCGAAGATCTCCTCGCGGACCACCCGCATGTCGGGGGTGCAGTCGGCGAGGAGGGTGGGGGCGACGTAGAAGCCGCGTTCGGGAGCGGGACGTCGGCCGCCCGTGACGACCCGCGCCCCTTCCTTCCTGCCCAGCTCGACATACGACTCGACGCGGTCCCGGTGGGCACAGGAGATGACGGGGCCGACCACCGTCCCGTGCTCCCGCGGGTCGCCCACCTTCAAGTACCCCGCGTACGCCGCGAGTTGCTCCACCAGTCGGTCGTGCACGCCCCGCTGCACCAGCACCCGCGTCGGCGCCGTACAGATCTGCCCGCTGTAGAACGAGAACGTCGTGCCGATCCCCGACACCGCCGACTCCAGGTCGGCGTCGTCGAAGACGACCGCCGCACCCTTGCCGCCCAGCTCCATCAGCTGCCGTTTCATCCCCCGGCCGCACACCTCGGCGATCCGCTGCCCGACGGCGGTGGACCCGGTGAAGCTCACCATGTCCACGTCGCCACAGTCCACCGCGGCCTCCCCCACCTCCGGGCGCGAGCCGCTCACCACGTTGACCACCCCCGGCGGCGCGCCCGCCGCCTCCAGCGCCTGCGCCATGCGGTACACGGACAGCGGGTCCTGCGGGGCCGGCTTCACCACCACGGTGTTGCCCATCGCCAGCGCGGGGGCGATCTTGCCGGCCGGGTTCGCCCAGGGATTGTTGTACGAGGTGATGCAGGTGACGACCCCGACGGGCTGACGTACGGCCAGCGCGCCCATCACGGCCGCCTTGCCGAAGGGCCCGGCCTCGTTGATCTGCGGCGGCAGCGGCTGCTCGACGGGCTCCACCTTCGCGTAGCGCCGGAAGCGGGCCATCCCGACGCCCACCTGCATTCCGCGCGCCGTCCCCGTCGTCGCGCCGCTCTCCGCCCGGGCGAGTTCGGCGTAGGGGACGACGTTGCGCTGGATGATGTCCGCCGTCCGGCCGAGGACGGCGGCGCGCTCCTCGGCGGACGTGCGCGACCACGCCTCGAAGGCCTCGCGGGCCGCGGCCGCGGCCGCGTGCACCTGCTCCCGCGAGGCCTCCGGCGCCCGCCCGACGACGCCCTCGGTCGCCGGGTCGATCACCTCGTAGTAGCCGTGGTCGGGCGCGACCCACGACCCGCCGATGAACAACCGCTGCTCGTCGTCGCTCACTTGGTGCTCACCGTCCGCGTGTCCCGCCCGGAGCGCAGCACCTTCCCGGGCACCGCCCCCGTCACCACATCCCGCCGTATCGCCTCGACCCCGTTGACCCACACGGCGCTCACCCCGATCGCCTTCGAGTCGAGGCGCGGACTGTCTCCCGGCAGGTCGTGCACCAGGGTGGCCTTCCCGGCGTCGATGCGTTCCGGGTCGAAGAGCACGAGGTCCGCATGCCACCCCACCTCGATACGTCCGCGCTCGCGCAGCCCGAACAGCCGCGCCGGATCGTCCGTCAGCATCTGCACGGCCCGCTCCAGCGTCACCAGCCTGCGCCCGCGCAGGCAGTCCCCGATGAAACGGGTGGTGTACGGGGCTCCGCACATGCGGTCCAGATGGGCGCCCGCGTCGGAGCCGCCGAGCATGACGTCCTGGTGCTGCCAGGTTTCGGCACGCAGCGCCCATGAGTCGGGGTCGTTGTCGGTGGGCATCGGCCACAGCACCGTACGCAGGTCGTCGCCGGCGCAGATCTCGACCAGGCACTCGAACGGCTCCTGGCCGCGCTCGGCCGCGATGTCGTTCACGACCCGCCCGGTCAGGCCTTCGTTCGCCGCGCTGTACGTGTCCCCGATGACGTACCGCCCGAAGTTGGCGAGCCGCCGGAAGACGCCCGCCTCCTTGGAGTCCGCCCGCCTCAGCATCTCGGCCCGTACGTCCGGATCGCGCAGCCGAGCGATCCGCTCGGGCACGGGCAGCCCCAGGATCGGCCCCCAGCCGGGGATCAGGTTCAGCGCGCAGAAGGTGCCGAGCGACATGTTCATCGGCGTGAGGATCGGCATGGTGAGCGCGACGATGCGGCCGCCGGCCTTGCGGGCTCGCTCGCTCGCCTCCAGCTGCCGGGGGACGCGCTCGGGTACGGCTGAGTCGATCGTCAGGACGTTCCAGTTGAGCGGGCGGCCCGCCGCCGCACTCATCTCCACGAACAGATCGATCTCGGCGTCGCTGAACTGGTCGAGACAGCCGGCCACGATCGCCTCGATCTGGGTGCCCTCGTGCTCGCCCACGGCCTTCGACAGAGCCAGCAGCTCAGCGGGTTTCGCGTGCCGGGAGGCGACCGGTTTCCCGTCGCCGTCGGAGTGCGTGGAGGACTGGGTGGTGGACAGACCCCACGCTCCGGCGTCCATCGCCTGGTGGACGAGGGCGAGCATCTGCGACAGCTGCTCCTCGGTGGGCTGCCCGCCCACCGCGTCCGGCCCCATCACGTACCGCCGCAGCGCGCAGTGTCCCACCATGAAGCCCGCGTTGACGGCGATCCGTCCCTCCAGTGCGTCCAGGTACTCGCCGAAGGTGTGCCAGTTCCAGGGTGCGCCCTCCTCCAGAGCGACCAGGGACATGCCTTCGACCTTGGACATCATGCGGCGCGTGTAGTCGGCGTCCTCGGGCCTCGCGGGGTTGAGCGGGGCGAGGGTGAAGCCGCAGTTGCCGCCCGCGACCGTGGTGACCCCGTGGTTCAGGGACGGGGTCGCGTACGGGTCCCAGAAGAGCTGGGCGTCGTAGTGCGTGTGCGGGTCGACGAAACCGGGGGCGAGGACGAGCCCGGCGGCATCCTCGCTGCTCCGGGACGGCTCGGTCACCGTACCGATCACGGCGATACGGCCGTCGCGTATCCCCACGTCAGCGGTGTACGCGGGCGCGCCCGTCCCGTCCACGACGGTCGCGCCCTTGATCAGGTGGTCGAGCATCGCGGTGGAACCCCCTAAGCAGCCTGGCGGAACCGGGTCGTCCGATGTACCGGATCCGTGTCGATCTTCGGAATCACGTGCTCGCCGATCAGCCTGATCGTCTGCAGCGTCTCCTCGCGCGCCACCCCGACCGGCAGTCCGAAGGAGAGCTGGTCGGCGCCCGCCTGCTCCCAGCGCTTGCACTGGGTGAGCACCTCGTCCGGGTCGCCGCAGATCAACAGCTCCTCCTCGATGAGGAGTTCGACGAACTCCTCGTTGTACTCCGGGAGCGTCTCGGGCCACACGGGGAAGCCCTCGGGGCGCGGGAAGGTGTCGTGGTAGCGGAAGACGAGGGAGGGCAGGTAGTGCAGCCCGCCGCCGACCGCGATCCGGATGGCCTCCTCGTGCGTCGGTGCGCAGATCGCGGTTGTCGTCACCATCACGTTGTCGTTGACGAAGTCCCCGATCGGCTCGGCGTTCACGACCGCCGTCTTGTACTGCTCGAGGACCCACTCCATGTCGGAGACCTTCTGCACGCTGAAGCCGAGCACTCCGAGGCCCTTGCGGGCGGCCATGGCGTACGAGGGCGGCGACCCGGCGGCGTACCACATGGCGGGGTGCGACTTGCCGTACGGCTTGGGCAGCACCTTGCGCGGCGGGAGCTGCCAGTGCTTGCCTTTGAACCCGGCGTACTCCTCCTGGAGCCACATCTTCGGGAACTCGCCGATGGTCTCTTCCCAGATCTCCTTGGTGTAGTTCATGTCGGTGATGCCGGGGAGGAAACCGAGGATCTCGTGCGAGCCGGCGCCGCGGCCGCTGCCGAACTCGAAGCGGTTCTGGGAGAGATGGTCGAGCATGGCGACCTTCTCGGCGACCTTCACCGGGTGGTTGACCTGGGCGAGCGGGTTGAAGATCCCGGAGCCGAGGTGGATACGGTCCGTCGCGTGCGCCAGATAGCCGAGGTAGACGTCGTTCGCCGAGAGGTGCGAGTACTCCTCCAGGAAGTGGTGCTCGGACGCCCAGGCGTACTTGAAGCCGGACTTGTCCGCCTGGATGACGTACTCGGTCTCCTCCATCAGCGCCTTGTGCTCCGCGAGCGGATCGGTCTCGGCCCGCTTGCCCACGTATCCCTGTACAAAGAGCCCGAATTCCAAGGAGGTTCACCGTCCCCAAATTAGGATCAGCCCGATCTGACGTACCGTCAGATTCATCTGCCGCCGACTGTGGCACCGCGCCCATGCACCGTCAATAGCTGACGCCATGTCAGCTGATGGCCCGATGCCCGATCAGAGAACGCTCACCCCCGCAAGCCACCCCCCGTCGATCACGAACGGCTGGCCGGTGATGTACGAGGAGTCCTCGCCGCTCAGGAAGAGGGCCAGGCGGGCCACCTCCTGCGGCCGGCCGATCCGACCGAGCGGCACCAGCTTGCGGTACAGCTCGTCGAGCGCCTGAGCGGCCGCCGCGCTGTCGGCGGGGTCGGCGTCCGGGTCGAGCTGGGATGGGTTGCTCATGGCGGTGTCGATGGCGCCCGGACAGACGGCGTTGACCCGGATCTTCTTGGCGGCGAGCTCCAGGGCGGCCACGCGCGTCAGCCCGACGATGGCGTGCTTGGTCGCCGAGTACGCCCCCACCCACGCCATCCCGGTGAGCCCCGCGTACGAGGCGGTGTTCACGATGGTCCCGCCGCCTGCCGCCGCGATCTCGGGGGCGACGGTCTTGATCCCGAGGAACACCCCGACCTGGTTGACCTGCACGATCTGCTGGAACTCGTCGAGAGGCGTGTCGACCAGCTCGTTGAAGCGGAGGATGCCGGCGTTGTTGACGAGGCCGTCGATGCGCCCGTACGCCGACTTCGCGGCCGCCGTCGCCGCGCGCCAGTCGGCCTCCTGGCTCACATCGAGGTGCACGTACCGCGCGCCGATCTCCTTGGCCAGGGTCTCGCCCTGGTCGTCGAGCACGTCGGCCAGGACGACCTGCGCACCCTCCTCGGCGAACAGCCGTGCCTCCTGCTCGCCCTGCCCGCGCGCCGCTCCGGTGATGAGGACGACACGTCCGTCCAGCTTGCCCATGGCTCTCCTTAGGGGTGAGGCTCAGAGGTGAGGCGCGACGTCCGCGCCGAACGCCGTGATCTGGTCGGCGAGTTCGCTACGGCTCCTGCTGCGGAACCGCACCTGTATCTGGTGCACGCCCATCGCGCGGTACGCCCGCAGCGACTCGGCGAGCGTCTCGGGCGCCCCGTGCAGCGTGCGCCGCCCGACGTCCCAGCCGGGCTCACCGACATAGAGGGGCTCGGCGATCGCGCCGACCACGACGGGCTCGGTGATCCCCGCCTCGTCCCTGATCCGGCGCAGCTTGGCGATCTGCTCCGGCAGCCGGCCGCGTGGATCCCCCTGCGGCAGCCAGCCGTCCCCCCGGAGCGCGGCCCGGCGTACGGCGGCGGGCGAGGACCCGCCGACCCACACGGGCACCCGCTCCTGCGCGGGCCGCGGCCGCTGCCCGAGCCCCTCGAAGTCGTACAACTTCCCATGATGGACGGGGAATTCATCCGGCCCGAGCGCGGCGCGCAGCGCGTCGATCGTCTCGTCGAGGACGGCTCCCCGGCGCTCGAAGTCGGCCCCGACCGCCTCGAACTCCTCCTGTACGTGTCCGGCGCCGACCCCGAGGATCAGGCGCCCTCCGCTCAGGTGGTCGAGGGTCGCGTACTGCTTTGCGGTCACGAGCGGATGCCGCAGCCCGACGATCGCGACATGACTGAGCAGCCGTACGCGCTCGGTCACGCCCGCCAGGTGGGCGAGGGTGGCGACGGGGTCGTACCAGATGGTGCTCATCGCGGGGGCCAGCCGCCGCGGGATGGCGACGTGGTCGCAGCTCGCGATGTATGCGAAGCCGGAGCGGTCGGCGGCGCGGGCGATCTCGACGAGGTCCTCGGGCCCGGCGCCCGCCTCCCACGCCTCCGCGTAGATGGTGCTCTGCGACTGGATCGGGAGCTGCATCCCGTACGCCAGTCGCCCTTCGGGCAGCACATGCATGAGCGCGCACCTCTTATCTGACGGTCTGTCAACTCATCGCACTGCCCGCCATGGTCGTAGCTGACGGACCGTCAGACAAGGGGTTGGACGGTGGGACCGGTATTCAGGGCACCCAGAGGCCGTCCTCCGTCAGCCCCAGCAGCTCGATCGCGTTCCCCCGCACGATCCGCTCGACGACGTCCGGGGGCAGGTGCCCCATCTGGGCCTCGCCGACCTCCTTCGACTTCGGCCAGGTCGAGTCGGAGTGCGGGTAGTCGGTCTCGTAGAGGACGTTGGCGACCCCGATGGCGTCGAGGTTCTTCAGTCCGAAGGCGTCGTCGAAGAAGCAGCCGTAGACGTGCTCGGCGAACAGTTCGGACGGTGGCCGGTGGACCCTGTCCGCCACACCGCCCCAGCCGCGGTTCTCCTCCCACACCACGTCGGCGCGTTCGAGGATGTACGGGATCCACCCGATCTGGCCCTCCGCGTACATCACCTTCAGGTTGGGGAAGCGCTCGAACTTGCCGCTCATCAGCCAGTCGACCATCGAGAAGCAGCAGTTGGCGAAGGTGATGGTGGAGCCGACGGCAGGCGGGGCGTCCGCGGAGGTCGACGGCATGCGGCTGGACGAACCGATGTGCATGGCGATGACCGTGCCGGTCTCGTCGCAGGCGGCGAGGAAGGGATCCCAGGCGTCGGCGTGGATGGACGGAAGCCCCAGATGCGGCGGAATCTCGGAGAAGGCCACCGCGCGTACGCCACGGGCGGCATTGCGCCGTACTTCTTCCGCCGCAAGTTCGGCGTCCCAGAGCGGAATGAGGGTGAGCGGGATGAGACGCCCGCGGGCGGCCGGCCCGCACCACTCCTCCACCATCCAGTCGTTGTAGGCCTTCACCCCGAGAAGGCCCAGTTCGCGGTCCTTGGCCTCGGTGAAGGTCTGGCCGCAGAAGCGCGGGAAGGTGGGGAAGCAGAGGGCGGACTGGACGTGGTTGACGTCCATGTCGGCCAGGCGCTGGGGGACGTCGTACGACCCCGGCCGCATCTGCTCGTACGTGATGACTTCGAGGCGTATCTCGTCCCTGTCGTATCCGACGGCGGTGTCGAGGCGGGTGAGCGGGCGGTGGAGGTCTTCGTACACCCACCAGTCGCCGATGGGGCCGTCGTCGCCCGGGCTGCCCATGACGGGAGCGAACTTGCCGCCCAGGAAGGTCATTTCCTTCAGGGGCGCGCGGACGATACGGGGCCCGGTGTCCTGGTACTTCGCGGGCAGCCTCTCGCGCCAGACGCCGGGGGGCTCCACCGTGTGGTCGTCGACCGAGATGATCTTCGGGAAGGTCCGGGATGTCTCCATGCGGTTCACGGTAGCGCTGATCTGACGGGCCGTCAGCTAGCTCTTTCATACCTCTGGGCCGGGTGAATCCGTGCGGTCGTGTGGGGAGACCGTGTGAGGGCCTTGTGGTGTACCGTGCGGCGCCCTGTGATCGCTGTCTCCCACGGCTGACGTATCCGCCGTGAACAAGGCAAACTGGCCTCGTTGTACTGACGGTTCGGCAGGGGGACAGCGATGGACGGTGTGCCGCGAGTACCGGAGCAGCGGCGTCCCGAGGAATCGGCGGCGTTGCGCTTCAGCGTGCTCGGTCCGGTGCGCGCCTGGCGCGACGACGAACCCCTACCTGCGGGGTCACCGCAACAACGCGCCCTGCTCGCCGCGCTGCTGCTCCGCGAGGGCCGCACGGCGACGGCGTCCGAGCTCATCGACGCCCTGTGGGGTGACGAGCCCCCGTCCCAGGCACTGGCCGCCGTACGGACCTACGCGTCCCGGCTCAGGAAGGCGCTGGGCTCCGAGGTCCTGGTCAGCGAGTCGGGCGGTTACGCGATCCGGTCGCTCGGGGAGGGCGCGCTGGACCTCGCCCGGGCCCAGGAGCTGGCGGCGGACGCCGAGAAGGCGCGCGGTGCCGGAGACCTCTGCCGAGCCCGCGAGTTGCTTCGCGACGCGCTCGGCCAGTGGGACGGGGAGCCGCTGGCGAGCGTGCCCGGGCCCTACGCGGAGACACAGCGGGCACGGCTGGAGGAGTGGCGGCTGCAACTGCTGGAGTCCCGTCTCGACATGGACCTGGAGCAGGGCTGCCACGCGGAGGCGGTGTCCGAGCTGACCGCCCTGACCGCGGCGCATCCCCTGCGGGAGCGGCTCCGCGAGCTGCTGATGCTGGCGCTGTACCGCTCCGGCCGCCAGGCGGAGGCGCTGGCCGTCTACGCGGACACACGGCGCCTGCTGGCCGACGAGCTGGGAGTGGACCCGCGGGCGGGCCTCAAGGAACTCCAGCAGCGCATCCTCCAGGCGGACCCCGGCCTCGCGGAACCGTCGGCTGCGCCTGCGGAGCCCGCGGCGGCATCGGTGCGTCCCGCCCAACTCCCCGCCACGGTCACGGACTTCACGGGCCGCGCCTCCTTCGTCCAGGAGCTGAGCGACGTCCTGGCCTCCGCCTCCTCCGCCGAGGGCCAGGTGATGGCCGTATCGGCGCTGGCGGGGATCGGCGGCGTGGGCAAGACGACCCTCGCGGTCCATGTGGCACACCAGGCGCGCGGCGCCTTCCCGGACGGGCAGCTGTACGTGGACCTGCAGGGAGCGGGGGCGCGGGCGGCGGAGCCGGAGACGGTGCTGGGAGCCTTCCTCCGGGCCCTGGGTACGGCGGACTCGGCGATCCCGGACTCCCTGGCGGAGCGCTCGGCCCTGTACCGCTCAGTCCTGGACGGCCGCCGGGTGCTGGTGCTGCTGGACAACGCGCGGGACGCCGCACAGGTGCGTCCGCTGCTGCCCGGCACCGAGGGGTGCGCGGCGCTGGTGACGTCGCGGGTGCGCATGGTGGACCTGGCCGGGGCCCACCTGGTGGACCTGGACGTGATGAGCCCGGAGGAGGCGTTGCAACTCTTCACGAAGATCGTCGGCCAGGAGCGGGTCGCTTCCGAACGGGAGGCCGCGCTCGACGTGGTCGCGGCGTGCGGCTTCCTCCCCCTGGCCATCCGCATCGCCGCGTCCCGCCTGGCCGCCCGCCGCACCTGGACGGTCTCGGTCCTGGCGGCGAAGCTCGCCGACGAACGCCGCCGACTGGACGAACTCCAGGCGGGCGACCTGGCCGTGAAGGCCACCTTCGAGCTGGGCTACGGCCAGCTGGAGCCGGCGCAGGCGCGCGCGTTCCGGCTCCTCGGTCTGGCGGACGGCCCGGACATCTCGCTCGCCGCCGCGGCCGCGGTCCTGGACCTCCCGGTCGAGGACACCGAGGACCTCCTGGAGTCCCTCGTCGACACCTCCCTGCTGGAGTCGGCGGCGCCCGGTCGCTACCGGTACCACGACCTGGTACGGCTCTACGCGCGTGCGTGCGCGGAGCGGGACGAGCAGCCGCCCAGCGAGCGGGACGCGGCGATGTCGCGGTTGCTGGACTTCTACTTGGCGACGGCTGCGGGGGTTTATGCGATTGAGCGGCCTGGGGATCGGCTGGTGGATCATCTGGAACCGACGGGGACACCGGGCCTGGCCTTCGCGAACCGACAGGCCTCCTGGGACTGGCTCTACTCCGAAGCCGTACCTCTCCTTGCCTGCGTACGGCAATCGGCAGGAGCCGGAACACTGCGGCGTGCGATCGATCTTCTTTGGGCCGCGGTCGACCTGGCGGAGTCGGGAGCCAATTCGAGGGAATACGAGGCGGCCGCAACTGCCCTGCGTGACGCCGCCCGCGCGGAGTCGGACGTCCACGCGGAGGGACGGGCCTGCGTCGTCCTGAGCAACGCGCGTTTGTTTTCCGGAGTGTTCGACCAGGCCTACCGAGAGGCGCAGCAGGCCCTCCAGCTCGCCGAGGCGTCCGACGATCCGCTTCCTTGCTGCTGGGCGGCGAACATCCTCGGGAGCATCGCCTTCTACCAGAAGCGCTACGTGGACGCCGAGGGGTACTTCAGCCGTGCCATCGAGGAGTTCCGTGCCTGTGGCGACCTGGCCGGTTCGGCAAGCCCGCTCTGCAACCTGTCCCGTCTGCACCTCGCGACGGGGCGTGCCGACAGCGCTGTCGCTCTTGCCGGCCAAGGTACGGAGATCTACGAGACCCTGGGCCACTCCCTTCGTGTGGCGAACGGCCGTTACGCTCTCGGTATGGCCCTCGGCAAGAGCGGCCGGCACGCCGATGCCACAGCCCAGCTCGAAGAAGCGCTGAGGGTCTTCCGCGACAGCCGTCAGCGTCTGTGGGAGGGCATGGCCCTCTGCCGTCTCGCGGAGGTCGACCTGGATGCGCGCAAGTCGGCTCGTGCCGCGAGCAACGCCGAGATGGCGCTCACGGTGCTGCGAGGCATTGGCGGCGAATGGCGCCGGGGCAATGTACTGACCGTACTGGGCAAAGCGCTGCACGGGATCGGGCAGTCCGGGAGGGCGCAGGTCTGCTGGCGCGAAGCCCTGGAGATCTACGAGAAGTTGGACTCACCGGAGGCCGCAGAGGTAAGGACGCTTCTCACTCCGGTCGCCGCCGCGTAGGTCCGGCGGGGCGTTCATCGTTCGTTTATCGCCACCCGGCACTCTCTTGGTTGTCGATCCGTCGCGTCGGGGGGCAGACGGACCGCCGGTGAGGTCGCCGTACTCGCAGTCTAGGGTTGGCGACCCGAGTGGCCCGTCCGGCCGTCCTCGGGGGAATGGCCGGGCGGGCCCCCAGTTCAGCAAGAGCCACCAAGGGGAGGCAGCACCATGAGCGATGCAGAGAAGAACGAGCCGATCGTCGAGCCCGACAACACCCACGTCACCGGTGGTGAGGACGGCGAGGAAATCACGCCGCTCAACACCCATGTGACCAGCAGCCCGATCAAGCCGCTGAACACCGTCACCGGCGACGACGGCACAGCCACCCCGGACAACACCCACGTGACGTCCGAGCCCAGCTAGACCTTCATCCCACACGGGGATCGGCCGCGGCGGCGCGGAGGGGGAGCCGCCGCGGCCGATGTGTGTCCCGCACTCGGCCGCACCCCTCACTCCGCGCTTCTGAACCCGCGCGAAGGCGGCAACTGGAGGATTGCGGCACCCCAGGCCCCGTATCCACCCGGCACACACGCTTCCCCACCGCCGAAAACTGCCAGTCCCTCAATCCCACCTGTCTGGTCGGCCGGGTTATCCACAGGCAGGACGACCTGAATCGGGACTGCGGGAGGGTGAGGGGATGGAGAGGCGGGAGCCACCTTCTTTACGAAGCCTGGTCCAAGGGGGCGTGCTACTCACCTCCCTTGCGCTGACGGCCGGTTGGGAACCGCGTGCCCTCCTTCGCACCCTGACCGCCGAACGCTGGACCCGGCTCTCCCCCGGCACCTGGGCTGAGCCCGGGCGGCAGGTCACACTCCTCACCCGCCTGCGTGCGGCCCAGCTCCGGAAACCCCAGCTGGTCGTCAGCCACCGGACAGCTGCCACGCTCTGGCGGATCGAGACCCTCGGACCGAAGGCGGGCGCCGCGCCCTTGCTCTTCACCGATCCCGAGCTCCGTACCCGCCGGAACGGGGAGGGAGGTGTGCGCGTGCACAGGGCCTCCCTCGCGCCCGGCGACGTCGTCACCCGCTGGGGGCTGCGCCTCACAACCCCCACCCGCACCGTCGTCGACCTCCTACGCACGGGCGACCGCGACGAAGCCCTCGTAGCCGTCGACTCCGCCCTCACTCGGCGAACCGTCGGCGGCGTACGCCGGGTCCCGCTCGTCACCCTCGCCGCCCTGACGGCCGCGCTCGAAGGCCCGCTGCGCGGTGGGTCCGGCGCCCGCAGCCGCCTCCGGCTGGCCGACCCGAAGGCCGGCTCGCCCGCCGAGACCATCGCCCGCCTGCGCATACACGACGCGGGCCTGCACCCCGAGAGCCAGGCCGAGCTGAAGACGCCCGACGGGCGCCGCCGCTATCTGGACTTCCTCTTCCGGGCCGAGGGGCTCGCCGTGGAGGTGGAGGGCTACGCCTACCACGGCACCCGCGCCGTCCACCGCCAGGACATCGTCCGCTTCAACCAGGTCCTCCAGTGCCCGGAAGTCCGCCTCCTCCTCCGGTACACAGCGACCGACGTCTTCTACCGCCCCGCACGGATGATCGAGCAGATCCGCGCCGCCCTCACTCAGGCACCCACCGGGATGCCGTGAACGGCCGCGGGGCCGTAGGCGTTCCGGTGCCAGTCGGCGTTCGGACCGGGAGGCCTCTCCGCCGCGCGGTAGTAGGGCCGGGTGAGCGGGATGCCAGTGACATCGACACCCGGCCCTCCCTCCCGCGCATCCCGGCGAGCCCCCAGCGACCGGCGGAGATCGTGACTAGCGGACGCGGGGAGCACGCCCGGGCGAAACCACGCTGAACACCCTCACCGCCCCCGCAACTCCCCTTTGACCACCTTCCCGCTCGCGTTCCGAGGCAGCTCCCCCACGAACTCCACCACCCGCGGCACCTTGTAGTTCGCCATCTCGCGCCGCGACCACGCGATGAGGTCGTCGCCGGTGAGGACGGAATCCGGGCGCCGGACGACGTACGCCTTGCCCACCTCTCCGAGGCGCCCGTCCGGAACACCGATCACCGCCACGTCGGCCACATCCGGGTGCAGGCCGAGCAGTTGCTCTATCTCCGCGGGGTAGGCGTTGAAGCCGCCGACGATGAACATGTCCTTGATGCGGTCCGTGATGCGGAGGTTGCCGGCGTCGTCCAGGACGCCGACATCGCCCGTGCGCAGCCAGCCGTCGGTGTCCAGGACGGCCGCCGTGGCGTCGAGGTCCTCGAAGTAGCCCTGCATGACGTTGAAGCCACGGACCAGGACCTCCCCCGGGGAGCCGGCTCCGAGGGGCGTTCCCGCGGCGTCCACCACCCGTACCTCCGTACCCGGGATCGCGCGCCCGGAGGTCGAGGCGATCACCGGTGGCGCGTCTCCGCGGCGGCACATCGTGACGATGCCGCTCGCCTCGGAGAGGCCGTACGCCGTCAGCACCGTGTCCACGCCGAGTTCCGAGCGCAGGCGTTCCACCAGGCGCAGCGGCACCACCGCCGCGCCCGTCACCACCAGGCGCAGAGCCGAGAGGTCGTACGCGTCCCGGGACGGGTGGTCCAACAGCGACTGATGGAGAGTGGGCGGGCCGGGGAGGACCGAGATGCGCTCCGAGGCGATGTTCGCCAGCACGGTGTCCACGTTGAACACCGGCTGCGGGATCATCGTCGCGCCGCGCATCAGGCAGGCCATGATGCCCGCCTTGTAGCCGAAGGTGTGGAAGAAGGGGTTCACGATCAGGTAGCGGTCGCCCTCGCGCAGGCCCGCGAGGTAACTCCAGATCTCGTAGCCGCGGAGCGTCTGCGCGTGGGTGATCAGCGCGCCCTTCGGGCGGCCCGTGGTTCCCGACGTGAAGATGATGTCCGAGGGAGCGGAGCCGGAGAGGGTGTCGGCCCGCTGTCGTACGTCCGCCGCTCCCACGCCCTCCCCGTCCGCCAGGAAGTCCTTCCACGTACGGAAGTCGGCGGGGGCGTCGTCCGCGAGCACCACCACCTGTTCCAGGTGGGCAAGGCCGGGCAGCGGGCCGGATCCGGGGCCCTCGCCGGAGGCCCGCCGCAGCGACGCCACGTACGACGTCCCCAGGAAGGTTCCGGTCACGAACAGCAGTTTCGCGCGACTGCGGGACAGGACGTACGCCGCTTCCGTGCCCTTGAAGCGGGTGTTGAGGGGGACGAGGACCGCTCCCGCGGAGACCGCACCCAGCGCGGAGACGATCCAGTCGAGGGTGTTCGGGGCCCAGAGCGCGACCCGGTCGCCCCGTCGTACGCCGCTCGCCATGCACGCCGCCGCCGCGCGTTCCACTCGGGCACCCAACTCGGCGTAAGAGATACGGGTGCGGCCCTCGACGACCGCCTCGCGGTCCGCGAAGCGCGTCGCCGCCGAGCGCACCAGCCCCGGGATGCTGCCCCACTCCAGGTCCCCGCGCATCGCACGCCTCCCCATGACCGACGAACCACTAGCTGACTGACCGTCAGATTAGCTGTAGCCTGACGACCTGTCAGCAGTCGGGACTCCATCGGGAGGTGCGCGCATGGCGGGAATCAAGGACGCCACCGCCGTCGTCGGAATCGGGCAGACCCCTTTCGCCAAGCAACTCCCAGAATCCGAGAAGACCCTGGCCTGCCGCGCCATCCTCGCCGCCCTCGACGACGCCGGGATCGCGCCCGCCGAAGTCGACGCGCTCGCCTCCTACACCATGGAGGAGACGGACGAGGTGGAGGTGGCCAAGGCCGTCGGGCTCGGTGACCTCAGCTTCTTCAGCAAGGTGGGGTACGGAGGGGGTGGTTCCTGTGCCACCGTCGCGCATCTCGCCGCCGCCATCGCCGGCGGACAGGCGACGGTGGGGGTCGCCTGGCGGTCGCGGAAGAGAGGGTCCGGCCCCCGCCCGTGGAAGAACACCAGCGTCCAACTCCCCACCCCCGCCCAGTGGACCCGCCCCTTCGGACTGCTGCGCCCGGCCGACGAGATCGGCATGCTGGCCCGCCGGTACATGCACGAGTACGGCGCCACCCGCGACCACCTCTTCAATGTCGCGCTCGCCTGCCGCAACCGGGCCAACCAGAATCCCGCCGCGATCATGTACGAGCGGCCCCTCACCCGCGAGATGTACATGACCTCCCGCTGGATCAGCGAACCCCTCTGCCTCTTCGACAACTGCCTGGAGACCGACGGGGCGCTGGCGTGCGTCATCGTGTCCGCCGAGCGGGCGCGGGACTGCCGGCAGCGGCCCGTGTACGTCCACTCCGCCGCCCAGGGCCTGCCCGCCCAGCACCACGGCATGGTCAACTACTGGAACGACGACCCGCTCACCGGTCCGGCCTGGGCCGCCGCCCGACACCTGTGGAAACACGCCGACTTCACGCCGGAGGAGGTGGACGTCGCGCAGATCTACGACGCCTTCACACCGCTGATACCCCTGTCCCTGGAGGGATACGGCTTCTGCGGGAGGGGCGAGGGCGCGGCCTTCACGGAGGGCGGGGCGCTGGAGATCGGCGGGCGACTGCCCGTCAATACGGGGGGCGGCGGTCTCAGCGAGGCGTATGTGCACGGCTTCAACCTCATCAACGAGGGCGTGAAGCAACTGCGGGGCACGAGTACGGCGCAGGTACCGGGGGCGGCCACCTGCCTGGTCACGGCGGGGGAGGGGGTCCCTACCTCCGCCATCCTTCTGAGGGCCTGAGGAGCTGAAGGAGCTGACATGAAGACCGGCATGAACGAGTCCCTGCTCTCCCCCGTCCTCGACGACGACGGCGCGCCCTTCTGGCGGTACGCCGCCCAGGGCGAACTCCGGATCCAGGCGTGCGCCGACTGCGGCGAACTCCGCTTTCCACCCCGGCCCTGCTGCCCGCACTGCCACTCCTTCGCGAGCGAGTGGCGGAAGATGAGCGGGAGGGGGCGCGTGTGGTCGTACGTCATCCCGCATACGCCGCTCCTGCCCGCCTACGCGGAGCAGGCCCCGTACAACGCGATCGTGGTGGAGCTGGCGGACGCCCCGCGGATACGGCTCGTGGGGAATCTGGTGAGCGGGCCCGAGGCGCCGCTCAACTCGGTTTCCCCGGAGCGGATACGGATCGGGGCGCGGGTGCAGGTGGCCTTCACGGAGGTGAACGGCATGGCCGTGCCACGCTGGGTTCTGGAGCGGCCGTGAGCGGCGGTGGCGGTCACCTGAAGGTCAGCACGGACAAGGACACCGGGGTCGCCGTCCTCACCCTCGACCGGCCCGAGAAACTCAACGCCATCGACCTCGACGCAGCCGCCGAACTCGCCTCCGCCTGGCGGGAATTCCGGTTCGACGACTCGGTACGGGCCGTCGTCGTCACGGGAGCGGGCGCGCGGGCCTTCTGTACGGGGATCGACCGGGACGTGACCGTGCCGCAGCCCAATTCCCCCTACATGGTGGACGATCCGCTCGTCGCGATCGGGCCGAAGGCGAACGACCTGTGGAAGCCGGTGATCGCGGCCGTGAACGGGATGGCGTGCGGGGGTGCCTTCTATCTGCTCGGGGAGGCCGAGTTCATCGTGGCGGACGAGGAGGCGACGTTCTTCGACCCGCACACGACGTACGGGATGGTCAGCGCGTACGAGTCCATCTTCATGGCGCAGCGGATGCCGTTCGGCGAGGTGGCGCGGATGGCGCTGATGGGGACCGCCG
Organism: Streptomyces sp. NPDC050564; assembly: GCF_044457265.1. Lineage (NCBI taxonomy): Bacteria > Bacillati > Actinomycetota > Actinomycetes > Kitasatosporales > Streptomycetaceae > Streptomyces > Streptomyces sp. NPDC050564. The sequence continues at coordinate 84,269 of NZ_JBITGS010000024.1, read as the reverse complement.
AGCGGATCTCCGCGCGGCGGGCGTACGAGGTGGGATTGGTGTCCGAAGTCACCGCTCCCGGTGGGGTGTTGGCGGCGGCCGTCGACTGCGCGGCCGTCATCGCCTCGTATCCGGTCGAGGCCGTTCAGGGGACCGTGCGGGCGTTGTGGCTGGCCAAGGAGGCGGCCCGCGCGCAGGCCCTCGCGCACGCGCCGCAGCTCGTCTCGATGGGCAACCTTCCCGGGGAGCGCCAGGCGGGGCTCTTCATGGCCCGGCGGCCCGGCTTTCGGCTGCGCTAGGGCCTGTCGTTCGGATCACGCCGACTTCGGGTTGCGGCGCCTCACCACCGCGGCCCAGGCGTGATCCGACAGACAGGCCGTAGGTCCACTCGGCGGTGCCCGGGGGCACGGGCAGCGCCGCGTGGCGGGGTCGTCGCACTCGGCGTAGCGTCTGCATCGAGAGCGGGGGCCGCGCCCGCTCCCCTGAGCGACGGCCGCCGTACGGAGCCCCTTCCGTGGCCTTTACGACGGCCGTCACGGGTGAGTTTTTCGCCCCCGCCGCCCCTACCCGTTCCCGTCCCCCGGGGGGGGGGGCCCCCCCCCCCCCCCCCCCAAATGGGCGGGGGCCCCCCCCCCCCCGGGGGGGGGGGGGGGGGCGGGGCCGCCCCGCGGGGGGGGGGGGGGGGGGGGGGCGACACCGCCATAACCTTGGGTGGTCTCCGGGCCCGGTGGGGGGGGGGGGCGGCCCCCCCCCGCGACAAGCACCCACCGGGTAGCGGCGGCGGTGCAAAACTCACCCACCCCCGCCCCCGTCACGTCGTCCGAGCCGTCCCCGTCCCCTTCTCCGCGTCCAGCGCGTACACGCAGCGGTCCTTGCTGCAGGCGTACACCACCCCGTCCTTGACGACGGGAGCCCCGGTGATCTCCCCGCCCGTCGCGAGCTTCCAGCGGAGTCGGCCGTCGTCCGCCTTCAGGGTGTAGAGAAGGTGGTCCGTGGAACCGAAGTGGATGCGGCCCTCGGCCACGGCGGGCGCGCCCACCAGGTCGCCCCCCGCCTGGAAGCGCCACTTCGGCGTACCGGTGACCGCGTCGAGCGTGTAGAGGCCCTTGCCGCTGCCCACGTGGACGTGCCCCGCGGCGACGAGGACCGGCTCGATGGAGGCACGCGACTCGGTGGCGATGCGCCAGCGGTCGCGTCCGTCGGTGGCGTCGAGGGCGTACACAGTGCCGAGGTAGTCGGCCAGGTAGACGCCGCCGCCCGTCACCGCCGGGCCCGACACGAAGGTCGGCGGGCAGAGGAAGACGGCGGGCGCCTCGAAGTGCCAGCGGACATGACCGCTCGCCACGTCGACGGCCAGCACGCGGGTGCCGGCGGAGATGTACACGTAGCCGTCGGGCGCCTGGGTCAGGCGGACCGGGACTCCGCCGCACGACGCCGCGTCGCCGATCGGGTACGACCAGCGTTCCTCGCCGGTACGGGCTTCCAGGGCACGCAGCCGGGCGTCCTTCCAGACGTACACCGTGCCGTCGTGGACGGCGGGCCCGGCCTCCGGGGACTCGAAGTCCGTCTGGGCGCCGGTGATCTCCCACAGTTTCTGCCCGTTGGAGGCCTCCCAGGCCTGTACGCCGCCCCCGCGCGTGCCGGTGACGACCGTCCCCCGGTCGGCCTTGAGCGAGTACACCCAGGCGTCGGTGGACAGTCGCCACAGATCACCGCCCTCCCGGGCGTCCAGGGCGAAGAGCGTCGGCCCGTCGGACGCGTGGATCCGGCCGTCCGCCACCGCCATCGACCACGCCACGTCACGCGTCTTGAAGCGGCGCCGACCGGTCGCGACGTCCAGTGCGTGGACCTCGAAGGAGGTGACGTAGACCAGGTCGTCCGCCACCCACGGCGTACCCCATACGTCGTTCGACATACGGAAACGCCAGGGGCGCCAGCCGGAGGCCGACTCGGCGGGCGGGGGCGGTGCCACGGTGGGCGCGGGATCGGCGCCGTTCACGCCGGCGCGCGGCCGGGACCAGGACGCGGCGAGGCCTGCCTCGGGAGGAGGCGCCTTGACGGCGGCGGCGCGGGCGTCGGCGACGCGCGGCCCGGGGCCGATGGGCACCTGGGCGCCGGCGAGCCGCACCGGACCGCTGTCGGGCGCCCCGACGGGCACGGGGGCGTGCGAGGGGGGCGGCGGCACGACCGGGCGCCCACCACTGCGCCCCCCGCCACCCGACGACGGCTTCACCGCGGGACGGCCCCCACGGCGCGCCTCGATCAGGCCCACCGCTCGCTCGGGCAGCCACGCGGACGCCGTACCGCTGTCGTCGGATCCTGAGCCGAAGAGATGAGGAGCCAGCTGTGCCTGGAGGTCGGCCGGGTTGGGGCGTCCCGTCGCCTCCATCTGCATGCAGGACTCGATGAGCGGACGGAGTTCCTCCGGGAGTCCCTCCAGGTCCGGGCCCTCCCGCAGCAGCATGAAGACCGTCTCGACGGGGTTGGCGCCATGGAAGGGCGCGTGCCCCGTGGCGGCGAACACCAGCATCGAGCCGAGCGAGAAGACGTCACTCGCGCCGGTCACGCTGCGCGAGTCCTTCGCCTGCTCGGGCGACATGTACGCGGGCGTGCCGACGGCGACGTTCGTCATCGTCAAGCGGGTGTTCGAGACGCCGGACGCGATGCCGAAGTCGATGACACGCGGCCCGTCCTCCACCACCAGGACGTTCGAGGGCTTCAGGTCACGGTGCACGAGTCCCGCGCCGTGGATGGACTGGAGCGCCTCCGCGACGCCCGCCGCCAGCCAGCGCACCGCCTGGGCCGGGAGCGGCCCGCACTCATTCACTATTTCCTCGAGCGAGGGCGCGGGCACATACGCGGTGGCCAGCCACGGCACGGCCGCGCGCGGGTCGGCGTCGACCACGGCCGCCGTGTAGAAGCCGGAGACCGCCCGCGCGGCCTCCACCTCCCGTGTGAAGCGGACCCGGAACAGCTGGTCCTCGGCGAGTTCCGTCCTGACCGTCTTGATCGCCACGCGCCGGCCGGAAGCCGAGCGCGCGAGATAGACCAGCCCCATGCCGCCGGCACCCAGCCGTCCCAGCACCTCGAACGGCCCGATCCGCCGCGGATCGTGCTGCGTCAGCTGATCCACCACTTGCCTGCCACCTCCCCGTACGGGCCACGTCATCCACGTATGAACGCGGCCCCGTGCAGCGTCTCACCACCGCACCGCCATGGCGGCACGCACCCCGATTCTTCCTGGCTCGGCCACAGGTTGCGAACCCGGGGGCGAATCGGGGTGTCTCGGGACAAAAGCCCCACGCATCACCGTTGAAGTACGGCGAACGACGCCCCCTGATTGTCCGTGACCACGGCCACCCTTCCGTACGACGTGTCGAAGGGTGTCGCCTGGACCCGTCCACCGAGCCGGTTCACCGTCCGGAGAACCGCGGCACAGTCCTCGACGCCGAAGTGGACGAGGAAATGCGGCGGCATTTCCGCCGGGAAGACATCGGAGACGGGCGCACGGCCGAAGTCGGGGGACGCGTCGGGGCCGAAGAGGGCGTCGCGGAAGAGGGCGCCGTAGAACCGGTCGACGGCCGTGGTGTCCCGCGCGTACAGCTCGGCCCAGCAGAAGGAGCCCCGCTCGTGCCGCCTGCCGAAGCCGGCGTGGGTGCCGGCCTGCCAGAGGCCGAAGACGGCGCCCTCCGGGTCGGTCACGAGGGCCATGGTGCCCAGGGAGTCGACCGGCGACGGTGCCGTGATGAGCTGCCCGCCCCCGTCGGTGATGCGCCGGGAGAGTGCGCCGGCGTCGGGCGTCGCGAAGTACACCGTCCATACGGTGGGCATCCGGCCGTCCCGCTTGCGCGTGAGACCGGCGACGGGCTCACCGCCGAGGTGCGCCAGGCCGTCGGGGCCGTACCCCTCCGCGAAGGTCCAGCCGAAGAGCTCGCCGTAGAAGCGCTTGCCCGCCTCCACATCCGGGAGCTGCGCGTCGACCCAGCAGGGCACGCCTTCTGGGAAATCAGAGGAAACGTCTGATTCGGCCATGCGGTCAAGCTAACGGCCTTTCATCCAGCGCGCGCGGCGGCTCACACTCCACCCGCACCCCGACCGCATCCCCCGGCACCCCACTCTCCTCCACCTCCGCACCCCACCGCCACTCCACTGATCTCGCCGCGCATCCCACCGCCTCTGCGCCGACATCGGCACCACACCCCACCACCTCTCCGCCGACATCGGCACCACACCCCACCACCTCTCCGCCGATAACGGCCCCACAGTCACCCCCGCACCCCATTTGCAGTCGGCCGAATCGCGCTCCGATCACCCCTCGGTAAGCTGACGGCATGACAGGACAAGTGCGTACCGTCGACGGCCGCGTGGCCGGACGGCGAGGGCAGGCGACCCGGCAGAAGCTGCTCGACTGCCTCAGCGAGATGCTCAGCTCCTCGCCCTACCGGGACGTCAAAGTCATTGATGTCGCCCGGAAGGCGGGCACTTCACCGGCGACCTTCTACCAGTACTTCCCGGACGTCGAAGGCGCCGTCCTTGAGATCGCCGAGCAAATGGCCGCGGAGGGCGCGGGGTTGACCCAGCTGCTCGAAGGGCGTTCCTGGGTCGGCAAGGCCGGCTGGCAGACCGCACAGGAACTCGTCGACGGCTTCCTGGAGTTCTGGCGCAAGAACGACGCCATCCTCAGGGTCGTCGATCTGGGCGCCGCCGAGGGCGACAAACGGTTCTACAAGATCCGCATGAAGATCCTGAACTCCGTGAACAACTCCCTTACCGACACGGTCGCCGACCTCCAGGCCAAGGGCAAGGTCGACAAGGAGGTGAACCCGGCGGCGATGGCCGGTTCCCTTGTCGCCATGCTGGCCGCGGTGGCCTCGCACCAGAAGGGTTTCCAGACGTGGGGCGTCAAGCAGGCTGAACTCAAGCCCAATCTGGCGCTGTTGGTGCATCTCGGCGTGACCGGGAAGAAGCCGACGAAGTAGTACGCCTCTTCCCGGTTGCCCCAACTCCTGTCATGCAGGCGGCAGTCCACCGGTGTGGACTGCCGCCTGCTGCGCTGTGGAACCGGCGAGGCCCTTTGCGGGCAGCGGGCGGTCCGTCACCACGCGCTTCATCGCCGGCGTAGACGTCGGCCGCTGCACGCCCGGCAGCGTCGCCGGCCGGTCGCCGTAGAGCCACTGGAAGGCCGCGAGGTCGGCGGTGGGGACCCGAGAAGACGGTCCGGTATCGGACCGCTCCGGCTCCCGCAGACGCCGATGACACGGCGAGCCGCTGAGCCGCACCCGCGCGGCCGGCTCGGTCCCGGTCAGCCGCCCGCCCCGCCGGAGCTCAGCAAGAATCTTCTGGCCAGCGGCATTCACGAGGCAGATCTTCCCCCGAAGTCCGCTATCGCGGGCAAACTTCGGAAACACCTTTGGGGCAATCGCGCCTAATGTCCCTGGTATGGATTGGGGACTGGACTGGGGAATGGTCACGGCGTTTCTCGCCGTGGATCTGCTGCTGGTGTGCGTACCGGGCGCGGACTGGGCGTACGTGATATCCGCGGGACTGCGCGGCCGGTCGGTGCTCCCCGCCGTCTCGGGACTCGTCGCCGGGTACGCCGTGCACACGGTGCTCGCGGTGGCCGGGCTGGCGGTCCTGGTCGCGGGCTCACCGGGCCTGCTGACCGCGCTCACGGTGGCGGGGGCGGGGTATCTGGTGTGGCTGGGGTGGGGGGTTCTGCGGAGGCCGGCGACGCCGGGGGCTCCCGGCGGCGGCGAAATTGCCGCTCCGGTGACGGCCGGAGCCGACGCCGCCACGCTGGTAGCGGCCGGAGCCCGCACACCGCCAGTTGCCGCCGAAGCCCACACCACCGCACCCGTGGTGGCCCGAGCCCACACCACCGCACTCGTAGCCGCCGGAGCCCACACCGCAGCAGTAGCCACCGAAGCCGACGCACCGGTGGCGACCGGGGCCCACACCGCAGCACTGGTGATGGCAGCCGGAGCCCACACCGCAGCACCTGTGGCGGCCCGAGCCCACACCACCGCACCGCCGGAGAGCGCCGAGCCTTCCGTCCCTTCCCCCGCCCGCGCATTCCTCCGCGGCGCCGCGATCAGTGGCCTCAATCCCAAGGGTCTGCTGCTCTACCTCTCCGTACTGCCGCAGTTCCTCAAGCCGGGGGCCGGCGCGCCGGTGGCCGCGCAGACCGCCGTGCTCGGTGCGGTCCACATGGCCTGCTGTGCCGCCGTCTACCTCGGCGTCGGTGTGCTGGCCCGCGCCGTCCTGGGGGCGAGGCCGGCCGCGGCCCGCGCGGTGGTCCGCACCTCCGGGGCAGCGATGCTCGGCATCGGCGGGTTTCTGCTGGTGGAGCGCCTGGCCACGCTGTGAGGCCGAACCGACGGACGGCACCGCCCCTCCCTCAGACGGGGCGGACCAGCTCCCAGGTGTCCACGGCGTAGTCGAGGGTCATGCCGTGCCGTTCGTAGAGCGCGAGCGCGCCGCTGCTGTTGTCGGTGTCCACACCGAGGCCGATCCGGTCACGGCCCAGCGCCGCGTAGTGCCCGAAGGCATGGCGCAGGAGGTGGCTGCCGAGGCCCTGCCCCCGGGCCCGGCGCAGGACGCCGAGGTGGCCGATCCAGGCCATCGAGGCGCGGTCGTTGTGGGTGCGCAGCACGGCCGCGTCCCCGAGTCCGTCGACGTGGGCGATCCAGATCAGCGACCAGTCGGCACGCTCGGCGTCGATGTCGTCCAGCCACTGTTCGTACGTACGCGGCTGGAAGTCGAAGTGGTCGGCGAAGGACTCCTGAAGCAGCGCGTGGGCGCGCCGCCGGTCGGGCTCGCCGGGGCAGGGCCGCAGGGTCACACCGGGCGGAGGCGTCGGCGGCAGGTCGATCGCGCCGGACAGGTCGCGGGCCATCACGTTGTAGCGGCGGACCGGAAGCCAGCCTCGTCCGCGCAGCGCGCGCAGGTCCGTGGTGGGGTCGATGTTGAGGTGCAGGTGCACCACCGCCCGCGACGCACCGTTGGCGGCCGCCCGCTCCGCGGCCCTGTCCTCCATCAGGTCGAACAGGTGCAGTGCGGCCTGCGACCGGTCGGGCAGCGTGTAGTGGTCCATGTCGATCCGCTCGCCGCCGGAGTCGTCCCACAGCAGGCCGTATCCGATCAGCCGGCCCCCGTCGAAGAGCAGCCAGGAGTCACGCTCCAGATCCACCTCGGGATGCTTCAAGTCCGCCTGGATCTCAGCGACTTCAGTGTCGGCACGGCCGATCTCCAGCAGGTCGATCTCGTTGAGCAGCGCACACACCGCCGCCGCGTCGTCGAGTGTCGCCGGGCGCACGGTCAGACCGGGCGGAGGGGTGATGGGCAGCGTCATGGACCCACTGTCCGGCGCCGGACGCCCGGCCCGCAACGGACTTTCCCGGGCGCCGGGGCGGCGTTATGAACGCCCGGGCGGGGTTATGAACGCCCGGGCGGGGTTATGAACGCCCGGGCAGGGTTGCGGCAAGAGCGCCGGGCGGAGGTACGCCCTTCAGCGCCGCACGATCCGGAACAGCCTGATCTCACGGTCGACCCGCGCCTGATACGTGGCGTAGGGCGGCCAGAACGCCAGCACCGCCTTCCACGCCGCGCCTCGCTCCTCGCCCTCGAGGAGATGAGCGGTTACCGCGATGTCCTCGCCCTTCCAGCTGATCTCGGCGTCGGGATGAGCGAGGAGATTGCCGGTCCACGCGGGGTGGTCCGTACGCCCGAAGTTGGAGCCGATGAGGAGCCAGCTTCCCGGGCCGCCCTCCGGAGAGACACTCTCCGGCATACAGGCCAGCGGCGTCCGCCGTTCCAGCCCGCTCTTCGCGCCGCGCGCGGTGAGGATGACGCCCGGCAGCATCTGCGCGCTGAGCAGCACCTTGCCGCGGGTCAGCCGGTGCACGGCACGGTCGAGGGCGGGGACCAGGTGCGGGGCGACCCGGGCGAAGGCCCGCGTCGAGGACACCTTCTGCACCAGCCGGACGCCAGGAATCCGCCTCGGCCCCGCACCTGAACCCTTGCCCGACCCCATACCTGCTTCCCTACCTGTTTTTTTGCCTGCTTCCTCAGCTGCTCCCTTGTCCGGTCCCCCACCTGATCCCGCGCCCCGCCCCGCACCCGGTCCCCCACCTGATCCCGCGTCCGAACCCACACCCCGTCCCGCACCTGATCCCCTACCCGGCCCCTCGCCCGATCCCACAGCCGCCTCCCCGCCCGATCCCACAGCCGCCTCCCCGCCCGGCCCCTCGCCCGCGGCCATCAGACCGCCACCTCCCCGCCGTCGAAGAGGCGCGCGGCGTCGGCGGCGTACCCCCGCAGTCGGTGCACCGGCCCGAAGAGCAGTTCGTCGCCGGAGGCGCGCTTGAAGTAGAGATGGGCCTCGTGCTCCCAGGTGAAGCCGATGCCGCCGTGCAACTGGATTCCCTCGGAGGCGGCGGTGCGCAGCGCCTCCAGGGCCTGGGCGAGCGCGAGCGCACCCACCCGTTCCCCGCCCGCACCGGCTGCCCACGCCGCGTAGTACGCCGCCGACCGTGCCGCCTGCACCCCCACATACACATCCGCGAGCCGGTGTTTCACCGCCTGGAAGGACCCGATCGCCCGCCCGAACTGCTCACGCTGCCGCACGTACTCGACGGTCCGCTCCAGCGCGCGGTCGGCGGCGCCCACGGCCTCCGTGGCCAGCACGGCGGCGGCGGTGTCTCCGACAGCCGCGAGCGCGGCAGGCACGTCGGATCCGTCGTCGCCGAGCAACTCGGCGTCCACGTCCCGCAGTTCGACCCGGGCCTGCGGCCGTGTCTCGTCCAAGGACGTCTGCCGCACTCGCACGAGCCCCTGGGTGCCCTCTCGTACGAGGAACAGCAGCGTCCGCGACCGAGCGAAGCCCCCGGTGTGCGCGGCCACCACAAGCAGCCCCGCGCTGTGTCCGTCGAGCACCTGTGCCGCCTGCCCATAGAGGCGCCAGGCACCCTCGACCCGCCGCGCCTGTACGCCTCCGGCGCGCCCGTCGCCCGCCCAGTCCCCACGGTTGTCGCCGACCAGCCCGAGCGCCGTCGCGAGCCCCGCGCCCGGTACGGCGAGGGCGGCGGTCAGCTCGCCCGAGGCGAGGCGTGGCAGCAGTCCGGTGCGCTGGACCCCGGTGCCGAGGGCGAGGATCAGTGGGGCGGCGAGGACGGCGGTCGCGAGAAGCGGCGAGGGGGTGAGGGCGCGCCCCGACTCCTCGCAGGCGAGGGCGAGTTCGGTCACCGTGCAGCCGACCCCGCCGTACGCCTCGGGGAGGGCGAGCCCGGGCAGCCCGAGCTGTTGCGCGAGCGCCTCCCACAGTGCCGGGTCGTGTCCGGCGGGGGTCCGCACGGCGGCCCGCAGCTCCTCCGGGCCGCAGCGTTTGACCAGCAGCTCCCGCAGAGTGCGGCGGATCTCGTCCTGCTCGGCGGTGAAACGGGCGTCCATGGGTGGGCTCCTCCCGGATCTGACGGGCCGTCATGTTAGGGCGAGGGGTGACAGATGCACAGGGGTGCGGCCACCTCCCGGCGGAGGACTTATCTGATGTACCGTCAGATTCATGACTCCAGGACAGCGGACAGGACAGCGGAAGGTCGCCGTCGTCGGCATAGCCCTCTCCGACTGCGGCCGGGCGGACGAGGCGACCCCGTACGCCCTGCACGCCCAGGCGGCCCGCCGCGCGCTGGCCGACTCGGGCCTGGACCGGTCGGTGATCGACGGCTTCGCGTCGGCGGGCCTGGGCACCCTGGCCCCCATAGAAGTGGCCGAATATATGGGCCTGAAGCCCACGTGGGTCGACTCCACCTCCGTCGGCGGCTCCACCTGGGAGGTCATGGCGGCGCACGCGGCGGACGCGATCGCGGCGGGCCGTGCGAACGCAGTGCTGCTCGTCTACGGCTCGACGGCTCGCGCGGACGTCAAGGCGGGTCGGCGCACCGGAAACCTCTCCTTCGGAGCGCGCGGCCCGCTGCAGTTCGAGGTCCCGTACGGCCACACACTCATCGCCAAGTACGCGATGGCCGCACGCCGCCACATGCACCAGTACGGCACCACGCCGGAACAACTCGCCTCTGTCGCCGTTCAGGCCCGCGCGAACGCGACGGCGAACCCGGAGGCGATGTTCCGCGACCCGATCACCGTCGACGACGTCCTTTCCGGCCCGATGATCGCGGACCCCTTCACCAAGCTGCACTGCTGCATCCGCTCCGACGGCGGCGCGGCGGTGCTGCTCGCGGCCGAGGAGTACGTACGCGACTGCCGTACGAACCCGGTGTGGATCCTCGGCACCGGTGAGCACGTCTCGCACACCACCATGTCCGAGTGGGAGGACTTCACGGTGTCCCCGGCGGCCGTGAGCGGCCGGCTGGCCTTCCAGCGGGCAGGGGTGCGCGCGCAGGAGATCGACCTCGCCGAGATCTACGACGCCTTCACCTACATGACGCTGGTGACCCTGGAGGATCTCGGCTTCTGCGCGAAGGGCGAGGGGGGTGCGTTCGTGGACGCCGGAAAGGGGCGGCTGCTGGTGGGCGGGGAGCTGCCGGTGAACACCGACGGGGGCGGGCTGTCGGCCCAGCACCCCGGGATGCGGGGGCTGTTCCTGATCGTCGAGGCCGTGCGTCAACTGCGGGGGGAGGCGGGCGAGGGGCGGCAGGTGCGCAGGCCGGACGGGGGGCTGCCACAGTTGGCCGTGGCCTCCGGCACCGGGGGCTGGTTCTGCTCGTCGGGGACGGTGGTGCTGGGCCGGGGCTGAGCGGGTCTACGGCCCTACTGTGATGGTCGCCTCGTCATTGGACGGGTCCGGGTCGTGGCGGCCGAAGTCGAACTCGCTGGGCGGGTCCTTGTCCAGGAGGCTGACCGTGCCCTGCCCCGGGTCGCCGAGGCGAACGGTGAACTCGAAGGTGCGGGACTTCCCCGGCCCGAGTTCGCCGACGTCACAGGTGTACGTGAAGTCATTGCTCTCGCAGTAGGGCTTGAAGACGCCGTCGTCGTACTCCTCCATGGGCTGCTTCAGGAGGGTCAGGCCAAAGGGAGGGCTGAACACCAACCGGGTGGAGGAACCGGAGTCGGCGGGGCCGTTGTTGCGGACGGTGAGGCGGAGCGAGCGCTTGGTGCCGGGGGCGCCGTGCAGGTCGGCGCCGGAGACCTCGTAGTCGGCGTGGGTGTCGAGGGCCAGATACGTGTGACCGCCGCCCTTCGCGAAGGTGCCCTTCGTGTCCTTGGTGACCTCGGCGTCGAGGGTCGGGCCGTCGCCGTGGTCGCCGCCCTTCGGATAGCTGCCGTACTGGCCCGGGCCCATGTCCAGGGCCCAGACGTCACGGCCGAAGGAGGTGTACATCTGCGTCTCCGGGGCGCGCAGCCGCAGGGCCGGCCTGAGGACGACGGTCTCCCCCGGCGCGATCCGCAGGTCCGGGAAGCGGCACACCGCGATGTGGTGGTGGCTGATCTCCGGGTAGCGGCAATTGGCGTACCGTTTCTCGAACTCCAGCCCGCCGGAGCTGAGTTCCAGCCCCAGTCCCACGACCGGCACCTCGCCGGTGTTCCGGACGACAACGGGGCTGGTCACCTCGGCGCCCGGACCGACGTGCTCCAGGGACTTGGGGACGAGCGCCTCGACCACGGGCTCACCGACCACGAACCGGGTACGTGCGGTGAGCCTCTTCCCGTCCTTCGTGGTGTACGTGAAGCGCACGACGCCCGTGTCACCGGGCTTGCTGCCCTTGGCGGCGACCGGGGAGACGCGCGCCAGGTCCGCCCAGTTGTTGTACTCGGCTCCGACCTCACAAGTGACGTGCGTGGCACCACCCTTGCAGCCGCCGCTCCCGCGCAGCCGGACGGCGTCTTCCGAGCCGCCCACTACGTCCGCGGTGAGCCGACGACCGCCTGCGCCCCTGCCGTCCTCGGCCCTGAGATGGAAGGGTTCCTTGTCCGAGGGCCCGGACTTGTCACCGAGGGGACGCAGGTAGAAGACCTCGGGCGCGGTGATCCAGGGCGACGGCTTCCCGACGCCGCATGCGGTGAGGCCGAGCAGGAGGGCGCCGGTGAGTGCGGCGCCCGTTATGGGCCGGGGCCTCAACGGATGGCACGGAGGAAGCAGGCGCCGCCCTCGTTGGTGCTGCAACTCGACTTGAACCAGGCGAATTCCGTCGCGTTCACAGTCGCTCCGCTTTCCTCTCGATGACTTCTACGACTTCTGCGGACTCCCAAGGCGTGAGTGCCTGGGCACGCGGCATGCCGAACAGATCGAAGAAGTCCGTTGACCCGCTCCGGCTGGGAGATCAACGTACTGCCTCCCCGGTTCTCGGCGAAGACCCGATTGCGGCCTTCCTCCGTGCTCATCAACCGCAGTGGCCCCTGCAGACCTGGACGTGGAGCTGCCGGGGAGCTGATGGCGCAGCTGTGCCGGACCCGCGAGCGATACTCGGGGCATGGAACCGGATCTTCATGAGCTGCTGAGATCGCTGCGGGTGTGGGACACGGAGCTGCCCGGCTTCGAGCCGGAGAAGGCGCCGGAGGAGCCGTTGGCCCTGTTCACGCGGTGGTTCGCGGAGGCGGTGGCGACCGGGCAGCCTGAGCCCCACACGATGTCGCTGGCGACGGCGGGCGAGGACGGCCTGCCCGACGTCCGCATCGTGATGCTGCACGGCGCGGACGCGGCCGGCTGGTCGTTCGCGACGCACGCGACGAGCCGCAAAGGTCGGCAGCTGACCGCCCGCCCGTATGCCGCCCTCGGCTTCTACTGGCCTGCTCAAGGGCGACAGGTCCGGCTTCGTGGCCCCGTCGCCGTCGCCTCGCCGGAGGAGGGCCAGGCGGACCTGCACGCCCGTTCCACGGGTGCGCTGGCCGCCGCGCTGGTCGGCCACCAGAGCGACGTCCTGCCGTCGCGGGAGGAGCTGGCGCGGGCGTCGGACGCGGCGTGGGACCGGGCCCGGCGGGAGCCGGACGCGCCCGCCCCGACCTGGACCCTGTACCGCCTCCGGCCGGACGAGGTGGAGTTCTTCCAGGGCGACGCCCGGCGGCGGCACGTACGCCTCACCTACCGCCGCGACACGGACGACCGCGGCTGGCTCAAGGAGCTGCTGTGGCCGTGAAGTCCTACGTCGTGGAGCCGCACGGCCCGCGGTCCTACGTGGAGTCGCACGGCCCGCGGTCCTACGTCGTGAGGTCGTACATCCGGCAGCCCTACGTCGTGAGGTCGCACATCCGGCAGCCCTACGTCGTGAGGTCGCACATCCCGCAGCCCTACGTCGTGAGGTCGCACATCCCGCACTCCTACGTCGTGAAGTCGTACCTCGCGAAGTCCGAGACCGGGCGGTAGCCGATGCGCTGGTAGAGGCCGTTGCTGGTGGGGTTGGCGAGGTCGGCGAAGAGCAGTACCTCCTCGGCGCCGGAAGCGAGCGCGGCGCGGCTGACCTCCGCGGTGGCGGCGCCCGCGTAACCACGGCCGCGCAGATCGGCCGGGGTGTAGACGGGGGCGACGCGGATCTGCCCGGCGACCGGCGCGGTCGCGCCCGCCATGGAGACGGGGGTTCCGTCGGGGGTCTCCCAGAGCGTGACGCCGCCGTAGGAGATCCGGTCGTCGGCCCAGGCGCCGTCGTCACGAGCGCCGCCTTCGCCGATGGTCTTTGCGAACTCGCCGTGCCAGCGGATGAGTTGGCTTCGGTCGGCCTTGGTCGCGACCCTGGCCCGGCCGGGCGGCGCGGGCTGGGGCGGTGTCAGGGTGCCGAGGTGGTACAGCCGCTCGCGCCGCCGGAGCGTGGCCGCGGCTCCCGCCCGCCGCTGCCAGGCCTCGGCGAAGGCTGTGGCGCCGGCGTGGTCGGCAAAGACACCGGGCGGGCTGTGCCCGGCGTCCGCGAGCCGGGCGGCGAGGGCGTCCGCGTCCTCCTCGGACAGCGGTGTCACGCTCAGCGGGTACGGCGGCGTACGGAAGAAGGCCGCCCGTACGGAACCCTCCCGTTCCAGGAAGCCGAAGACCGGCGCCTCCTCCCCGAACCCGTGCGGGCCGCGCCTGCGCAACGTGTCGGTGACCGTCAGCGGCACGGTGTGCTCCGCGGGCCGCGAGCGAAGGAACTCCCCGGCCCGCCCGAGAAAGACGTCCAGGTCATGGGTGAGATGCCAGTCGTACGCAACATGGTCCATGCTCCATGCTCGCGCGGGGCCGCGGCGCCGTGCCTCCGATTTATGGCGCCTCCAGCAGTCCCGGATGCGGCTTCAGGGCGCCTCCGGCAGTCCCAGGTGCGGCTCGGGATCCGTCGCCAGCCGCGCGTGGAGATGCTCGTCCCGGAACGCGTCATGCCGCCCCGCCTCGAACATCGCGCCCCGCAGCGTCCCCTCATACCGGAATCCGCAGCGCTCGGCGACGCGGCAGGACACCTCGTGACCGAGGGCATGGCCCAGTTCCAGGCGGTGCAGGCCGAGGTCGGTGAGGGCGTACCGGGCGGCGAGGGCCAGGGCTCGGGTGGCGACCTGGCGGCCGCGGGCCTCGGGGAGGACCCAATAGCCGACGATGGCACGGCTCATGACGTGGTTGATCTCGTTGACGCCTATGTGGCCGAGGATCGCATCGGTGTCCGCGTCCACGACGCAGAAGGAGAACCCGGTACCGTCCGCCGTGCTCTCGGTGCGCGAGCGGAGCGACTCACGGGCGCCGTCGAGGTCCCGGATCATCCTGAGCGGCGTGTTCCAGCGCTGGAACTCCGGGTCCGACAGCCCGCGCAGATACGCCGCGACGTCGGTGTCGGACTCAGCGTTCCACAGGCGCAGCCGCAGACCATGACCGCGCAGCTCGGGGGAGGAATGGGTCGCGTGGTGCTCGTGGACGTCAGCCATCCGGCCATTGAAACGCGTCGGCCGTACGGGGCACACCCCGGGGACCTCTCAACCTCGGCTCACACCGGGCTCGCGCCCGGGAAGCCCGGGGGAAGCGGCGTCCGAGGCCGGAAAACCGGCACCCCCGTGCGGAAGGCGACCTCCAGCTCCATCCCGATGCGCAGCGCGCCCTCCGCGCACTCCACCACCTCGGTCATCATCCGGGGGCCCTCCGCGAGGTCGACGACGGCGGCGACGTACGGCACGCGCTCGCCGAACGGCGGCAGGTCGTTGCGGTGGACGACGGACCAGGTGTAGAGCGTGGCCCGGCCGCTCGCCGGCTCCCAGGTCACGTCCTCGCTCCAGCAGTACGGGCAGAACTCCCGCGGGTAGTGATGGGCCCGCCCGCACCCACCACAGCGCCGCACCAGCAGCCGCCCCTCCGCCGCCCCGTCCCAGTACCGGCGGGTGAAGGCGTCCACCTCGGGGACGTCGAAGCCGGCGCTCACCGGAACAGTCCGATCGCGTTGTCGAGGGACCACGTCTGCCACGACATTCCGAACAACCCGACCACCGAGATCAGCGCCATCATCGAGTTCTGCCCCTGCTCGGCCCAGTCGTGGATCATGAGGACGAGATAGAGGACGTTCAGGAGCAGCCCGCCGACCAGGGCGATCGGCGTCAGGAGTCCGGCCACCAGGCCGAGCCCGAGGGCCAACTCGGCGTACACGACGATGTACGCCATCGTGCGGGGGCGTGGTGCGACCACCACGTCGAAGCCCGAGCGCACCGCGTTCCACCGGTGCTCGGCCGCGACGTCCGCCGCCCACGCGATCCCGGTCCCCCGCTCGAACCAGCCCTTCTTGTCCTTGTGCCGCCAGCTCTCCAGCCACCACAGCCCGAGCCCGATCCGCAGCACGGCCAGCCACTGCGCCCCGCTGAGCCAGATCGTGTCCATGGCCGAACCTCCTGCCGCACGCGGGATCTGACGGTACGTCAGTTCAGCGTACGGAGCATGTCTGCGCAAGAGGCGGGGGCCACTCGCCCCTGCACACGCCACACACAACCAAGTGACCTACGCCACCAGTCCCACCCACTCCTCCTACACCCGTGATCAGTTCGCAACCGATTCCGGTCTTGACCGAGACCTATCAAGCGGGGGCGTGATTACGCTCGCGCTCATGGCCGACTCGACTGCTTCCTCGACGCCCCGCACGGTGCCGTCCCACGAAGACCGCCCCGTGTACGTGATCGGCGGCGGCCCCGGTGGACTCGCGGTGGCGTACGCGCTGCGCGCCCAGGGCGTACGGGCCGTCGTGCTGGAGAAGTCCGACAAGGTCGGGGCGTCCTGGCGGCGCCACTACGACCGGCTGCACCTGCACACCACGCGGCGGCTGTCCGCGCTGCCGGGGCTTGCGATGCCACGCTCGTTCGGGCGGTGGGTGTCACGTGACAACGTGGTGCGTTACCTGGAGAAGTACGCCGAATACCACCAGCTGGAGATCGTCACGGGCGTCGAGGTCTCGCGCGTCGAGCCCGCGCCGGGCGGCGACGGCTGGCTGCTGCACGCCACCGGCGGCCGCGAACTGACCGGCAGCGCGGTGGTCGTCGCCACCGGCTACAACCACACGCCCCACCTGCCCGACTGGTCCGGCCGCGACACCTACACCGGCGAACTCCTGCACGCCGGCGAGTACCGCAACCCCGCCCCCTACGCCGGCCGCGACGTCCTCGTCGTCGGCGTCGGCAACACGGGCGCCGAGATCGCCGTGGACCTGATCGAGGGCGGCGCCTCACGCGTACGCCTCTCGGTCCGCACGGCCCCGCACATCGTGCGCCGCTCGACGGCCGGCTGGGCCGCCCAGTTCACCGGGATTCTCGTACGACGGCTGCCGGTGCGCGTCGTCGACCGCCTCGCCGGGCCGATGGCCAAGCTGAGCGTGCCGGACCTGTCGGCCCAGGGGCTGCCCCGCCCCGACACCGGGCTCTACTCCCGCGTCAACGAGGGCTCCATCCCCGTCCAGGACGTCGGCCTCATCGACGCCGTCCGCAAGGGCCGCCTGGAGATCGTGGCCGCGGTGGACGGATTCGAGGACGGCAAGGTCGTCCTCGCCGACGGCAGCCGCATCGGCCCGGAGGTCGTCATCGCCGCGACGGGGTACGTCCGCGCGCTGGAGCGTGTCGTCGGGCACCTCGGCGTACTCGACGACCGCGGGCGCCCCGTCGTGCACGGCGCCCGCACCCCCAGGAACGCCCCCGGCCTGTACTTCACCGGCTTCACCAACCCCATCAGCGGCATGTTCCGCGAACTCGCCCTCGACGCCGAGAAGATCGCGAAAGCGGTGGCCCGCTCCGTGACGCGGAAGCAGCCGTCCGACACACGCTGATTTCAGCGGCGCCCGGCGCACGAACTCTCACATCACTGACGTACCACGTGTGTTACGCGTGCGTCGGATGCGGCGAGGACGGCGCCGTCCGCTCCGGCGAGCGGGTGGCGAAGGAGGTCCTGGCGGTGCTGTGAGGGGTCGCTGTCCTCCCATGGCGTTCCCAACTTCTGTGTGGCGGGTACCACCAAGGTGCCCGCCACAGGTCTTTGCCTGCACAACGGTTCCTGACGCAGCGTCAGTTCAGTAATCTGACACTGCGTCAGTTATAAGTTGGCTGTCACACAGGAGCGGGCGGACCGATGCTTGGATCAACCCATGGCACCCTCACCACCGACTCCCGCCGGGCCCGGGTCATCGCCTGCGGCGAGCAACCCTCACCGGTCGTGCACGGCCGGCCGGCCGAGGCCGACGACCTCGACGTCAGCGGCCGTCCGCTGTACGCCGCCGTACCCGACCTGGACCGCTTCTTCCGTCCGGAGTCCGTGGCCGTCATCGGCGCCTCGGACGCCGAGGGGCGGCCGAACACCGGCATCACCCGGCAGCTGATCGCCTGGTCCGAGCGGGTCGGCGCCCGGTTGCACCCCGTGCACCCCACCCGTCAGTCGGTCTTCGGCATACCCTGCTCCCCTTCCGTCGCGGACCTGCCCGAGCAGGTCGACCTGGCTGTGCTCCTGGTCGGCGACCCCCTTCCCGTGATCGAGCAACTGGCCGAGGCCAAGGTGAAGTTCGCCGTCGCCTTCGCCTCCGGGTTCGCCGAGACCGGAGCCGAGGGCGCCGCCGCGCAGGCCCGCCTCGCCACCGCCGTCCGCCGCTCCGGCCTCCGGCTGCTCGGGCCCAACACCAACCTCAACGCCTTCGAGAAGTTCCGCGACGACCTCGACGGTCCCGCGATCGCGCTCATCACCCAGTCCGGCCACCAGGGACGGCCGGTGTTCGCGATGCAGGAGCTGGGCGTGCGGCTCTCCCACTGGGCACCCACCGGCAACGAGGCCGACCTGGAGACCGCCGACTTCATCTCCTACTTCTCCGAACAGCCCGAGGTCGGCGCCATCGCCTGCTACGTGGAGGGGCTCAAGGACGGCCGTTCCTTTCTGCTCGCCGCCGACCGCGCCGCCCGGCGCGGGGTGCCCGTCGTCGCGGTCAAGGTCGGCCGCACCGAGACCGGCGCCCGTACCGCCGCCTCACACACCGGCAAGCTGACCGGCGCCGACACGGTGGTGGACGCGGCGATGCGGCAGTACGGCGTGATCCGGGTCGACGGACTGGACGAACTCCAGGACACCGCCGCCCTGTTGGCGCGGGCCCGCACCCCCCAGGCCGACGGGGTCGTCGTCTATTCGATCTCGGGCGGCACGGGCGCGCACTTCGCGGACCTGGCGAGTGAGGCGGGACTGTCCCTGCCCACGCTGTCGTCCGACAAGCAGGCCGAGCTGCACGAGTGGATACCGGAGTACCTGAACGTCGCCAATCCCGTCGACAACGGCGGCCACCCCGTCGGCGACTGGCGCGGCCGTAAGATCATCGACGCGATCCTCGCCGATCCTGCCGTCGGGGTGCTGATCTGCCCCATCACCGGGCCCTTCCCGCCCATGAGCGACAAGCTCGCACAGGATCTGGTGGACGCGGCGGAGCAGACGGACAAGCTGGTGTGCGTGGTGTGGGGGTCGCCGGTCGGCACGGAGGCCGCGTACCGCGAGACGCTGCTCGGGTCGTCCCGGGTCGCCACCTTCCGTACGTTCGCCAACTGCATCACCGCCGTCCGCGCCCACCTGGACCACCACCGGTTCGTCTCCGCGTACCGCTCCCCCTTCGACGAGGCGCCGCGCACTCCCTCGCCCTCCTTCCGCAAGGCGCAGGCGCTGATGCGTCCCGGGCAGCAGCTGAGCGAGCACGCGGCCAAGCAGCTGCTGCGCGCGTACGGGATCCGCGTGCCGCGCGAGCAGCTGGTGACCAGCGCGGCGGCATCGGTGCGGGCGGCCGGCCAGGTCGGCTACCCCCTCGTCATGAAGGCCTCCGGCGCCCAGATCGCCCACAAGACCGAACTCGGTCTGGTGAAGATCGGGTTGACCTCCGCCAGCCAGGTCCGCGACGCCTATCGCGAGCTGACCGACATCGCGCGCTACGAAGGGATCTCGCTCGACGGGGTGCTCGTGTGCCAGATGGTCGAGCGGGGCGTCGAGATGGTCGTCGGCGTCACGCAGGACCCGCTCTTCGGGCCGACCGTGACCGTCGGGCTCGGCGGTGTCCTCGTCGAGGTACTGCGCGACGCGGCCGTCCGCGTGCCGCCCTTCGGCGAGGACCAGGCGCGGGCCATGCTGTCCGAGCTGCGGGGGCGGGCGCTGCTCGACGGGGTCCGCGGGGGGCCGCCGGTCGATGTGGACGCGCTGGTGGAGGTCGTGATCCGGGTGCAGCGCAT
Organism: Streptomyces sp. NPDC050564; assembly: GCF_044457265.1. Taxonomy (NCBI): domain Bacteria; kingdom Bacillati; phylum Actinomycetota; class Actinomycetes; order Kitasatosporales; family Streptomycetaceae; genus Streptomyces; species Streptomyces sp. NPDC050564. Next base: position 64,682 of record NZ_JBITGS010000024.1, on the reverse strand, counting down.
GGCCCTCGAACTCGGGGACGAGATCGCGGAGTTGGACATCAATCCGCTGATGGTGCTGCCCAGGGGACAGGGAGCCGTCGCGCTGGACGCGCTGGTGGTGTGCCGCTGAGCGGTCGCCCGCACTGCCACGCCTCCCGGGCAAGCGGCCCGCCACTCCCCGTACGAAACGGAGTACCCCCATGTCCGACTCCCCCCGTGAATCCCGTGAATCCCGTGAGACTGCTGAATCCCGTATAGCTCCCGAATCCCCTGCGTCTGCCGAAAAGCCCCTCGACTCATTGATACGTCACGCCACTGACAACGCCGTCTCGTGGATCACCCTCAACCGACCCGAGGCGATGAACGCCCTCACCTGGGACCAGCGGGAACGCGTGATCGCGCTGCTCGCGCAGGCGTCCGCCGACCCGGACGTACGCGCCGTCGTGATCACGGCGACGGGCCGCGGTTTCTGCGCAGGCGCGGACCTGCGCGGGGGACCGCCGGCCGGGGAACGGGTGCCCGGCGACGTCGCCCGCACCATCCGCCGCGGCGCCCAGCGCCTGATCGCCGCCGTCCTCGACTGCGAGAAACCGGTGATCGCGGCGGTCAACGGGACGGCGGCCGGGATCGGCGCGCACCTCGCCTTCGCCTGCGACCTCGTCCTCGCGGCGGAGTCGGCCAAGTTCATCGAGGTGTTCGTGCGGCGCGGGCTCGTCCCCGACGGCGGCGGGGCCTATCTGTTGCCCCGCCTCCTCGGCCCGCAGCGCGCCAAGGAGCTGATGTTCTTCGGCGACGCGCTGACGGCCACGGACGCGGAACGGATCGGCCTCGTCAACAGGGTCGTACCGCCGGACGAGCTGGAGAAGACCGCCCGTGAGTGGTCCGAGCGCCTCGCGGCCGGCCCGACCCGTGCCCTCGCCCTCACCAAACAGCTGGTCAACGCCTCCCTCGACACCGACCGTGCGGCCGCCTTCGCCGCCGAGGCGGCCGCTCAGGAGATCAACATGACGACGGCCGACGCCAACGAGGGGGTCGCGAGCTTCGTGGAGCGGCGCGGTCCCAGATACCGGGGCCGCTGAGCTGTACCCGGTCGCCGAAACGACGGAACGGCCGAACGACGGAACGGCCGAACGACGGAACGGCGGAGCGGCGAAGCGACGGAACGGCGAAGCGGCGAAGCGGCGAAGCGGCGAAGCGGACGACCGTTTCAGTCGCGCTTCAGAATGCGCAGGTCCCCCGAGTCAGCGTCGCCGAACAGCACGAACAGCTCGGGACTGCGCTCACTGCCGCCGATGGTCCAGTACGTGTCGTGGCCGCAGTCCGCGACCTGTACGACGACACCGTCCCGTGCCGCGGGGTCGCCCTCGTCGTAGGCGTCGGAGTACGGGTCGTAGCGGCCCTCGGTGTCCAGGAACCAACTCCCCGTCCCGTGGCACCGCGTGAAGTCCTTGGTCGTCACGTCCCCGAACTCGGGCTGGGCGGGCAGCTTGGTGAGCTCGGCCCGACCGCCGGCGCGCAGCCGCAGGACGGCCCCGCCGTCGCCCCGCCATACTCCCGCGAGCTGCCCGGCGGACAGCTTCGGGGGCTCGTACTCCTTGATGAGTCCCATGGACAGGCCCACGGCGCCCGCGCCGGCGACCAGCACGCACGCTCCGAAGGACGCGAGCGCCGAGCGGACCCAGATGCGGCGGCTGCGCGGAACGCGGCCCGTGGCGAGCTCCCGCCGCCGGACGTACGCCACGCCCAGCGCGGGCAGGACACCGGACGCCGCGATGAGCAGGGCGGTCGTGCCGGGGGGCGAGAGGCCGCCGAGCACGACGGCCACGGCCGCCCAGAGCACACCGAGCGCGGCCACGAACACCAGGTGCCAGGCCTCCTCGGAGCCGCGGACGCGCCGGGTCGCGAGTCGGGCGAGCGTGGCGGCCGGCATGGTGTGGGCCGCCGCGTGCACCAGGCCCAGGACGGCGAGGAGCAGCGGGCCGAAGACGAGCATGCACAGCAGACCGACCGCGGCGAGTCCACCGCCGGACCCCGCACCGTGGGTGTCGTCGTCGAACGTCCCGACCCACCAGATCGCGCAGACCACCGCCAGCTGCGCCGCACAGACCGCCGCGGCCGCGTTCAGTTCGGCGTTCACCCAGCTCAGTCCTGAGCGCTTGGGCCGCCATGTGTCTCCCCACCTCATGGGGCGAAAGATACGTGGGGCTGTGCGCGCGGGGCACGGGAGGGGCAAGGCGAGGTTGCACCCTTCCTATCTGACGATCCGTCAGCTTCAATGGTTGATGTGATGGGACACGCAGGGATGGCGGCCGCCGCCGTCCGTTACCTCAGGTCGGCCGGGGCCCCTACCGTCGCGGGGCCCGTCGAGGCGTTGCCGCGTCCGGATCTGCGCGCGGTCGGCGACGACGAACGGGCGCCGGTCGATCAGGCCGAGTTCCGCCGTGTGCTGGGGAACTTCGCGACCGGCGTCACCGTGGTGACCGCTCCGGCCGGCGATGGCGACGACAGGGTGGGCCCGGCCGGTTTCGCCTGCCAGTCCTTCTCCTCGCTCTCCCTCGACCCTCCGCTGGTCTGCTTCATGGTCGGCCGTACGTCGACAACCTGGCCGCGGATCGCCCGCGCGGGAGTCTTCTGCGTGAACGTCCTCGGCGCCCACCAGGGCGAGATGTGCCGCGGCTTCGCGGTGAGCGGCGCGGACAAGTTCGCCGGGGTCGTGTACGACGCGGCGCCCGTCTCCGGCTCGCCCCGCCTCGCGGGCGTCGCGGCCTGGATCGACTGCACGATCCACGCGGTGCACACGGGCGGGGACCACCTGATAGTGGTGGGGCGGGTGAACGCGCTCGGCATCGGGGACGGCGCCGACGACATGGCGCCGCTGCTGTTCCACAAGGGGCGCTTCCTCTAGTCGCGCAGTTCCCCGCGCCCCTTCGACAGGACACCCTTCTCATCCGGTCGACCAGGGACACTTCGTCCCGCCGGTCTCGGTCAGGCCAGGGCCGTCGCCATCCGAACCGGTCGCCGCCGGATCACCAGCGCCATCAGCGCAGCCGCCGCGCACAGTGCGCCCGAGGCGTACCAGACGACGTCGTACGAGCCGAAGGTGTCCCGCGCGACTCCGCCGAGGAAGGCGACGAGGGCGGCGCCGACCTGGTGCGAGGCGAGGACCCAGCCGAAGACGATGGCGCTGTCCTCGCCGTACTGCTCGCGGCACAGGGCGAGGGTGGGCGGGACCGTGGCGACCCAGTCGAGGCCGTAGAAGACGATGAAGAAGATCATCGGAGGGTGCACGGTCGAGGCCAGGAGCATCGGGAGGAAGAGCAGCGAGATGCCGCGCAGCGCGTAGTACACCGCCAGCAGCCGACGGGGCTCGAAGCGGTCGGTGAACCAGCCCGAGGCGACCGTGCCGGCCACGTCGAAGACGCCGATGACCGCAAGGAGCGAGGCGGCGGCCGTGACGGGCATGCCGTGGTCGTGGGCCGCGGGCACGAAGTGCGTCTGGACCAGGCCGTTCGTCGAGGCGCCGCAGATCGCGAAGGTGCCGGCCAGCAGCCAGAAGGGGCCGGTGCGGACGGCGGAGGCCAGGACCGTGACCGTGCGGCGAGCCGCGCCCCGGACCGGCTCGGGCTTGGGCACGAACTCCTCGGCCCCGTACGGCTTCTGGCCCACGTCCGCCGGGTGGTCCCGCAGCAACAGCCATACGAAGGGGACCACCGCGAGGGCCGCGAGGGCCACCGTCACCGCGGCGGGGCGCCAGCCGTGATCCGTGACGATCCAGGAGAGCAGCGGGAGGAAGATCAGCTGACCGGAAGCCGAGGCCGCCGTCAGGATGCCCGTCACCAGGCCCTTCCGCTCCGTGAACCAGCGGTTCGTGACCGTCGCCGCGAACGCGAGCGCCATCGAGCCGGAGCCCAGGCCCACCAGCAGGCCCCAGCAGAGCAGGAGCTGCCAGGCCGCCGTCATCCACACGGTCAGCCCGGAACCGAGCGCTATCACCGTCAGGGCGACCGCCACCACACGGCGGATGCCGAATCGGTCCATCAGCGCGGCCGCGAACGGCGCCGTCACCCCGTACAGCACGAGGTTGATCGAGACCGCCGCGCCGATCGTGCCGCGCGACCAGTGGAACTCCTGGTGCAGCGGATCGATCAGTAGCCCCGGCAGCGATCGGAAGGCCGCAGCACCGATGATCGTCACGAAGGTGACGGCGGCGACGAACCACGCGCGGTGGATACGGGGGCGGCCCGGAACAGAGGGCTTCTGTGTAGGAGTGATGGCATCGGTTGTCTGGGTCACGTCGTAGAGCTTCAGGGATAGGAGCCATGCGAACCACTGGCCGGGCGGACAGCATTCGCTAGGATCGGGCCATGGCCGAAGAGCAGGCACCCTCGCACACCGCACGCACGCACACGGCGCCTTCGCAGCAGGCACCCGCGCACACGGCGCCGTCGCAGCAGGTACCCGCACCGACGGCAGCCCCCCGACAGCACGCGCCCTCCCGGCACCGTGTCGTCGTCCTCGCCCTCGACGGGCTGCTTCCCTTCGAGCTGGGCATCCCGCACCGCATATTCGGCAAGGCGCGCGACGCGGAGGGACGGCCCCTGTACGACGTCGTCACCTGCTCGGTCCGGCCGCCCGGCCCGGTCGCGACGGACGCCGACTTCGCCGTTTTCGTCGCGAACGGTCCGGAGGCGCTGGCCACCGCGGACACCGTCGTCGTCCCCACCTCGTACGAACTCGCCCCCGTCCACGAGGAAGGAGTGCTCACCCCCGAACTGGCCGCCGCCTTCGCCCACATCCGCCCCGGCACCCGCCTCGTCTCCATCTGCATCGGCGGCTACGTCCTCGCCGCGGCCGGGTATCTCGACGGCCGCCCGGCCACCACGCACTGGATGCACGCCGAGCACTTCCAGGAGCTCTTCCCCAAGATCAAGGTCGACGCCGATGTGCTCTTCATCGACGACGGGGACGTCCTCACCTCAGCCGGTGTCGCGGCCGGGATCGACCTGTGCCTCCATCTCGTACGCCGCGACCACGGCGCCGCCGTCGCCAACGAGGTGGCCCGCCGCACCGTCGTACCGCCGCACCGCGACGGCGGCCAGGCGCAGTACATCCAGCGCCCGGTGCCGGACGCACAGGCGGTCACCACGACCGCCGCCCGCGCCTGGGCCCTGGGCCGCCTCCACGAGCCGATCCAACTGCGCGACATGGCCGAGCAGGAGTCCATGTCGGTGCGCACCTTCACGCGCCGCTTCCGCGAGGAGGTCGGCGTCAGCCCCGGGCAATGGCTCACCCAGCAGCGCGTCGAACGGGCCCGGCATCTGCTGGAGTCCAGCGATCTGTCGATCGACCAGGTGGCGCGGGACGCCGGCTTCGGAACGGCCCAGTCGATGCGGCAGCACCTACAGGCGGCGCTCGGTGTCACTCCCACTGCATATCGGCGCACGTTCCGCTCCGGGACGGGCGTCGGCGGGGCTTTTGACAACTCCCTTGTCCCGTCCGGAGGCTGAGCTCTCACCGGCGCTCGCCACGCCCGCCGCCCGGCGGCTCTCCCCCAGTGCGCCCACGGCGGTGAGCAGCAGGGTGAGTCCGACGCCCGCCAGGATCGCGGTCGAGGGCGCCGCGAAGTGGAGCAGGGCGCCCGCGAGGGAGCCGGTCGCGGCGTAACCGGCGCCCACGGCCGCGTACATCACCGAGTAGCCCGCGGCCAGCGCGCTCGGCGGGAGGATCTCGCGCAGCGCCAGGTTGCGGGTGAGCATGGCTCCGGCCTGCAGCACGCCCGCGAGGACGAGCGCCGCCGCGATCCACGCCAGGCTCGGTATCAGCGCGACCACCGCCACGCACACGGACATCGCGCAGAGCAGCAGCACGCTCCGGGTGCGCAGTTGGCCCGGCCAGTCGCGCAGCCCGTACAGGAACGCCCCCGTCGCCGAGCCCAGGGACAGTCCCGTGAGCAGCGGGCCCGCCCAGCCGACGCCCGTGCCGCGCTGTTCGAGGAGGGCGGGCAGGACGAGTTCGGCGAGGGCGAGGAGTGAGAGACCGGCCGCGCCCGTCACGTACGCCGGCCAGGCCCTCGACAGGATCCGTGCCATCGACTCGCCGTCGCGGTCCGTGTCGTCCGCGGCCCAGCCCGCGGGCAGCATCCACAGGCCCGCGACCGAGGACGCCATCAGGGCCCCCGCGAGCAGCAGCGGGATCCTGGGGGCGACGCCCAGCGCGAGGCCGGTGACCGCCGCCGGGGTCAGGGACCATATGCCGAACGTCAGCATCGACTCGGCGGACAGTGCCTGGGCCACGGCGCGCTGAGGGACCATGGCGGTGAGCAGGGCGCGCAGGCCGCCGGGGGCGGCGGAGGGGGCGGCTCCGGCGAGGACGGCGAAGGCCGCGAGGATCGCCGGGTGCGCGTGTGGGAACGCGGCCAGGCCCGCGAAGCCGGTGGCCCCTCCCGCCAGGCCCGCAGCGAGTTGGGGGCGGGCTCTGAGGGGGCGCATGCGGGTGCCCAGGAAGGGGGCGCCCACGATTTCGCCGATCACGTACGCCGCTGCCAGGGCTGCTCCGAGGGCGTAGCCGCCGGGGCGCTCGCGGGTCAGGAACACCAGGGCCAAGGGGGCCATGGCTACCGGCATGCGAGCGCCGATGGCCACGACGGCCCAGGCCAGGGCCTGTTTGGAGGCGACGTCTCGGTAGGTCATGCGATGACGTTAGGGGACGGCGCCGACAGTGGCCCACGGGATTTCCCGGCCTGTGGACAACTGTCCCCGCGGGGTGCGGCCGAGGTCGGCGTGGGAGCGACTGCCGGCGCTGACAGGGTGCCGCTCTCTGTGGAACGGGTGTCCGCCCCAGCGGCACGATGCCCGCAGCCGGCACGGGTGCCGCCCCAGCGGCACCATTGCCCGCAGCCGGGACGGCTGGACTGCCGCCCCTCGCCGCCCCACGCTCGGAGCCTGCCCCCGGCTAGAACGTCAGCACCGCCCTCGCCACCCTCCCCTCGTGCGCGTCCTGGGCCGCCTTGTCGAAGTCCTCCACCGGGTAGGTGGCCGTCACCAGTTCGTCCAGGAGCAGGCGGCCCTCCCGGTACAGGTCCGCGTACAGGGCGATGTCGCGCTGTGGACGCGATGAGCCGTAGCGGCAGCCGAGGATCGACTTGTCCAGGTACATGGAGGAGACGAGGAAGGAGGCCTCGGCCGTCGACGGGGGAACTCCGAGGAGAACCGCCTGGCCGTGGCGATTCAGCAAGTCGACCGCCTGGCGGATGAGTTCGGTCCGTCCGACGCACTCGAAGGCGTGGTCCGCGCCCAGAGGGAGGATGTCCTTCACGCCCTCCGTCGAGGCCAGGAAGTGCGTCGCGCCGAACTGGCGGGCCACCGACTCCTTCGCCGGGTTGGAGTCGACCGCGACGATCTGCAAGGCTCCCGCGATCCGGGCGCCCTGGATGACATTGAGGCCGATGCCGCCGGTGCCGATGACCAGGACGCTGTCGCCGCGGTCCACGCGGGCGCGGTTCAGGACGGCGCCGACGCCCGTCAGAACGCCGCAACCGATCAGCGCGGCGGACGTCAGAGGGATGTCCTTCGGGATCCGGACCGCCTGGACCGCCTTGACCACCGTCCGTTCCGCGAAGGCCGAGTTGGACGCGAACTGGTACAACGGTCGGCCGTCCCGCGCGAACGGCTGCTGCGGCATTCCGATGGCCTTGCGGCACATCGTCGGCCGCCCCCGGTCGCACTCCGCGCAGGCCCCGCAGTTGGCGAGCGTGGACAGCGACACATGGTCGCCGGGCTCGACATGGGTGACGCCCGCCCCCACCGCCTCCACCACACCCGCGCCCTCATGGCCGAGCACCACAGGAACGGGGAACGGTATGGTCCCGTCCACCACAGAGAGGTCGCTGTGACACAGCCCGGCCGCGGAGATCGCGACCCGAACCTCCCCCGGCCCCGGATCCCGTATCTCCAGATCGTCCACGACCTGGGTCTGTTTCCCATCGAAGATCACGCCTCGCATCGCGACTCCCTCAGCCCTTCGGCTTCCTAGGCAGGCCGAGCACGCGCTCGGCGATGATCGTGCGCTGAATCTCGTCCGAACCGCCGTAGATCGTGTCGGCCCGGCTGAAGAGGAACAGGTGCTGGAACACGTCGAGTTCGTACGGTGCCGTCGCCGACCAGTCCGCCGGGCCCACGGCCGCCGCGGCCCCCCGCACCCGCACCGCCAGCTCACCGAGCCTCCGATGCCAGCCACCCCACAGCAGCTTCGCCACACTGGGCGCCCCGGCGCCTCCAGGGCCGCCGGAACTCCCCAGCGTGCGCAGGGCGTTCCAGCGCATCGTGCGCAGCTCTGCCCACTGGCGTACGAGCCGGTCGCGTACGACGGGATCGGCGGCCGCGCCGGTCGCGGTGGCCGTGTCGACCACACGCCCCAACTCCTCTGCGAAACCGATCTGTTGGGCCAGCGTCGACACGCCTCGCTCGAAGCCGAGGAGGCTCATCGCGACGCGCCAGCCATTGCCTTCGCCGCCGACCACGTGCTCCGCACGGGCCAACGCGCCGTCGAAGAAAACCTCGTTGAACTCGCTCGTGCCGGTCAGCTGGCGGATCGGGCGGACCTCGACGCGGCCCGGCTGGTCCATCGGGACGAGGAGGAAGGACAGGCCGTGGTGGCGGGTGGAGTCGGGTTGCGTCCTGGCGAGCACGAAGCACCAGTCCGCCTCGTGGGCGAGGGAGGTCCAGATCTTCTGGCCGGTGACCCGGTAGGAGTCGCGGTCGCGTACGGCAGCGGTGCGCACGCCCGCCAGGTCCGAGCCCGCTCCCGGCTCGCTGTAGCCCTGGCACCAGAGTTCCTCGCCCCGGGCGATGGGGGGCAGGAAGCGGGCTTTCTGTTCCTGCGTTCCGTGGGCGATGAGGGTCGGCGCCAGGAGGTTCTCGCCGATGTGGCCCGAGCGGGCGGGTGCCTTCGCCCGGGCGTACTCCTCGGCCCAGACGACCTGTTGGGTCAGGCTGCCCCGCCGGTTGCCGTACCCGTCCTCGTCCCAGCCGAGGCCGATCCAGCCGTCCCGGCCGAGCTCCCGTTCCCAGTCCCCACGGGCGGGGGCACCGGTGCGGTGCGCCTTCAGCCAGGCGCGCGCCTCACCCCGGAACGCCTCGTCCTCGGGGCCGAATCCGAACTCCACGGTTGCCGCCTCCACGTTGGCCGACTGGACATCTCCGGCTTGGGCGCCCGGGGTTGGGGCCGAGCCAAGGGTGGGCCGCGCAACCCGGCGCTTACCGGGTGCCGCGCTCTGTGGGACGGGCGCCACCCCCAGCGGCCCGCATGCCCGCGGCGAGGACGGCTGAGACAGCGCCCCACCGCGCACACGCCCTACGCATTCGGTCGCGCCCCCTCCGACGCCGCCCTCGCCATCGCCTCCACCCGCTCCAGCAGCGGCATCGGATCCACCCCCACGGTCCCCGGAAGGAAGTCCGCGATCTTCTCGGGGGTCCAGGTGCCCTCGGCGTATCCGGCGCGCAGTTCCCGGGGCTGGGCCCACACCGCGATCTTGGGGCCGGCGATGGTGTACACCTGCCCGGTGATCCGCTCCTCCCGCGCGCGGTCCGACAGGAGGTAGACCACCAGCGCGGCCACATCCTCCGGTTCGCCGATCTCCTTCAGCTCCATGGGGACGTTCGCCGACATGCGCGTCCGCGCGACAGGGGCGACCGCGTTCGCCGTGACCCCGTATTTGTGCAGGCCGAGCGCGGCGCTCCGGACGAGGGAGATGATTCCGCCCTTCGCGGCGCTGTAGTTGGCCTGCGAAACCGACCCCTGGTGATTGCCGCTGGTGAAACCGATCAGAGTCCCGGAGCCCTGCTTGCGCATCACCGCGGAGGCGGCGCGGAAGAGCGTGAACGTGCCCTTGAGGTGGGTGGCGACCACCGGGTCCCACTCCTGCTCGGACATGTTGAAGAGCATGCGCTCGCGCAGGATGCCGGCTACGCACACCACTCCGTCGATGCGCCCGTACGACGTCAGCGCCGCGTCGACGACCCGCTGCCCGCCCGCCATCGTCGAGATGTCGTCGGCCACCGCGACCGCGTCGCCGCCCGCCGCCTCGATCTCCTTGACGACGGCGTCGGCGACGGAACTCGTCGGCTCCGCGCCCTCGATGGAGACGCCGTAGTCGTTGACCACGACGCGTGCGCCCTCGGCCGCCGCGGCGAGGGCGACAGCACGGCCGATCCCCCGCCCCGCCCCGGTGACGGCGATGACCTTGCCTGCCAAGAAGTTCCCCACGCCCGGCCCCTTCCCGCAGTTTCTGACGGTCCGTTAGATTCAACTCGGATTCTACGACCCGTCAGATACCTGGAGACAAGCCCCCGGGGAGGACTCATGTCACTGCCGACGCTTCGTCCGGAGTTTCACGAGATCGCCAAGCGCGTGAACAACTGGGGGCGTTGGGGGTCCGACGACGAGATCGGGACCCTGAACCTCATCACCGATGACGTCGTACGGGAGGCCGCCGCCTGCGTCCGCAGCGGCCGCCGCATCCCCCTCGCCCTTCCCCTTCAGCAGGACGGCGTACAGACCGGCATGATCCCGGGGCGCGTCAATCCGCTGCACGCCATGGTGCAGATCAACCAGGAGCTCTTCGGGCCGGGCACCGTCGCCTGCAGCGACGACGCCGTGACCATGGGGCTCCAGGCGGCGACCCACTGGGACGCGCTCACCCATGTCTCCCACTCCGGGAAGCTCTACAACGGCCGTCCGGCCGGCACGATCACCCCGCACGGCGGCGCCGAGTTCAGCGGGATCGACAAGCCGCGGCACATCGTCTCGCGCGGCGTGCTGCTCGACGTCGCGCGAGCGCGGGGCACGGACCGGCTGGACGGCGGCCATGCCGTGACGCCCGAAGACCTGGACGCGGCCGAGGAGTTGGGCGGGACACGCGTACGGGCGGGCGACATCGTCCTCGTACGGACCGGGCAGATCCAGGTGTATTTGGCCGGCGACAAACACGGATACGGGTATCCGTCACCCGGACTGTCCGTCCGAACCCCGGAGTGGTTCCACGCGCGCGATGTCGCGGCGGTCGCGAACGACACCCTCACCTTCGAGATCTTTCCGCCCGAGATCGAGGACCTCTGGCTGCCCGTGCACGCGCTCGACCTGGTCGAGATGGGGATGCTGCAGGGCCAGAACTGGAATCTCGAAGAGTTGTCCACAGCCTGTGGAGAAGAGGGACGCTACAGCTTCCTGCTGTCGGCGATGCCCGAACCCTTCGTGGGCGGTACGGGCACACCGGTGGCGCCGGTCGCCCTGCTGTAGAAGCCCTGCGGCACAAGCCCGCCCGAAGGGGAGGGCCGCCTGATCAGGCCCATCGGGACAGGGGCCGACTGGATATGCCCGTTCACGAGAGGGTCGGCTGGCGGCGCGTCACTGCTCGCCCCGAGCACGGCACCGCGCGCCGCCATCCGGCTCCGGCGTACCCGCCCTGCTCCTCTGGCCCTGTAGGAGCCGACGCCGAATCGCGACCCACACTCGCCGAGGGCTCCCGTCACCGAAACCCTCGCCGTCCCCTCGCGGCGAATCGCTGAACACAAGCGTGATCAAACGGACACGTCACGTCAACACCCGTTCGGGGAATTATCAGTTTACGTCCCCTTTGTGACAGCGCGTACAGAAGCACTCCCCGGCGCATTCAGCCACAATCGAGGTTCTGTACACGGGGTTCGTGCATACATGCACGAACCCGTGCGCCCGGCCGCAGAGTCTGCGGCCTAGACCGCCTCGTACGCAAAGTCCTCATACGCCGGATACGCGGCCCCCGCAGAAGCTCCCGGCGCGCAGCGGTCCACCTCGCACCAGATGCGCTTGCCGGCACCCTCGGTGTTCCAGCCCCAGCGGTCCGCGAGGCCATCGACGAGCTCCAGGCCACGGCCGTTGGTCTCGTCGCCCTCGGCGTGGCGAGGGCACGGAGGCCGGGCGCTGGAGTCGGCCACCTCCAGGCGGACGGTGGCGGCCTCCGCCCCGCCCGGCAGGGACAGCCGCAGCACGGCCGGACAGCCGGTGTGCACCACGGCGTTGGTGACGAGTTCGGAGACGAGCAGGATCAGCGTCTCGGCGAGCGGTTCATCGGCCCCTATCCCGGACCCGGCGAGCCTGGATCGGGCCCACCTCCGGGCTCGCCCCACCTCTGCGGGGTCGGGCCGGATCTCCAGCTGCACTTGAAGCACCTGCACCGCTCACACCATCCGAACCGGCGGACACATCGCCTCGCGCCTCACAAGGGCCACGATCGTAGCCATTTTCTGCATGGCCAGAACAAGGATCACGGAAAGTGATTCCCTTGCGAGACAGCATGGTTGACGTACAGTCACCCCAACAAGCGCTTCGGGCATATTCCAGCGCGAAGGAGTACGCGTGCGGCATACTGTGCGACGCTCGCCACGGGGAGTCGAACAGGCAGGTGCGGGGGTCCGCCCTGCCGTGCGAGCGGCATGCATCGCCGGGTCCGGCGCGGCCTCAGGGGCAACACCGGGATGGCTCAGCCTCAGAACCACTCGCATCCCACACAAGGTACCGGAGCCCGGCGCCGACTCCAGGCCGTGACAAGTCACGCCTAGGACACAACCCGATATCAACGCTCTGTAATTCCGGTATGCCACGATCCGCGACATTCATGTGAGCCCTTCTCGCGACGTGCCTGCACAGAGCCCCTCAGCCCGCTCCGGCCAAGAGATCGTCCGCCAATACGTCCTCACTCTCTGTGACTCCACCCGCACGGTGCGTCCGCGTCCACGCCCTCTTCAGGTACAGATGGACATCGGACTCCCAGGTGAAGCCCATGCCGCCGTGCACCTGGAGGCAGTCGCGAGCGCCACGCACGGCGGCCTCGTCGGCGAGCAGCCGGGCCGCGGCGACATCCATCGGGTCGGCGGTCACGGCGGCCGCGTAGACGGCGGCGCGCGCCACCTCCACCCGCACCAGCATCTGCGCGCACAGGTGCTTCACCGCCTGGAAGGCCCCGATCGGCTGCCCGAACTGCTCCCGCGTCCGGGCGTGTTGCACGGCCAGCTCGCAGGTACGGGCGGCGCCGCCGAGCTGTTCGGCGGCGGTGAGGAGCGAGGTGAGGAGCACCGCGTCGGGGTCAGCCCCCCTGGATACGCCGGACGCAGGCACCCGGTGCAGCGGCGTCAGCGGATCCACCGACCGCAGCGGCTCGGCGCCGGTCGTGTCCCCTCGTACGACATCGGCCTCGGCCAGCCACTCCACGAGCCCCCCGTCGACGGCGGCCACCACGGTCTCGCCCGTGGCCGCCCCGTCCACCGCGCCCGCCGCGAGGTGCGTCGCGATCAGCGGGCCGGGCAGCAGCACCCGCCCCGCCTCCTCGAAGGCCAACACGGCTTCCGGCAGTCCGAGTCCGACCCCGCCGTCCGCCTCCGGCAGCCGCAGCGCGAAGAGCCCCGCCTCCCCGAGTTCGCGCCACAGCACCCGGTCAAGGCCCGGCGGCCCGCCGTCCGCGGCGGCCCGCAGCCGCTCCCGGCCGAAGCGCGCGCTCAGCAGCTCCCGCACACCCGCCTTCAAAGCCCGCTGATCATCCGTGAGTTGGAAGTCCACTTCGGAGAGCTCACCGCCCCTTGGGAAGGCCCAGGATCCGCTCGGCCACGATGTTCTGCTGGATCTGCGAGGTGCCGGCCGCGATGGTGTACGACAGTGACGAGAGCCGGTCCAGGGTCCACTCCCGCCCGAGGTCGAGCGCCTCGGGGCCGAGGACCTCGGCGGCGGCGTCGTACAGCTCCTGGCGCGTGTGCGAGAACCGCAGCTTGAAGACCGAGCCGCCGACTCCGGGCACTCCCCCGGCCTTCTGCGACTCGCTGACGTTCCACTGGGTGAGCCGCCACAGCGCGCGGAACTCTGCGTTCAGCCGGCCGAGCCGGCGGCGCAGCGCGGGATCGTCCCAGCGGCCGTTCTTGCGAGCCTCGCGGGCGAGTTCGCCCAGCACGCGCCGGCAGGCGACGACCTCGCCGACGAAGGCGGTACCGCGCTCGTACGACAGCGTCACCATGGTCACCCGCCAGCCGTCGTTCTCGGCACCGACGCGGTTGGCGACCGGGATGCGCACCTCGTCGAGGAAGAGCTCGGCGAACTCGGTGGAGCCCGCGAGCGTCCGCAGCGGCCGGACGGTGATCCCGGGCGCGTCCATGGGCATGGCGAGCCAGGAGATGCCGCGGTGCTTGGGGGCGGTGGCGTCGGTGCGGACCAGCAGCTCGCACCAGTCCGCGACCTCCGCGTGGGAAGTCCAGATCTTGGACCCACTCACCACGTAGTCGTCGCCGTCCCGCCACGCGCGCGTGCGCAGCGCCGCGAGGTCCGAGCCGGCATCCGGCTCGCTGAAGCCCTGGCACCAGACCTCTTCGCCGCGCAGCACGGGCGGCAGCCAGCGCGCCCGCTGTTGGGCACTGCCCTCGGAGGCGATGGTCGGCCCGGCGTGCAGCAGCCCGACGAAATTGGCCCCTACGTAGGGCGCGCCCGCCTTTTCCGTCTCCTCCAGGTAGATGAGGTGCTGCGTCGGGGTGGCGCCCCGGCCGCCCGCGTCGACGGGCCAGTGCAGGCCCGCGTACCCGGCGTCGTACAGCATCCGCTGCCAGCCGAGGTCGTAGGCCCGTCTGCCCGGCCAGTCGTCGGGGGACGGCTTCGGGGGCAGTGACGGGAGCACCTCGGCGAGCCACTCGCGCAGCCGCGCGCGGAACTCCTCCTCCTCCGGGGTGTACGCCAGGTCCACTAGAGGCCCCTGTCCACTAGAGGTCCAGTTCCAGCATCCGGATCGCGTTGCCGCGCATCAGCTTGTGGACGGTCTCGTCGTCGAGGCCCTTCACATGGTCGAGGGCGACCTCCTTGGTGTTCGGGAACGTCGAGTCCACGTGCGGGTAGTCGGTCTCGAAGGTCGCGTTGTCGCGCCCCACCACGTCCAGGGACGCGACGCCGTGCTTGTCGCGGAAGAAACAGCAGAAGATCTGCCGGTAGTAGTACGTGGACGGGGGCTCGGGGATCAGGTCGCGGACCCCGCCCCAAGCGCGGTGCTCCTGCCAGACGTCGTCGGCGCGCTCCAGGGCGTACGGGATCCAGCCCATCTGCCCTTCGGAGTAGGCGAGCTTGAGGCGCGGGAACTTCACGAGGACGCCGCTGAACAGGAAGTCCATCATCGAGGCCATCGCGTTGTTGAAGGACAGCGACGCCTGGACGGCGGGGGGCGCGTCCGGGGAGGCGGCGGGCATCTGGCTGCTGCTGCCGATGTGCATGTTCACGACCGTGCCCGTCTCCTGGCAGATCGCGAAGAAGGGGTCCCAGTAGCCGGAGTGGATGGAGGGCAGCCCCAGATGGGTGGGGATCTCCGAGAAGGTCACGGCCTTCACGCCACGGGCCGCGTTGCGCCGGATCTCGGCGACCGCGAGGTCGATGTCCCACAGCGGGATCAGGCACAGCGGGATCAGCCGGCCGCCGCTGTCGCCGCACCACTCTTCGACCATCCAGTCGTTGTACGCGCGCACGCAGGCCAGGGCCACTTCCTTGTCATGCGCCTCGGCGAACGTCTGCCCACAGAAGCGCGGAAAGGTGGGGAAGCAGAGGCTGGCCTCGACATGGTTGAGGTCCATGTCCTTGAGGCGCTCGACGGGGTC
Organism: Streptomyces sp. NPDC050564; assembly: GCF_044457265.1. Lineage (NCBI taxonomy): Bacteria > Bacillati > Actinomycetota > Actinomycetes > Kitasatosporales > Streptomycetaceae > Streptomyces > Streptomyces sp. NPDC050564. The sequence goes on along the minus strand of NZ_JBITGS010000024.1, from coordinate 49,056 downwards.
CCAGCAGCCGCGTCGCATCTCCGCGCGCGTGATGCCCTCCAGGGTCATCTCGTCGCGGTCGAAGCCGACGGCGGCGATGTTGCGCTTGTACGGGAACTTGAGGTCCTCGTAGATCCACCAGTCGGTCGGCGGCCCCTGCGGATCCATCGTGATCTGGTACTTGCCGCCGACGTAGGCGAGTTCTCCGATGCCGGCGGTGAGAGGCTGCGGCCCGCGCTCGCGGTACTTCTGCGGCAGCCAGGTCTCGAAGAGGTGCGCGGGCTCGATCACATGGTCGTCGACGCTGATGATGCGGGGCAGTTCGGTCATGGTTCCCCTCCGCCTGGCGTACGTTTCTGATGACCCGTCAGATTCTTCTGCACAAGCAGGCTAGCCCCGCGCCTATGGACCGACAAGGCGGCGAGCCCTACGCTCTGCCCACGATCTGACTGACCGTCAGCTATAGGGGGTCGAAGTGAACGACACCGCACACGCCCTGAGTTCCGCACGTACGCTCTGGGAACTGGTCGCACGCCGCGCCGACCTCACCCCCGACCGGCCCGTCCTCCTCCAGGACGACCGCTCCCTGAGCTTCGGCGAACTGCGCGGCCGTGCCGAACGGGTCGCGGCGGGCCTGTACGACATGGGCGTACGCCCCGGCACCGTGGTCGCCTGGCAGCTGCCCACCCGGATCGAGACCGCGCTGCTGTCCTTCGCGCTGGCCCGTCTCGGCGCCGTGCAGTCCCCGGTGATCCCCTTCTACCGCGACCGCGAGGTCGGCTTCGCGCTGCGGGAGTCCAAGGCGGAGTACTTCGCCGTACCGGGCGAGTGGCGCGGCTTCGACCACACGGCGATGGCGCGACGGCTCGGCGCGAAGGGTGTCTTCGAGGCATACGACACGCTGCCGGACGGCGACCCCGCCGTGCTCCCCGCTCCCCCCGCCGACGGCACTTCCGTCCGCTGGATCTACTGGACCTCGGGCACCACCTCCGACCCCAAGGGCGTGCTGCACACGGACCGTTCACTGATCGCGGGCGGCTCGTGCCTGGCGCACGCGCTGCGCCTGACGGCCGACGACGTGGGCTCGATGGCCTTCCCGTACGCGCACATCGCCGGGCCCGACTACACGGTGATGCTGCTGCTGTACGGCTTCCCGGCGGTGATGTTCGAGCACTTCGCGCTGCCCGCCGCCCTGGAGGGCTATCGCAAGCACGGCGTGACGGTGGCGGGCGGCTCGACGGCCTTCTACTCGATGTTCCTCACCGAACAGCGCAAGCAGCCGGGAGAGCCCGTCATACCGACTCTGCGACTCCTGGCGGGCGGTGGGGCGCCGAAGCCGCCGGAGGTCTACCACTGCGTCGTACGGGAGATGGGCGTGCAGCTCACCCACGGATACGGGATGACCGAGGTCCCGATGATCACGATGGGGTCGCCGGACGACACGGTCGAGAACCTGGCGACGACGGAGGGCAGGCCCCCCGAGGGCATGAGGATACGGATCGTGGACGGGGACGGGGCGTCACGGCCGTACGGCGTCGACGGCGATGTACGGCTGCGCGGGGAGGCCGTCTGCCAGGGATACCTGGATCCGGCGCAGACGGCGGAGGCCTTCGACGCGGACGGGTTCCTGATCACCGGGGACGTCGGGCATCTGACGGAGAGCGGGCACCTCGTCCTCACCGGCCGCTCGAAGGACATCATCATCCGCAAGGGCGAGAACATCTCGGCCAAGGAGATCGAAGACCTGCTGCACCGGCACCCGGACGTCGGGGACGTGGCCGTGATCGGGCTGCCCGACGCAGAGCGCGGGGAGCGGGTCTGCGCGGTGGTCGAACAGCCGCCGGGAGCCGATGAGTTGACCCTGGCGGCGATCACGTCGTATCTGCGCGCGGAAGGGCTGTCCGTGCACAAGCTGCCGGAGCGGCTGGAGGTGGTGGACGCCCTTCCGCGGAACGAGACCCTGCGCAAGGTACTCAAGTACCGGCTCAGGGAGCGTTATTCGCAGTGATTCACTCCAGCACCGTGAAGTAAATGATTCACTCGGCACCGTGAAGTACGTGATTCACTCCGGCACCGTGAAGTAGCGGGCGAACGCGCTCACGATCTCCGCCTCGCCGATCCGGCCGTCGGAGTCCGTGTCGAGGGCGCCGGCCGCGACGGCGGCGATGTCGTCGCGCACACCGAGGGCCCGCAGGACGCGCTCGGTCTCCTCGACCGTGGCCGCGCCGTCCCCGTCGGTGTCCGCGATGGCCAGGGCGGCGTGCAGGAAGGGCCGGGCGATCTCGGCGAACCGCTCGGGGTTGTCGCGCAGCCGCTTCACCGCGCCGCTCACGAACTCCTCGCGGGTGATCCGCTGGTCGCCGTCCCGGTCCGCTATTCCCGCCATGCCCTGCCAGAACGCCTCGGCGCCGACATACAGGGCCTGCCCCTTGTCCGACCGTGCCGTCGTACCGAACTCGGCGAGGACCGCCTTGGTCGCGGCGTTGAAGTCCTCCCGGTCGATGTAGCCATTGCCGTCCTGGTCGAAGCCGGCGAACCGGGCGGCAATCCTGCGCTCGTACTCGGTGCTGACCATGGTGTGTTCGGACCGCCTTACATCTCCGCCGGTCTCTCCGCCGGACTTGGGGGTTCATCTGGCACGGAGCGTACGACGCCACGGCCATCGCGGGAGCGGGAAAACGACGGTTGTACCAAGACTGCGGGAATTCTGGGACAACTGTGTGGCGATGTGTCGCGGAGCGTGCCGGAGGGGTCACGCCGACAGGGGGCTCGACTCGTCGGCGACGGCCGTGGGGACGTCCGGGTACACGTCGAAGAGGCGACGGACGCCGAGGGCCGCGAGGACACGATTGACGTGGGAGCCGTCGATCGCGCCCTGGGCGGGCAGGATCAGGCGCAGCCTGCCCTGGCAGGAGCGGATGAGGCGACGGGTGGCGATGAGCACGCCGACGCCGCTCGAATCGCAGAAAAGGACCTCGGACAGGTCGAGCACGAGACTGCGGCGGCCGTCGGCCACCGCGTCGTGCACCCGCTGGCGCAGCACCGGGGACGTGACGAGATCCAGCTCGCCCGACACCCGCAGCACGGCCCACTCGCCCTCTTCGCCGTCGGTCACCTTGAGCGTCACCGCCACGCCTCTCGCTCGCCTCACCCACCGGAAACGGAAGCAGTCCCTACGCTTCCCTCCAGCGCGGCTGCCCCGCCGTCGTTCCATGAAACACCGGTCCGCGAACGAAGAAACGTCGGTCCACGGTCGAAATTGTGTAGCGAGCGAACTGTTTCAGACGCCTACGGTCTGATTCGATCGGATTCGATGGGGAAGACGATGAGCTTTTACCATCCACGGCCTGTCCGGGGGCGCGCATTGACGTAAAGGGGCGTGCGCTGTCAGACGTGCCGACTACATTCGAGACAGCAGTGCGCACAGGCTGGACAGCACCACACAGGCCGAGCACAGGGACAGGCGTCGGGCACGACCAGGGGTGAGGGGGCCGCATGGCGAAGAAGGACGCACCGCCCCGCTGGGACCGCAAGATGCAGCAGCGGCTCGCACGCGGGGAGGCGGCCGCGCTCGGCGAGTTCTACGACCGGTTCGCTTCGCTCGTCCACGGCCTCGCCCACCGCGTGCTCGGAGACGAAAGGGCAGCCGACGGCATCACCCGCGAGGTGTTCGCCCACGTCTGGGAGAACCCCGACGCGTACGACCCCAAGCAGGGCCCGATGCGTTCCTGGGTCGCCACGCTGACCCACCGCCTCGCCGTCCAGCGGCTGCGCGCGACCGAGACCGCCGCGCTCGCCCGGGGCGGCCACGGCACCACCGAGGAGCTGGAGCGGAAGGTACGCAGCGCGTCCGTGGCCGCCCGCGCGGACTACATCGTCACGTCCATGCCCGCCCCACTGCGCGCCGCCCTGGAGCTCGCCTACTTCCAGCGCCGTGACTACCGCCAGGCCGCCGCCGACCTCGGCGTCACCGAGGACGAGGCCCGCCGTCGGCTCCGCCTCGGCCTCCAGCTCCTGTCCACCGCCCAGGACACCGGCCCCGCCGGCGCACCGCCCGAATACGGGGGTGCGCGGTGAACGGAGGAGCGGACCGGTTCGAGGCGTTCGACGAGCGCGACGAACGCGACGGGCATGAGGACCCGGGGCATGAGGGGTGCGAGGAGGGCGGATACGAGGAGGGCGCTGCGTACGAGGGCCGGGCGGACGCCGCGAGCAGTGGCGTAGAGCCGGAGAGGGGCTCGGCCGATGGGGGCGAAGGGTCCCAGGGACCTCAGGGACCTCAGGGCCCCCGCGGACCGGAAGGGCCCGGCGGGTCCGCCCACGGCAATGGTGGGGAGCCGGAGCAGCCCCCGCGCATACCGCTGCCGCGTTCCTCCGTCGAGGACACCGGGCGACCGCTGCCCGAACCGGCCGCCGCTCCCGAACCGGCGGTACTCGTCCTCGAACACCGTGTGCTGAAGTCACTGCTCGGCGCCTGGGCGTTGGCCGCCTGCTCGGCGGAGGAGACCGCGGCCGTCGAGGAGCACCTCGGGGACTGCGGCTCCTGCGCGGACGAGGCGCTGCGGCTGCGCGGGGCGGTCGAGCTGCTGCACCGGCCCGAGAGCCTCGACCTCGACCCGACGCTGCGCACCCGCGTCCTGGAGGGCTGCCTCGACCGGCGCCCGCCGAAGATTCCGGTGCCCGAGTGGGCGGCTCCGTACGACGCGGAGACCGCGCGGCTCGACGCGCTGCTGCAGGACATCGGCGGTGCCGAGTGGCATGCGCCCGTGCGGCTGCGCTGGTTCGACGGCGCGAGGCCCAAGAGCCGTCGTACGACGGTCGCGGGAGTCATCGCGCATCTGCTCTGCGTCGACGGTCTCGTCGCCGTCGCGCTGGGCCTGGAGGATCCGCTCGGCCCGACCGGCCCGGCCTCCGAGGACCCGACCCCCGCGGGACGCACCGAGGCGTTCTGGCGCGGCTCGCACTTCCCGCCCACCCGGTCCGTGCGCGGGCCCTGGCGGGAGCAGAGCCACAACCTGGTGCGCACGGTGTCGTTCGCGGGCGGCGGTTCCGGGCGCCTGACCGTGCCGTACGGCGGCTTCGAACTGCCCCTGCGGGACTCGATGCTGGACCGGGCCTTCGAGTGCTGGGTGCACGCGGGAGACATCGCCGACGCGGTGGACTATCCGTACGAGCCGCCTGCGCCGCGGCATCTCCACCGGATGATCGACCTCGCGGCGCGGATGCTGCCGACGTCGCTGGCCGCCCGCCGCCGGGCGGGGCTCTCCGCCGCGTCGGGGCGGCACCTTGTGGCGGCGGGAGCGCCGGGGCGCAGCCTGCGGCTCGAGATCGAGGGATCCGGGGGCGGGGACTGGCTGATCCCGCTCGACTCGCCCGGCGCGGTGGGCTCCGCCGAGCGCGAGGTGGCTCACGTCGCTCTGGACGGGGTGGAGTTCTGCCGGCTGGCGGCGGGCCATGTGTCGCCCGAGGAGGCGGCCGCCGGGCAGGACGGGGACCGGGAGGCGATCAGGGAGGTCCTGTTCGCGGCGGCCTCACTGAGCCGGATGTAGGGGCCGTCGGGTGGTTTTCGCCCCCTCCGCCCCTACCCGTCCCGTCCCTGGGGCTGGGCCCCCGGACCCCCCTGAAAGATCGCGCAGTTCCCCGCACCCCCAAGAAGGAGCCGGGGGGGGGCGACCATCGCTACGCGAACACCACCGTGCGGCGCCCGTTCAGCAGGATGCGGCGCTCCGCGTGCCACTTCACCGCCCGCGCCAGGGCCTGGCACTCCACATCGCGCCCGATGGCGACCAGCTGATCGGGAGTCACATCGTGGCCGACCCGCTCGACCTCCTGCTCGATGATCGGCCCCTCGTCGAGGTCGGCCGTCACATAGTGCGCGGTGGCACCGATGAGCTTCACTCCCCGGGCGTGCGCCTGGTGATAGGGCTTCGCGCCCTTGAAGCTCGGCAGGAAGGAGTGGTGGATATTGATGATCCGCCCGCTGAGCTGCTTGCACAGGTCGTCGGACAGCACCTGCATATAGCGGGCGAGGACGACGAGTTCGACGTTCTCCCCGCGGACCAGCTCCAACAGCTGCGCCTCGGCCTCCGCCTTCGTCTCCTTCGTCACCGGAATGTGGTGGAAGGGAATGTCGTACGAAGCCACGAGCTCGGCGAAGTCCGTGTGGTTGGAGACCACGGCGGCGATCTCGACCGGCAGCGCGCCGATCCGCGCACGGAAGAGCAGGTCGTTCAGACAGTGGCCGAACTTGCTGACCAGGAGGACGATCCGCATCTTGTCCTCGACTCGGTTGATCTGCCAGTCCATGTGGAAGGAGTCACCGATCGCCGCGAAACTCGCGCGCAGCTTCTCCACGGTCACCGGCGCCTCCGCCGAGAAGTGGACCCGCATGAAGAACAGTCCCGTGTCGTGGTCGCCGAACTGCTGACTGTCCTCGATGTTGCAGCCGGTCATGAACAGGTAGCTCGACACGGCGTGCACGATGCCCGGCTTGTCCGGGCACGAGATGGTCAGGACGTACTGCTCGGCGGCGGGTGCGGCCCCGCGGACGGACTGCTCATTCATGCAGGACAGGGTCCCACACGGGCCGCCCAGGGGGGACGAGTGTCCCGCCACGCGGACGCCTCCGGGATCGCCCGAGAACCGCTACGCCGACCGCGTCAGGATCCGCAGCACTTCGAGCGTCCGCGGCGGGGTGTCGGGCTCCTCCCCGTCGCTCGCCGCCAGACGTACATGCGCGTCGCGGGCGGCGCGGACGGCCTCCGGCCAGGCGTGGTGGTCCAGGTACGCGGAGACGGGTGCGTCGGGCCCGACCTGGTGCATGATCCGCAGGACGCGCAGCACGGCGGTGTCGACGAGGGCCGCCTCCTGGGAGTCCCGGAAGATCGTGCCGACGTATTTCTCTGCGGACCAGTTGTCCAGCCAGGTGTCCTCGACCAGGCGGTACACGGCGTCGGTGACGTCCCCGTACCCGTCGACACCGGCGAGCCAGACGTCACGTTGGAAGGCGGGGTCGGAGAGCATGTGCAGCGCGGAGCGCACATTGCTGCGCCAGCGCCACCACGGCATGTCGTTGAGTGGCATGCCGCCCATGGTGGAGGAGCGACGGCCGCGACGGGAAGAGTTCTCCGAACCTTGCACGGTCACCGATCGTACGTTCCCTGTGAAAAACAGTTCATGGGCCCCCGTAATTCACCTCTGCGTCACCTGCCGTTGACCACGGGTCACTCCCGGGTTCGCGATGTGGCGGAATCGTGTGGCTCCATGACCGGCAGGCGTCGCACACGCACCAGCTCACCCGTCCTCCCCCGGCCCGTCAAAGCCACGTTGCTGTCCGCGGGCGCGCTGGCAGCGTGTGCGTCGATCGCCGTCGGATGCGGGGTCGTCCCTGGTGCCACGGGGGGCTCCGGGGACGACCCCGTCACCGTCATGACCTGGGCGCCCGAGAAGACGGCCGCGACCAACAAGCCCGGCATGCCCGCGATGGCGAAGGCGTACGCCCGCTGGGTCAACTCCCACGGCGGCATCAACGGCCACAAGCTCAAGGTCCTCACCTGCAACGACCACAACGACTTCGTGGACGCCGCGAAGTGCGCCCAGCGCGCGGTCGACGAGAACGTCGTCGCGGTCGTCGGCTCCTACAGCCAGCACGGCCGGACCTTCCTCGCCCCGCTGGAAAGCGCCGGCATCCCCTACATCGGCGGCTACGGCGTCACCGACGACGAGTTCACCAGCCCTCTCTCCTACCCCATCAACGGGGGCGAGCCCGCGCTGCTGGCCGGCCTCGGCGAACAGCTCGGCAAGAACTGCGGCCCGGTCGCGCTCATCCGCCCCGACACCACGGCGGGCGACGAGCTCCCCGGGCTGCTCAACTCGGGCCTGAAGTCGGAGGGCCATACGTCCGCCGCGGACCAGCGGGCCGCCGACGACGCCACCGAATACTCGCGGCAGACCCAGCAGGCGCTCGAGCGCGCGACCAGCGACCCGCTCAAGCAGGGTTGTGTGGTGCCCTCGCTCGGCGACCGCACCGACACCTTCATGGACTCCTTCCGCCGCGACCGCGAGGACTACCCGCGGGTGCGCACGGGCACCGTGTTGGGCAGCGTCGACCAGTCGCTGATCGACGCCACCGGCGGCACGTCGAGCCCGTACGAGGGCTCGTACGTCACCGGCTGGTACCCGAACTCGAACGACCCGCGCTGGGACGCGATGCGCAAGGTGATCAAGGAGCAGGCCTTCGGCGACAACCGGATCGACCCCGCCGACGCCGGAGTGCAGACCACCTGGATCGCGTACACCGTGCTGAAGGCGGCCATCGAGTCGCTCGGCAACCAAGAGGTGTCCGCGCACGCGATCCGGCGCGCCCTCGACGACGGCCTCAAGGTGACCACGGGCGGGCTCACCCCGACGCTCAGCTGGCGCTTCGAGGACATGATGGCGGCCGTCGAGTTCCCGCGCCTCGTCAACGCCGACGTGACCTTCCAGGCCGTACGCCAGGGTCAGCTGGTGTCGGCACGGCGTGGGTTCGTCAATGTGTCGAAGACTCTGGAGGACGCGGGCTGAGGGCCGCCGGGCTCCTCGGGGTTTCCCGAGGAGCCCGCCAACGGCTCAGAGCTGGGTCCGCGACCGCTGCGTCAGTCCGTACTTGGACGCGAGGGAGTTCCACAGCCTGGCGGCCTTCTCCTTCTCCGTGGACGCCGTGCCGCTGGCCCGGTTGCCGGCCTGGGTCTGCGCGGTGGTGCGGGCGTGGCCCTTCCTGCAGCCCTTCTTGCCGGCGACCTGGTCGGCCCAGGCCGCGTAGTGGTTGTCGGCCGACGCGGAGGCCTTCCAGCCGTTGGTGAGCGCTGTGGTCAGCTCGGCATGGTTGGGAAGCTTGTCGACGGAGAGGGCGGCGAGCCGGGTGACCAGTTCGCCGCGCTGCTTGGCCGCGTCGCGCAGATCACTGGCCGCCTGGGCCAGGTTGTCGCACGTCTTCACGTCCGCCACAGCCTTGATCACCGAGTCGCGGCTGCTGCTGCTGTCCGCCAGGAGCTTGTCCAGCTCGACGGCCTGCGCCTTGACCGGGTCCGCGGCCGGCGAGGCCGAGTCGCCCGTGGCGGGGGCCGTGGCCGACACGGTCTTGCTGCCGTCGCCCTTGCTGTCGGAGTCACCGCCACCGCTGAGCAGCGCACCGGCGCCGATGCCGAGCACGGCGATGCCGATGCCCACGGCCGCGATCAGCGGGACACGCGAGCCGCTGCGGCCACCGCGTCCGCCGGCACCGTCGCGGTCGGACACACCGCCACGCCGTGCGGCGGCCCGGCCTCCCGGCGCGCCGGGGGCGTGCGCCCCGTACGGAGCCTGAGCACCGTACGCGGCTGGCGCGCCGCCGTGCGGGTCCTGCGCCGACGGGTCGAAGCGCGGCATCTGCTGCGTCGACGCGGGCCCCTCCGGCTCGCTGCGGAACAGGCTGTCGAACTCCGCCGGGGGCTGCCGGTCCTCCGGCGCGCCCGGGCGTATCCCGTACGGCGCCCCGGCCGGCTGCGCGGGCACGGGGGCGATGAACTGCGTCGCCTCGGCGTCCGGGTGGGCGGCAGCGGGCAGCGATCCGGCTCCGGGGCCGCCCTGCGGCGCCTGCCCGAGGAACTGCGTCGCGTCGGCCGCCACCTCGGGCGGCAGTGCCCCCGGGCCCACCGGCGGGATGTACTGGGTGGCGCCCTCGTCCGCCGCGGCGGGGACGGGCCGTATGAACTGGGTCGCCCCGTCGCCTCCACCGGGGGTGGGCGGAATGTGCGGAATGTACTGGGTCGCGCCGTCATCGGCGGCGGGCGGCAGCGGCGCCGGGTGCGCGACCGGCGGCAGGGAGGGCGAGGCCCCTGGGGTGCCGTACGCCTCGGCCGCCTGCGGAAGAGCGTTCCCGGGGTGCGAGGGCCGCGCAGCTTGCTGACCCTGCTGGCCCTGCGCCGCGTACCCGCCGTATCCGGCGCCCGCCTGCGCACCCTGCGCCTCCGGCGTGAAACCGCCCTGCGCGCCGTACGACGGTGCCTGCGCGCCGTACGACGGTGCCTGCGCGCCCTCGGGCGGCAGCGGACCGGCGCCGGGCGCCGGCTGCGGCGCGAAGCTCTGCTGCTGATAGCCGTCCGTGCCCGGCTGCTGCTGCGCCGCCCAGCCCTGGGAGGCGTCGGGGGTGCCCCAGTCCGGGGCGGGGGCGGTGGGCCGAGGCGGCTCGGCGGCCTCCCACGTCTGGGTTCCGTTCACCGGCGCTCCCCAGCCCTGGCCGGGCTGCGGGGCGGGGGCGGACTGCTCGGGGCCCCACGGCTGGCCCCAGGCCTGGCCGCCCGCCGGGGTCGTGCGGTCGCCCGTCGTACCCGGCAGCAGCGGCTCGCCGCCGTCGGAGGGCAGCACGATGCCTTCGCGCGCGGGCCGCGCCGAGGGCTCATCGCCCTGTCCACTCTGCGTCACCGGGACTCCTACTAATGGGGGACCTTCGGAATCGTCGGCTCACGCTACCGGGTCCCGACAACCCGGTGCCACGCAGCACAGGACGTGACCTCCGCCCCCTGTGACCGGGGTAACAAAACCGCCCCCCGGTGCGCTGTATATACCTCCTCCCATACCCGGCGCCCCTGTTTCCCCGGCGTTCATGCCCGCGCGGGTCGTATGTTCACGCCCGCGCGTGCGGCCCTTCTTCCACGCCCTCCCACACCCGTACGCTCAGGCGGCCGCCTGCAGCTCCATGCGCGCCCCGAACTCCCGCACCACCGGCTCGTCCCGGTACGGCTCCAGCCGCTGCTGAAAGTCGTCGAGGTATTCAGCGCCCCGGTTGGAGCGGAGGGTGCCCAGCAACTCCACCGCGCGCAGGCCCGTGTGGCAGGCCTGTTCCACCTCGCGCTGCTGGACCTGCGCCGTGGCGAGCAGCACGAAACCGATCGCCCGGCGGCGGGCCCGTGACTCGGGGTGCCCGGCGAGGGACTCCTCCGCGCACCGCGCGGCGGCCTCCGCCTGGCCCAGGTCCCGGTGGCAGTGCGCCAACTCGTCGGCCAGATAGGCCTCGTCGAAGTGCGCGATCCACGTCGGGTCGTCCCCGGAGGCCGGGTCGGCCGCCTCGAGAGCGGTGACGGCACGCCCGGACGCCACCTGGGCGGCGCGCGCGTCGCCCATCAGCGCGTGCCCGCGTGCCTCCGCGGCATGGAACATCGACTCCGCGCGGGGCGTCACCCGCCCGCGCGCTCCCTCCTGCGCCGCGCGCGCCAACTGCGCGATCTCTCGCGGGTTGCCGAGCTGGGCCGCCAGGTGGCTCATCGACGCGGCCAGCACGTATCCGCCGTACCCGCGGTCCCCGGCCGCCTGCGCCAGCCGCAGCGCCTGGATGTAGTACCGCTGGGCGAGTCCCGGCTGGCCGGTGTCGATGGCCATATAGCCGGCGAGTTCCGTCAGCCGCGAGACCGCGGCGAACAGTTCGCGCCCCACCGCCTCCCGGTAGGAACCCGCGAGCAGCCCGGAGACCACGCTGTTGAGGTAGTGCACGACGACCGGGCGTACATGCCCGCTGCCGTACTGGTGGTCCAGATCGACCAGCGCCTGGGTCATCGCGCAGACCGCCGCCACGTCCGAGAGCCCGACGCGCGGGCCCGCCGAGCGCGCCACCTGCGAGTCCGGCGCGGAGATCAGCCAGTCGCGGCTCGGCTCGACGAGCGCGGAGGCGGCGACGGACGAGCCGGAGAGGAAGTCCCTGCGGCCGACGTCGCTGCGCCACAGCTCGCAGACCTGCTCGATGGCCCCCAGTACCGTCGGCGAGAACTGGAGACCGACGCCGGACGCGAGGTTCTTGCCGTTGGCCATGCCGATCTCGTCGATCGTGACCGTACGGCCCAGCTTGCGGCCGAGCGCCTCGGCGATGATCGCCGGAGCCCGTCCGCGTGGCTGCTGTCCACGCAGCCAGCGCGCCACGGACGTCTTGTCGTAACGCAGATCGAGACCGTGCTCCGCGCCGCACATGTTGACCCGGCGGGCCAGCCCGGCGTTCGAGCAGCCCGCTTCCTGAATGAGCGCCTGCAACCGTTCGTTCGGCTGCCTGGCGACGAGAGGCCTTGCGGCCATGGCGTACCCCCTGTGGCTGCGGTGCCTGCCCACGCACCGAGTTGACGTGTCTTCACCGGCCGACCGCACCGAAAGAAGTCGGCCACGAAGATCAATGCCCCGCCGACATACCGAAGATGCGAGACATATGAGGATTGCCGGGGTAAAGGCGGCTGCCCGACCCCTCCCCTGGTTACCCGCACCCCGCTGCCGTTGCCCCTGCGCGCCCCCACACGTGCATCCATGCGCCCCAGATGCGGAATCGATGCTCCTCCCCCGCGCGCGTGTCCCCCGTAACCCGAGGGTGACCCGAGAGTTGAGTTCAGCGTGGAAGAGACCATCGCAGGCACAAAGACCGCACAGATCCCCAAGCAGCGCGGCGAATCGCTGCAGGAAGCCGCCGTGCGCTATGCCGAGGAGCGCCACTGGGACGTGTTCCCGGGCACCTGGCTGGAAGCCGCCGACGGGGTGCAGCACTGCTCCTGCGGCGAGCCCGTGTGCTCCGCACCCGGCGCACATCCGGCGCGCGAGGACTGGGCGACACAGACGACGGGCAGTGTGACCGTCGTACGCCGGATGTGGTCGAAGCAGCCGGCGGCGTCGATTCTGCTGCCCACCGGACGGACGTTCGATGCGATCGAGGTCCCCGAGACGGCCGGCTGTCTCGCGCTCGCCCGGATGCGGCGCATGGAGCTGACCCTCGGCCCCGTCTCCTGCACCCCGGACCGGCGCATGCACTTCTTCGTGCTCCCCGGTGCCGCCGCGAAGGTCCCCGACCTGGTCCGCAACCTCGGGTGGCCGCCCTCCTCCCTCGACCTTGTCACCCTCGGGGAGGGGGCGTACGTCGCTGCCCCGCCGACCCGGTTCGGCTCGCGCGGCGCGGTGCAGTGGGCCTGTCGGCCGACACCTGCGAATCGGTGGCTTCCGGATGCGGAGGAGTTGATCTCGCCGCTTGCTTACGCGTGCGGGCGGGACCGGTAACGCTGGATCGGCGCCGTCGTCTCCGCGGGTTCGTCGCGGCTGGTCGCGCAGTTCCCCGCGCCCCTGAAGACAGGGGCGCTTCCCCTTAGGGTGCTTGCATGACCGACGTAGCTGGGGAAGCCGTACCCGCCGTCCGTGTGCGCGGGCTCTGGAAGCGGTTCGGGGAGCAGGTCGCCGTCGCCGGGATCGATCTGGAACTGCCCGCGGGCCGGTTCATCGGGCTCGTCGGTCCGAACGGGGCCGGGAAGACCACCACTCTCTCAATGGCGACCGGGCTGCTCCGGCCCGACCAGGGCACGGTCGAGGTCGTCGGGCGCGACGTGTGGCGCGACCCGGTGGAGGTGAAGGCCCGCATCGGTGTGCTGCCCGAGGGACTGCGTCTCTTCGAGCGGCTCTCCGGGCGCGAACTCCTCGCCTACACCGGCCGGTTGCGCGGCCTGCACGGCACCGAGGTCGACAAACGCGCCACCCAGCTCCTCGACGTCCTCGACCTCGCGGGTGCCCAGCACAAACTCGTCGTCGACTACTCCACCGGCATGCGCAAGAAGATCGGCCTGGCCTGCGCCCTCCTCCACAACCCCGAAGTCCTCTTCCTGGACGAGCCGTTCGAGGGCGTCGATCCGGTCTCCGCGCAGACCATCCGCGGTGTCCTGGAGCGGTACACCGGATCGGGCGCCACGGTCGTCTTCTCCTCGCACGTGATGGAGCTGGTCGAGTCGCTGTGCGACTGGGTCGCCGTCATGGCCGCGGGGCGCATCCGCGCACACGGCCCGCTCGCGGAGGTGCGCGGCAGCGCGCCCTCCCTCCAGCAGGCCTTCCTGGAGCTGGTCGGCGCGCGCGGCCGCACCGCCGGGACCGATCTCGACTGGCTGGGCGGCGGGGCCGCCCGATGAGCAGCAACGCCGGTGTCTCCGCCGCGTCGATCACCCCCGTCGTCGTACGACTGAAGCTGTCGCTCCTGCGCAACGGGCTGCGGCAGTCCGCCGGACGGCGGGCCGCGTACGTCACCTCCGTCGTCCTCGTCCTGCTCTTCGCAGCCCTCCAGCTGCTCGGCCTGATCGCGCTGCGCGGCAACGCGCACGCCACCGCCGTCGCCATGCTGCTCATCGCGGTCCTGGCGCTCGGCTGGGCCGTGATGCCGCTGTTCTTCCCCAGCGGCGACGAGACGCTCGACCCGACGCGGCTGGTGATGCTGCCGCTGCGCCCGCGTCCGCTCGTACGGGCGCTGCTCGTGGCCTCACTGGTCGGCATCGGGCCGGTCTTCACGCTGTGCCTGCTCATCGGTTCGGTCATCTCCGTGGCACACGGCGCGGCGGCGTACGTCACCGCCGTCATCGCCGTCGTCGTGGCCCTGCTCGTCTGCGTGGCCCTCGCACGGGCCGTCGCGGCCGCCAACATCCGGCTGCTGTCCAGCCGCAAGGGCCGCGATCTGGCGGTGCTCAGTGGCCTGGTGATCGCGATCGGCGCACAACTGGTCAATTTCGGTGCGCAGCGGCTCGGTTCGGCGGGCGGCCTGTCGAAGCTCGACCCCGTGGCGGACGTGCTGCGGTGGCTGCCGCCCGCCTCGGCGATCGGCGCGGTGGACTCGGTGAGCGAGGGGTCGTACGGGGCGGGCATCGCCCAACTCGTCCTCGCCGTGGCCGCGCTGGCCGGGCTGCTGGCGCTGTGGTCCCGTCATCTGACCCGGCTGATGACCTCGCCGGACGGGTCCACGTTGCAGGCGGCCGAGCCCGCCGCGCGGGAGTGGGGCTCGTCGGGGCTCGGCCGGCTGCTGCCGTCGGGCCGCACCGGAACGGTCATGGAGCGCAGCCTGCGTTATGTGTGGCGCGACCCGAAGACCAAGGCGGCGTGGGTGACATCGCTGGCGATCGGCCTGATCGTGCCGGTCTTCAACGCGCTCCAGGGCACCGGCTCGATCTACTTCGCGTGCTTCGCGGCAGGGATGCTCGGGATCCAGATGTACAACCAGTTCGGGCAGGACACGTCCGCGTTCTGGATCGTGGCGATGACGATCTCGTCCACCCGGGACGCCTACGTCGAACTGCGCGGGCGCGCGCTGGCACTGCTGGTGATCACCCTGCCGTACGCGACCCTCGTGACCGTCCTGACGACGGCGATGCTCGGCGACTGGCCCAAGCTGCCCGAGGTGCTCGGCCTCTCCTTCGCACTGCTCGGCGCGATGCTCGCCACCGGCGCGTGGTCCTCGGCCCGCTTCCCGTACTCGATCCCCCAGGAGGGTTACAAGAACGTCGCCCCCGGCCAGACCGGCCTCGCCTGGATCTCCATCTTCGGCGGCATGGTCTCGGCGGCTCTGCTCGCCGCACCTGTCATCACCCTCACCATCTGGCTGAACGTCACGGCGGACGGCGACGAGTGGACCTGGCTGCTGCTGCCACTGGGCGCCGGGTACGGGGCCCTGATCACGGTGCTGGGCCTGCGCCTGGCGGCGCCTCGGACGGCACGGCGGCTGCCGGAGATCTTGGCGGCGGTCAGCAAGGGGTGATCCACACGGCTCACCCTGTGGACCGTCGTGCCGGGGCGGCGCCGGGCCCTGCCCTGCACGGGAAGCGCTCAGCTCCCGGTGAGGACCCCGTCCAGAAACGGCTCGATCGCCGCGCGCCAAGCCTCCGGCTGGTCATAGTGCACAAGGTGCCCCGCCTCGGCCACCTCCGCATACTGCCCGTACGGCAGCACCCGGACCATCTCCTGCGCCTCGGCTCGCCCCAGCTCCCCGTCCAGCCCCCGCACGACGAGCGCGGGACAGCGCACCTGCGCCAGCTCCTCCCAGTGCGCGTCGTACACCCACGTCTGCCGGGACTTGAGCATCTGATCGGGCTCGAAGACCGGACGCCACCCGTCCGGGGACTCGTGCATCACCTCGGCGTAGAACTCCCCTCGGGACGGATTCGGCCGCTCCACCCAGGGGTCGTCCTCGCCGAACCACTTCCGTACGTCGGCGAGCGTGGCGAAGGGCACCGGCCAGGCCTTGAACCAGTCCTCCCACTCACGCTGCGACGCGGCCCCTAACGCCGACGCCCGCATGTCACAGATGATCAGCCCGTGTACGAGATCGGGCCGCTTCGCGGCGAGCTGCCAGGCGGTCAGCGCACCCATGGCGTGGCCGATGAGAACGGCGGGGGCGAGGCCGAGCTGCTCGAGCGCGGCCTCGGCGTCCTCGACGTACGCCTCGCGGGTGTACTCCGCCTGAGGCGCCTTGTCGCTCTGGCCGTGGCCGCGCTGGTCGAGGGCGACGGCACGATGTCGCTCGGAGAGCCAGCGGGCGGTGGACGCCCAGTGCGAGGCGCGGCCCATCAGGCCGTGCAGCAACAGCACTCCGGGGGCTCCCGAGGCCTCGCCGGCCCTGGAGGGATCCGCCTTCGGAGGATCGGCGAACTCCCACGCAGCGAGGCGTACGCCGCCCGCTCCCGTCACGTCGATGCGCCCCACCATCGGTAATGGCACCCCCCTAGCTCGCTCGGACCGGCTCGCTCCCGCTCGAACCGGCCGGTCCACTCGTACCGCTTCCTACCGCTGTCGTACCGCTGCTCCTGCTACCGGTGCTGCTCTACGTGTACCCCTACTGCACCGCCACGCTATCGAATGGGATTTCGAAAATGGCCTTCCTGGCTGCAACACCCCTCATTCGAGTGACCATGGTCGGGGATTGATCGCCGCCGTCGAGGGGAGATCTTCAGCGGGAGGCGGACCGCTCGGGGAAAAACGGTCCGAGGGGAATGACCCTGAGAGCTCGGGGCTCCGGGTCAGCACAGGGGAGGACAGGCCCCGGCGCCATCTGGCGCCGGGGCCCTCTCCACATCTGCGGCACATCCTCCCCGCCCCCTCCCCGACCGCGCACCATCGCTCCCGGACACGGTCAAGAGCCCTCAGGTCATATGCCTCACGCGACAGCCTCGCACGCAAATGGTCCCGGCGCTGCGATTCGGCACACTGAATCTTGGTTTCGGTGAGGTCGCGGAAGCATCACAACTGCCTCTGGCGTCACGGGAGTTGACATGCCCAGAGCCATGTGGACGAGCGGGCGCGGCGGGCGCCCGGAGTCATGTGGGCGAGCTTGCGCGGCGGGCGCTCGGAGCCGGCGTGAAGGTCGGTGGCGTGCGCCCGGGTGCCGACCGCGGGGACGGCGGATGCCGTCCCCCACGGCCGGCGCCCGGGAGCTGCCCCTCGCGGGTACCGGTGCCGGGTGCCGATCACACGCGGATCGGCACCCAGCGATGATCAGGTGCCGGCGCCCGGCGCTCCCTCTCCGCCGACGCTAGCGCTTGGCGACGAACACATGGGAGGCAACGTCCGCCTCCAGCTCCGCGGCCTCGCCGCCGCTGCCCACCAGGACCCCGCCCGCCGACTCGGTCACGCTCACCACGGAGCCGGGCTGCACGCCCGCCCGCCGCAGCGTGTACATCAGCTGAGCGTCCGTCTGGATCGGCTCACCGATACGCCGTACGACCACGGTCTTGCCGTCGTGCCCCGGGTCGAGCTCGGCCAGCGACACCATGCCCTCGTCCAGGAACGGGTCGGCGCCGTCCTTCTCGCCCAGCTCCTCCAGGCCCGGGATCGGATTCCCGTACGGCGACTCGGTCGGGTGGCGCAGCAGCTCGAGGACCCGCCGCTCGACGGCCTCGCTCATCACGTGCTCCCAGCGACACGCCTCGGCGTGCACCTGCTCCCACTCCAGGCCGATCACGTCGACGAGCAGGCACTCCGCGAGGCGGTGCTTGCGCATGACACGCGTGGCCAGCCGCCGCCCCTCCTCGGTGAGCTCCAGGTGCCGGTCGCTGGCGACCGCCACCAGGCCGTCGCGCTCCATCCGCGCCACCGTCTGGCTGACCGTCGGGCCGCTCTGGTCGAGCCGCTCCGCGATCCGGGCGCGCATGGGGACAACGCCTTCCTCCTCCAGCTCGAGGATGGTGCGGAGATACATCTCCGTGGTGTCGATCAATCCGGACATTCGTGCCCCTCGATTAGCTCTGCCGGAGACTCGATGGCTCACCGGCGTGTGCGCTGGCCCTGAACCCAATTCTGACGCATACCACTGACAACCGTGCCTCGCCGTGGCAACCACGCGCTGACGAGTGCCTGTGCGGCTGTACGGGTGCGGGGCTCGGCCGGGGCGGATGTGGCGCGGCGCCCCGAGCCCAGTGTCGCCCCCGCGGGCCGTATTGACAGGGCACTGGTCCAGACCGCAACGTGATCCGCGACACGATGCCCACCCGACGCGGACGAGACTTCTAAGGGGCTTCGCCGATGAGCGACAGCAAGCTGGCCGGGCAGTTCTTCGACGCCGCGATCGGCCTGCTGCAGCGGGTCCGGGACGAGGACGCCGGGGAGATCGCGGCGGCGGGGACCCTGATCGCCGACACCGTCGCCGACGGCGGACGGCTCTTCGCCTTCGGCGCCGGACACTCCTCGCTCGCCGCGCAGGACATCGTCTACCGCGCGGGCGGCCTCGCCCTGATGAATCTGCTGGCCGTACCGGGCGTCGTCGGCGTCGACGTCATGCCCGCGACGCTCGGCTCCGCCCTGGAGCGCGTCGACGGCCTCGCGAGCGCCGTCCTGGACTCCAGCCCGGTCCGCTCCGGCGACGTACTCGTGATCATCTCGCTCTCCGGCCGCAATGCGCTCCCCGTCGAGATGGCCATGAACGCCCGCGCGCTGGGGGTGAAGGTCATCGGCGTCACCTCGGTCGCCTACGCCTCCGAGACGAGGTCCCGGCATGTCTCGGGGACGTATCTGAAGGACCACTGCGACATCGTCCTCGACTCGAGGATCGCGGTCGGCGACGCGGAACTCACTCTCGACGCGATCGAGGCCCCCTTCGCCCCCGCCTCCACCGTCGTCACCACGGCCCTCCTCCAGGCCGTCATGGCCACGGCCGCCGGCGCCCTCGCCGACCGCGGCATCGAGCCACCCCTCCTCCGCTCGGGCAACGTGGACGGCGGCCACGAGTGGAACAGCCGCGTGATGACGGAATACGGGGACCGGATCTTCTACCGCCACTGAGAGGCACTTCGGCCGTCCTGGCTGCGGGCAGACGTAAGACCGGGACGGCAGCCTCTCCTCGGCGGTCATGGCCGTGGGCCATCGCGCCGCTGGGACGGCACGGGTGGATATCGGGTGGGTACAGCGCCCCTGTCAGCACCCGGTGAGCGCGCCCGCCCCGAGCCCGGCTCCCGCGGCCGGGCAACCGCATCGCGCGAGCCCGGGCGCCGCCCTACCCGAGTCCCAGCACACCCTCCAGGTCCAGCGCCATGGCAATCCGTACGGCCACGTCCTCCGCGTACGTCGCGTCCGTCCGCTCGAACTGACTGCGCCCCGCCCCTCGCAGAAACGTCACGACCCCCAGCGTCCGCCCCCGGCTCCGCAGCACCGCGCACAGCGCATGCACCGAGTCCGGCGGCCACTGGCGCGCCACGGCCCACTCGCGCGCCTGCTCGGCGGCCGCGGCACCCGCGCTGGCCCGTACGGACCCGGCACGCTCCACGCACTGCAGGGCGGGATGGCCCTCCGCGTACCGGACGGGCAGCCCCGCCTTCCCGGTGAGCAGACTCGGCCCCGGCGCGCCGGAGGGCGTGGCGGCGGCCCGTACGAGCCGCACGGGCCCCTCGCCGTCCCAGGACGAACCTCCCGCCACGCGGTCGATCAGCGCGTGGTCGGCGAAACCGGCGAGCGCGAAGTCGAGGTGGACGGTGGCGACCTCCGCCGGGTCCTCGCACTCGGCAGCGGCCCGCGCCGCCCGGTGCAGCTGATTGGCCCGGAACCGCAGCAGCGCCGCCTCCTGCTCGGTCTGCTTGGCCTCGGTGACGTCCTGGAAGAGCCACCCGACCCCCAGCGGTACGGGCTCCTCCGCGAGCGGCGAGGCGAGCCGCAGAAACCCACTGCGCCAGCAGCGCCGCTTCTCGCCCTCCGTCGTCCGCACACTCACCCACATCTCGGCGGGCGCGGGCGGCGCGCCCTCCGCGAGCACATGCGTGAGCGCGCTCTCCAGTTCCTCCACGCCCTGCGAGAGCAGGTCGCCGAGGGGCCGCCCGAGCACCGACGTACGCCCGGTCCCCAGAGCTCGCGCCGCATGCGCGTTGACGACGGCGGGTCGCAGATCGGCGTCGACGAGCACCACGCCCCAGCTGGCGTCCTCGAACAACGCCTCGCTCAGCGCGATGGACCGCTCGAGATCGATCTGCGCGTGCACCTCGCTGAAGGCGCAGTACACCCCGGCGGGCTTCCCGTCCGGGCCCGGCACGGCGGCGGACTGCGTCCGTACGAGCACCCGCCCCCCGTCCTTGGTCAGCAGGGCGAATTCATGCACCTGCCGCCCAGGGGACTGCATGGCGGACAGCAACCGCCCCTCGACCTCCTCGGCGTCCGCGGTCCGCACGGCCCACCCGGCGAACCCCTGTCGTCCCACGGCCTCGGCCGCGGTCCACCCAAGAATCCGCTCAGCTTCTCGATTCCAGTGGGTCACGACCCCCTCGGCATCGAAGGCACAGAGCGCCGCGTCCATCCCGTCCAACAGCGCGGCAAGCAGATCCGAACCATCCCGCTCGGGCTCGTCCGGCCCCAGCTCATCGGTGGTCCCACTACGCCGGGAAGCACTCACCTGGACCCCCTGCAGGCTGCGTCCGCACGTACGGCGCGACAGTTCGCTCACTGGTAATCATTCAACTCGAACGTGACCCAGCCCACACCTCGTTCCCCAAAGATTGGACGAAATCGTTGTACGCCGGAATTCCACCCCGCCCGCCCCATGAAGCACGGGTCCACCGCCGGTGGAGCGCGGTGGCGGCGAGAGCGGCCTGAGCTGGGCATGTTGAAGTGGCCTGCTCAGTGGGCTGGAGGAGCGCTTGCCGTCAACATCTCGGAAAACCCCTTGAAGTGCCCGGACCAGGTTCCTAGGGTGATTGTTACTTCGGAGAGGAGGTGGTTCGGCAGATGTATGAATACCGGACGGAAGAGGTGGCTGCGGGCTAGCGGCCCGTCACCACATTCAGTGCGGTGCCGGACCAGCGCGTGACATGTGCGTGCAGCCGGCCCCAATCCCAAGCAGTCACCCGACCCGCGAGCTCGCCGGTACGTCCGGCCGGCTCCCCCGCCGTGAGGCGGGGGGACCCGAGCTCGCGGGTCGTCTGCGTTTCAGGTGTGGTGTGAGGTGGGGCACAGGTGCATCGGCCGCCCCGCAGTACTCTGGGGCCATGCTTCCGATGCTCGTTCGACGCCGTCACGTGGACTACGTGCGCGTCACGAGCATGGGCTGTCGGCGTTCTGCCTGACCCAGCCCCTTTGTGCGCTTCTCGCGCCGTTTCTCTCTTCCACCTTGGCACCCGCGGCCCCGCCCCACCCTCGGCGGCTGCCCGGGCCCCGTACACCTGCGGACGCGACTCATGACGACGAACACGTCTTCTCGGCACCAGCAGCAACACCAGTACCAGCAGCTTCCGATCATTGATCTCTCCGCGGCCGACCGCGGCCCCCAGGCCCGTGCGCTGCTGCACGCGCAGTTGCACAGCGCCGCGCACGACGTGGGGTTCTTCCAGCTCGTCGGGCATGGGGTGACAGAGGCCGAGACCGGCGCTCTGCTTCAGGCCATGCATCGGTTCTTCGCGCTTCCCGAAGTCGATCGGCTGGCCATCGACAACCTGAACTCGCCGCATTTCCGGGGGTACACGCGTACGGGCGACGAGCGGACGGGAGGGAGCCGGGACTGGCGGGACCAGCTGGACATAGGGGCCGAGCGGGCTGCTCGGACACCGGGTCCGGGTGAGCCCGCGTACTGGTGGCTGGAGGGGCCGAACCAGTGGCCGGATGCCCTGCCGGAGCTGCGGGTCGCCGCACTGGCCTGGATCGACCGGCTCAGTGCCGTCGCGGCGCGGCTGCTGCGTGAGCTGCTCGTCGCCATCGGTGCGCCCGGCGACTTCTACGAGCCGGTCTTCGGGGAGCGGGCTCATCCGCATCTGAAGCTGGTGCGGTATCCGGGGAGTGCGAGTGACGGAGGCGATCAGGGGGTCGGCGCGCACAAGGACTACGGGTTTCTGACGCTGCTGCTGCAGGACCAGGTGGGCGGGCTCCAGGTGCAGCGGGAGGACGGGCTGTTCCATGATGTGCCGCCGCTGCCGGGAGCCTTCGTCGTCAATCTCGGTGAGCTGCTGGAAGTGGCCACCAACGGGTATCTGATCGCCACCAATCATCGGGTGGTCAGTCCGGCTGGAGCCACCGAGCGGTTCTCCGTGCCGTTCTTCTACAACCCGCGGCTCGACGCGCGGGTCGAGCCGTTGCCGTTCCCGCACGCGGCCACCGCGCCCGGGGTGACGACGGATCCGGCGAATCCGCTCTTCGCCGAGTACGGCAGGAATGAGCTGAAGGGCAAGCTGCGGGCACATCCGCTGGTCGCCGCCCGTCATCACGCGGAGCTGCTCACGCCCGCGTGATGACCGGCGTACGACGAGGACCCTGCTCCTCGGTGCGACCTGATTCCCGGTGCGCCGGTACTGGTTCCCGGTGCGCCGGTACTTGGTTCCCGGTGCGCCGGTACGGCCTGGTTCCCGGTGCGACCGGTTCTCAGTGCGCGATGTCCTCGTAGCCGTCGATTTCCTGGGGGCTGCGCGAGCCGGGGCCCACGTAGCGCGCGGAGGGGCGTACGAGCCGGCCCGTGCGCTTCTGTTCCAGGATGTGCGCCGACCAGCCCGCGGTGCGGGCGCAGGTGAACATCGAGGTGAACATGTGGGCCGGAACCTCGGCGAAGTCGAGGACGATGGCGGCCCAGAACTCGACGTTCGTCGCCAGGACGCGGTCCGGGCGACGGGCGTGGAGTTCGGCGAGGGCGGCCTGCTCCAGGGCTTCGGCGATCTCGAAGCGGGGCGCCCCGAGGTCGCGGGCGGTGCGGCGCAGGACCCGCGCGCGCGGGTCCTCGGCGCGGTAGACGCGGTGGCCGAAGCCCATGAGGCGTTCGCCCTTGTCGAGGGCCTGCTTGACGTAGGCCTCGGCGTCTCCGGTGCGCTCGATCTCCTCGATCATGCCGAGGACGCGGGACGGCGCGCCGCCGTGCAGCGGGCCCGACATGGCCCCTACGGCGCCCGAGAGCGCCGCGGCGACATCCGCGCCCGTCGACGCGATGACGCGCGCCGTGAACGTCGAGGCGTTCATGCCGTGCTCCGCCGCGGAGGTCCAGTAGGCGTCCACGGCCGCCACGTGCTTGGGGTCCGGCTCTCCGCGCCAGCGGATCATGAACCGCTCCACGACGGACTGCGCCTTGTCGATCTCGTGCTGCGGGACCATGGGCAGGCCCTGGCCGCGGGCGGACTGGGCGACGTACGAGAGGGCCATGACGGCGGCGCGGGCGAGGTCCTCGCGGGCCTGCTGCTCGTCGATGTCGAGGAGGGGTTTGAGGCCCCAGACGGGTGCCAGCATGGCGAGCGCCGACTGGACGTCGACGCGGATGTCGCCGGAGTGGACGGGGATGGGGAACGGTTCGGCGGGCGGCAGGCCGGGTTTGAAGGCGCCGTCGACGAGCAGCCCCCAGACGTTGCCGAAGGAGACGTGGCCGACCAGATCCTCGATGTCGACGCCTCGGTACCGGAGTGCGCCGCCCTCCTTATCCGGTTCGGCGATCTCCGTCTCGAACGCGATGACTCCCTCGAGCCCGGGTACGAAGTCGGACATCAGGCGGCTCCTCGTGATGTGTGCGACAGATGGTGTTGTGGGGTGTGCGTGGCGTACATGCTGCTTGTGGTGTACGTGGTGTTCGCGACCATGTGTCAGGCGTGGGTGGCGGTCGATGTCGTTCGTCCGCCGGTCCGGTTCCACGGTCGTTCCCGAAAACTCTCGAAGACTCTCCGGAGCCTTTCGAAGGGTCCTCGCCGACTCGCGGTCCGAAGCGGTCACCCCGGTGATGCCCCGTGCGGCTGGCGGTCATCCCAACCGGAACGGCAGCAGCACGATATCCCCGAGTGCCACCTTTGGGGAGAGTGTGCGGCACTGAGTGCCACGCAGTGATGCAGCACACGCCCACCGGAGGCGGGGGCGCATACGGCAGGATGACCGCGTGAACGACCGCTTCCCGGATGAATCCGCCGCCGAGCCCATCGTCCAGCGCGCAGCCGAGGCCGCCGACGCCGACGCCGAAGAACTCGCCGCCGACCCCGCCGCGATGCGCGCGCACTACCGCGCCGAGGGTCTGGACGAGGCGGACCTCGCCCCGCACCCGATGGACCAGTTCGCCCGCTGGTTCGAGCAGGCGGCGCAGGCCGCGGTGCACGGTTTCGTGCACGAGCCGAACGCGATGGTCGTCTCCACGGCGGACGCCGAGGGCCGCCCCAGTTCGCGCACGGTGCTGCTGAAGCAGTACGACGAGCAGGGCTTCGTCTTCTACACCAACTACGACTCCCGCAAGGCCCGCGAGCTGGCCGCCAACCCGTACATCTCGCTGCTCTTCCCGTGGCATCCGCTGGCCCGCCAGGTCATCGTCACCGGCACGGCGCGGCGTACCGGCCGCGACGAGACCGCCGCGTACTTCCGCACCCGCCCGCACGGCTCCCAGCTCGGCGCCTGGGCCAGCGCCCAGTCCTCCGTCATCCGCTCTCGCACCGAACTGGACGTCTCCTACGCGGAGTTGAGCGCCCGCTACCCGGAGGGCGAGCAGGTCCCGGTCCCGCCGCACTGGGGCGGTTTCCGTATCGCCCCGCAAGCGGTCGAGTTCTGGCAGGGCCGCGAGAACCGCCTGCACGACCGGCTGCGGTACGTGGCGGAGCCGGACGGCAGCTGGCGGGTGGAGCGGCTCAGTCCCTGAGGCCGACGCCTCAGCCGAGCGCCTCCTCCATCAGCGAACCCCATTGCTCCACCACCCGCTCCCGGCGCCCCGCGTCGTCCGTGAGGAGGTTGGCCAGGCCCAGGCCCCGGGCCATGTCCAGCAGGCCCTGGACGGTCTCGCGCACGCCGGGTCGGGATTCGTCGGCGCCCAGGAGGTCGACCGCGATGCGGTGGGTCTCGCGGCCGACGCGGGCCTCCAGTTCGGTGACCCTCGGGCGGAGTTGGTCCTCGTTGGAGGCGGCGACCCAGAGGTGCAGGGCGGCGCGGAAGAGGGGGCCGGTGTAGAGGTCGACGAGGGCGGCGACGACGGCTCGGCGGTCGACGGCACCGTCGGGGAAGAGGGCGCGCAGGGCGGTGGAGCGTTCCTCGGCGACGTACTCGACCGCCGCCGTGAAGAGGTCCTCGCGGGTCGGGAAGTGGTGCTGGGCAGCGCCCCGGGAGACGCCGGCGCGTTCGGCGACGACGGAGACCGTGGAGCCCGCCCAGCCGTGTTCGGCGAGGCAGGCCACAGCGGCTGCCAGGAGCCGCTGCCGGGTGGCCCGGCTGCGGTCCTGCTTGGGAACATGCGGAAGACGCGTGGCCTGCTCCGTCGTGCTCACACCACCCATGCGGGATCCCGTCGTTCGAGGAAGGCTGTCATCCCTTCGCGGGCCTGCGCGGAGGAGAACAGCCGGGCCGAGAGCGCGGTCAGTTCGGCCGCGTCCCGGTCGAAGGTCTCCAGCACCTTAGCCGTGAGCAGCTCTTTCGTCTCGGCGAGGCCCTGGGGGGACGCTCGGCGCAGGCCGTCGAGGAGGGGGGCGAGCACCTCGTCGACGTCGTCGCCGGTCACCGTGAGGAGTCCGGTGCGGACCGCCTCGGCGGCGTCGAAGCGCTCGCCGGTGAGGTAGTAGCGGGCGAGGGCTCGGGGGTCGGTGCGGGGCAGCAGCGGGAGGGAGATCACGGCGGGTGCGACGCCGATGCGTACCTCGGTGAAGGCGAAGGTGGCGTCCGTGGAGGCGGCCGCGATGTCGCAGGCGCCCAGCAGGCCGAGGCCGCCCGCCCGTACATGTCCGGTCACCCGGGCCAGCACGGGTTTGCGCAGCTCGACGATCTGCCGCAACAGTCCGACGAGGGCGTCCGGGTGCGGCGGGTCGCGCAGGTCGGCGCCCGCACAGAACGTGTTCCCGGTGTGGGTCAGGACGACCGCGCGTACGTCGCCGTCCTTGCCGCACCTGGTGAGCGCGTCCGCCAGTTCGCCGACGAGGACGGCCGAGAGGGCGTTGCGGTTGGCGGGCGAGTCGAGGGTGAGGGTGGTGACGGCGCGGTCGCGTGCCGTGTGCACAACGGTCATGAGCGGCCCCGCAGTTCGCGTCGCAGGATCTTCCCGGAGGCCGCCCGCGGGACGCCTTCGACGAAGGTGACGAGACGGACCCTCTTGTACGGGGCGACGCGTTCGGCGACGTACATCATGATCTCTCCTTCGGCGAGGTCGGTCGCGGACGGCTGACGCACCACGTAGGCGTGGGGGACTTCGTTGTGGTCCTCGTTGTAGGTGCCTATGACGGCCGCGTCGGCGATGCCGGGGTGGGTGAGCAGCAGCGCCTCGAGTTCGGCGGGGGCGACCTGGAAACCCTTGTACTTGATGAGTTCCTTGACGCGGTCGACGACGAACAGCCAGCCCTCGGCGTCCACGTGACCGACGTCTCCGGTGTGCAGCCAGCCGTCGGGGTCGATCATCGCCGCGGTGGCGTCGGGGCGGCCCAGGTAGCCCTTCATGACCTGAGGGCCGCGGATGGCGATCTCTCCGGCCTCACCGACGCCCAGCTCCTTGTCGGGGTCGTCGAGGGAGACGATGCGCATCTCGGTGCCGGCGATGAGCCTGCCGACCGTCCCGGGGGGCGCGTCCGGGGTGTTCAGGGGCACCAGATGGGTGCAGGGCGAGAGTTCCGTCATGCCGTAGCCCTGGCCGATGGGCGGCAGCCCGAGCCGCTGCGAGCAGGCCTGCGCCAGTTTCGCGTCCAGGGGCGCGGCGGAGGAAATGACGTGCTCGAGGGACGACAGGTCGTACTGGGCGACCGCCGGATGCTTGGCGAGGGCGAGGACGATCGGCGGGGCCACGAACAGCACGTTGATGCGGTGCTTCTCGATGGCCGCGAGGAACGTGTCCAGCTCGAAGCGGGGCAGTACGACGACGGTGGCGCCCTGCCGCAGGGGAGCGTTCATCAGGGCCGTCAGCCCGTAGATGTGGAAGAACGGCAGCACGGCGAGGATGCGGTCGCCGGGGCCCAGCGGCATGGACGGCACGAGCTGCGCCAGGTTGGTGGCTATGGACCGGTGGGTGAGCATCACGCCCTTGGGGATGCCGGTCGTCCCGGAGGAGTACGGGAGGGCGGCGACGTCGGCCACGGGGTCGATGTCGATCCGCGGTTCGGGCGCGGTGGTGGCGAGCAGGTCGATCAGCGAGCGGTGCCCGGGCGCCTGGTCGCAGACGAAGATCTCCCGTATGCCGCCCGCGAGTTCGGCTGCCGCGCGGGCGGTATCCAGGAGGGGCGACACGGTGACGATCCAGGCGGCCGCGCTGTCGCGCAACTGCTTGGCGAATTCCTCGGGCGTGGCGAGCGGGTGCACGGTCGTGACCGACGCCCCCGCGCGCGTGGCGGCGTAGAACGCCGTCGGAAAGGCGATGGTGTTCGGACTGTGCAGGGCGAGCACATCGCCCTTGCGGACGCCCGCGTCGGCGAACGAGGCGGCCAGCAGCCGGTGGAAGCGGTCCAGTTGTTCGTACGTGAGCGTGGTTCCGTCGACACCGTCGACGAGCGCGGGCGCAGCGCCGCGCTCGGCGGCACGGCCTAGGACGGCGTCGTGGATGGGTTCCTCGACGGCCGGGACGTCTGCGTACTGGCTGCGGAACACGGTTCCTCCTAGAGCGGCTCAAGTGGCTCGCTAGTACGACTTGGGAAGGCCCAGGGTCTGGTGGGAGACGTAGTTGAGAATCATCTCCCTGCTGACCGGTGCGATACGAGACACGCGCGACGCCGTAATCAGTGAGGCGAGGCCGAATTCGCGGGTGAGGCCATTGCCGCCGAGGGTGTGCACGGCCTGGTCGACGGCCTTCACACAGGCTTCGGCGGCCGCGTACTTGGCCATGTTGGCGGCCTCTCCGGCGGCGACGTCGTCCCCGGAGTCGTACAGGAACGCCGCCTTCTGCATCATCAGGCGGGCGAGTTCGAGCTCGATGTGGGACTGCGCCAGGGGGTGCGCGATCGCCTGGTGGGCGCCGATGGGCGCCTTCCAGACGGTGCGTTCGCGCGCGTACTCGACGGCCCTGGAGAGCGCGTAGCGGCCCATGCCGATCGCGAACGCCGCCGTCATCACCCGCTCCGGGTTGAGCCCGGCGAAGAGCTGGAGCAGGCCGGCGTCCTCGTCGCCGACGAGCGCGTCGGCGGGCAGCCGTACGTCGTCCAGGGTCAGCTCGAACTGCTTCTCCGCGCCCTGGAGCTCCATGTCGATGCGACGCCGCCCGAAGCCCTCGGCATCGCGCGGGACGATGAACAGACACGGCTTGAGGCGGCCCGTCCGCGCGTCCTCGGTACGTCCCACGATGAGCGTGGCGTCGGCGATGTCGACGCCGGAGATGAACACCTTGCGGCCGGTGAGGACCCAGGTGTCGCCGTCGCGGCGCGCCGTGGTGGTGATCCGGTGGGAGTTGGAGCCCGCGTCGGGTTCGGTGATGCCGAAGGCCATGGTGCGGGTGCCGTCGCTCAGGGGCGGCAGCCACTCCCGCTTCTGCGCCTCGGTGCCGAAGCGGGCGATCACCGTGCCGCAGATCGCCGGGGACACGACCATCATCAACAGCGGGCAGCCCGCCGCTCCCAACTCCTCCAGCACGATGGAGAGTTCGGCTATGCCGCCACCCCCGCCGCCGTACGCCTCGGGCAGGTTGACGCCGAGGTAGCCGAGCTTGGCCGCCTCGGACCAGAGTTCGTCCGGGTGGGCCCCCTCGGCGACGACCTTGGTGAGGTATGCGCGGCCGTAGCGCCTGCCGAGGGCGGCCACGGCCGAGCGGAGGGCCTTGTGCTCTTCGGTTTCGACGAGATTGGTCATGGGGGCTCCTCAGGGAGAGGGGGTTCGGCCGTCTGGAGGATGCGGGTCTTGGGTGGCTTGGCGCGCTCACGCGGCGGAGCCGCATATTCGATGCGGCCCCGCGTCTCTCAGGTCTGCTGTACGACCGCCAGCAAGGCGCCGACCTCCACCTGCTGGCCGGGTGCGGCGTACAGAGCGCTGAGCGTCCCTGTGACCGGCGCGGAGATCTTGTGCTCCATCTTCATCGCCTCCAGCCACAGCAGGGGCTCTCCGGCCCGTACAGCGGCTCCTGCGGCCAGCCCCTCCGACACCCGGACCACGGTGCCGGGCATCGGTGCGAGCAGTGAGCCGGGGGCGCGCTCCGCGGCCGGATCGGGGAAGCGGGGCAGGGCGGTGACGGCGGTCGCGTTCACGAAGACCTGGTCGTCGTAGCGTGCGACCTCGAACTTCCTTCGTACGCCGCCCACTTCGAGTACGACGAGAGCGGCGTCGGCGTGCACCACGCGCACCCCGTCGGCGGTCAGGCCCTCGCGGGTGTGCCGGTAGTGGACTTCGTGTTCGGTGCCCGCCATCAGGTAGCGCTTGGTCTGGGGCTGCGAGGGCAGGTTCCGCCAGCCGCCGAACCCGGAGCGCCCGTGGGCGTCCGCGAGGGCGGCGGCCAGAGGGACGTACGGGTCGGGGGCGGGTGTCGTCAGATCGGCGAGGTGGCGCTCGTAGAAGCCCGTGTCCATCCGGGCCGCGGTGAACTCCTCGTGCCGCAGCGACCGTACGAGCAGGTCCCTGTTGGTGACCGGGCCGTGGATCGTCGCCCTCTCCAGGGCGCCCGACAGCCGGCGGAGGGCTTCCGCGCGCGTCGGGGCGTGGGCGACGGCCTTGGCGAGCATCGGATCGTAGTGGATGCCGATGGGGTCGCCGTCGGTGTAGCCGGTGTCGAGGCGGACGCCGTCCGGGACGGTGAGGCGGTGCAGGGTGCCGGTCTGCGGGGCCCACGCGCCGGCCGGGTCCTCCGCGTAGAGGCGGGCCTCGACCGCGTGGCCACGCGCGCGTGGAGGGTCGTTGTCCAGCGCCGCGCCCTCGGCGACCTGGATCTGCAGTGCCACGAGGTCGATGCCGAAGACGGCTTCCGTGACCGGGTGTTCGACCTGGAGGCGGGTGTTCATCTCCAGGAAGTGGGCCTTACCGTTCGCGACCAGGAACTCGACCGTTCCGGCGCCCACGTAGTCGACCGCGCGGGCGGCGCGTACGGACAGGTCGTACAACGTCTGGGTGAGGTCGCCCAGCCCCGGTGCGGGAGCCTCCTCGATGACCTTCTGGTGACGCCTTTGGAGGGAGCAGTCGCGGGTGCCGAGTGCCCACACCGTGCCGTGCGTGTCGGCGAGGATCTGCACCTCGACGTGCCGGCCGCCCTCCACATAGGGCTCGACGAAGACCTCCCCGTCGCCGAAGGCCCCGAGCGCCTCGGCACGGGCGGCCGTCAACTCGGCGTCCAGCTGGGCCAGTTCCCTGACCACACGCATACCGCGCCCGCCACCGCCAGCGGCCGCCTTCACCAGCACGGGGAGGTCGTCGGCCGTCACCTGCGACAGGGCTTCGATCCCCATCAGCTTCTTGGCCCGCGTCTTCGAGGCCATCGCCTCGATCGCCTCGGGCGGCGGACCGATCCAGACGAGGCCCGCCTCGAGGACGGCCCGTGCGAAGTCGGCGTTCTCGGACAGGAAGCCGTACCCGGGGTGCACGGCGTCCGCGCCGGCGCTCAGGGCCGCCTTCACGATCAGGTCGCCGCGCAGATACGTCTCCGAGGGCGCCGCCCCCGGCAGCCGTACCGCCGTATCGGCCACGCGCGTGTGGAGGGCGTTCTCGTCGGCGTCCGAATGCACGGCGACGGTTCGGATTCCCCCCTCACGGCAGGTGCGGAAGACACGGCACGCGATCTCGCCGCGGTTCGCGACGAGCACAGAAGTGATCACTGGATCCCTCACATCCGGAAGACGCCGAAGCCGCCACGCGCGCCCTCGTACGGCGCCGTGTGGATCGCGGACAGGCACAGGCCGAGGACGGTGCGGGTGTCGCGCGGGTCGATGACCCCGTCGTCGTACAGCCGCCCGGACAGGAACATCGGCAGGGACTCCGACTCGATCTGCTGCTCCACCATGGCGCGCAGGGCGGCGTCGGCGTCCTCGTCGTACGGCTGCCCCTTCGCCGCCGCCGACTGCCG
Source organism: Streptomyces sp. NPDC050564 (assembly GCF_044457265.1). Classification (NCBI taxonomy): domain Bacteria; kingdom Bacillati; phylum Actinomycetota; class Actinomycetes; order Kitasatosporales; family Streptomycetaceae; genus Streptomyces; species Streptomyces sp. NPDC050564. The sequence goes on along the minus strand of NZ_JBITGS010000024.1, from coordinate 17,948 downwards.
GGCGACGATGGACAGGACGCCCGCGAGCTGCTGGGGGCCCATGACGGCCGACTTGGCGCTGGGCCAGGCGAACAGGAAGCGCGGGTCGTAGGCCCGCCCGCACATGCCGTAGTGGCCGGCCCCGTACGAGGCGCCCATGAGCACGGAGAGATGCGGGACGCGCGAGTTGCTCACCGCGTTGATCATCATCGCGCCGTGCTTGATGATGCCGCCCTGCTCGTACTCCTTGCCGACCATGTAGCCGGTGGTGTTGTGCAGGAAGAGGAGGGGGATGTCGCGCTGGTTGGCCAGCTGGATGAACTGGGCCGCCTTCTGGGACTCGGCGCTGAAGAGCACCCCTTGGGCGTTGGCGAGGATGCCGACGGGGTAGCCGTGGAGCGCCGCCCAGCCTGTCGTGAGGCTCGTCCCGTACAGCGGCTTGAACTCGTCGAAGTCCGAACCGTCGACGATGCGGGCGATGACCTCGCGCGGATCGAAGGGGTGCTTCAGGTCGCCGGGGACGATCCCCAGGAGCTCGTTCTCGTCGTACTTGGGCGGGGCCGCCGGGCCCGGATCGCCGTACGCCTTGCGGTGGTTGAGCCGTGCCACCACGCGCCGGGCCTGCCGCAGCGCGTCCTGCTCGTCGACGGCGAAGTAGTCCGCCAGACCCGACACGCGCGCGTGCATCTCGGCACCGCCCAGCGACTCGTCGTCGCTCTCCTCGCCGGTGGCCATCTTCACCAGCGGCGGACCGCCCAGGAAGACCTTGGCCCGCTCCTTGACCATGATCACGTGGTCGGACATACCGGGGACGTACGCGCCTCCGGCGGTGGAGTTCCCGAAGACCACGGCCACGGTGGGGATTCCGGCCGCCGACAACCGCGTGATGTCGCGGAAGATCGCACCGCCAGGGATGAAGATCTCTTTCTGGGACGGCAGATCGGCGCCGCCCGACTCGACGAGGCTGATGCAGGGCAACCTGTTGGCGAGGGCGATGTCATTGGCCCGCAGCGCCTTCTTCAGGCTCCAGGGGTTGCTGGCACCGCCGCGCACGGTCGGGTCGTTCGCCGTGATCAGGCACTCCACGCCCTCGACGACCCCGATCCCGGTGACGAGCGAGGCGCCGATCGCGTAGTCGCTTCCCCAGGCCGCCAGCGGCGACAGCTCCAGGAAGGGCGTGTCCGGGTCGAGCAGCAGCTCGATGCGTTCGCGCGCGAGGAGCTTGCCGCGCTTGCGATGCCGCTCGACGTACTTGGGTCCGCCGCCGGCGAGCGCCTTGGCGTGCTCGGCGTCCAGGTCGGCGAGCTTGGCCAGCATGGCTTCGCGGTGGGCGGTGTAGTCGGGGCTCTTGATGTCGAGCGCGGAGGAGAGGACGGTCACAGGAGGGTCTCCGGTATGTCCAGGTGGCGGGAGCGGAGCCATTCGCCGAGGGCCTTGGCCTGGGGGTCGAAACGGGCCTGGGAGGCGACGCCTTCGCCGAGGATGCCTTCGACGACGAAGTTGAGGGCGCGGAGGTTGGGCAGTATGTGACGGACGACTTTCAGATGACGGCTTTCAGTTATCAGATTCTGAAATCTGTCAGTCGTCAGCTGATGAGCCATCCACCGCCAGGCGTCGTCCGACCTCGCCCACACACCGACGTTGGCGTTCCCACCCTTGTCCCCGCTCCGGGCCCCGGCGATGAGCCCGAGGGGAGCGCGGCGGGTCGGTCCGGTCACGGGCAACGGCTCGGGCAGCGGCGGCTCTTCGGGCGTCTCCAGTACGCGGGTGTCCTCCGCCGGAGCCACACGGACGCGTCGCCCGTCGTAGAGGACCGCCACGTGGTCCACAGCCCCATGGGGGACGTACACATCCTCGAAGACCCCATAGGGCGCGCCCGTCCCAGGTGGCGCCATCACATGGAATCCGGGGTAGCTCGCCAGCGCCAGCTCGATGGCGGCCCCGCTGAGCGCCCGCCCCACGACCTCCTGCTCCCTGTCCCGCACGACGAGCCGGAGCAGCGCGCTCGCGGTCTCCTCGGTGGGGGCATCGGGGTGGTCCGTGCGGGCGAGGTCCCAGCGGACGTCCGCCGGGCGGGACTTGGCGGCGTCGAGCGCGGCCTCCATCTGGGCCCGTACCAGGGCGGCCTTCTGCGCGATGTCGAGCCCGGTCAGGACGAACACGACCTCGTTGCGAAAGCCGCCGAGCCGGTTGAGGCCGACCTTGAGGGTGGGGGGCGGGGCCTCGCCGCGCACGCCCTCGATCCGTACCCGGTCGGGGCCCTCCTGGGTGAGCCGGACCGAGTCCAGCCGGGCGGTGACGTCGGGGCCCGCGTACCGAGCGCCCTGTGTCTCGTACAGGAGTTGGGCCGTGACCGTGCCGACGTCGACGAGGCCTCCGGTGCCGTCGTGCTTGGTGATGACGCTCGTGCCGTCCTCGTGGAGTTCGGCGAGCGGGAAGCCGGGATGGCGCAGGCCAGCCGGGTCGTGGTCGGCGAAGAAGGCGTAGTTGCCGCCGGTGGCCTGGGTGCCGCACTCCAGGACGTGCCCGGCGACGACGGCGCCCGCGAGCCGGTCGTACGCGCGCGGCCCCCAGCCGAAGTGGGCGACAGCGGGCCCGGTGACGAGCGCGGCGTCCGTGACCCGCCCCGTGACGACGATGTCCGCGCCCTGGCGCAGGCACGCGGCGATGCCCGCGCCGCCGAGGTAGGCGTGCGCGGCGAGACTCCCCGCGTACTGGGGCGTCAGGTCATCGCCCTCGACATGGGCGACGCGCACCGGGATGCCGAGCCGGTCGGCCAACTCGCGGACGGCGTCGGCGAGTCCGGCCGGGTTGAGGCCGCCGGCGTTCGCGACGACGCGCACGCCCCGCTCGTGCGCCAGGCCGAGGCACTCCTCCAGCTGCCTCAGGAAGGTCTTGGCGTATCCCCGTCTCGGGTCCTTCAGCCGGTCGCGGCCCAGGATGAGCATCGTCAGCTCGGCGAGGTAGTCGCCGGTGAGGACGTCCAGCGGGCCGCCGGTGAGCATCTCGCGCAGGGCGCCGAAGCGGTCGCCGTAGAAGCCGGAGGCGTTGCCGATGCGCAGCGGTGGTACGCCGCTCACCCTGCGGCTCCCTTCGGCGCGCGTCCGACGCCCGGCGGCCCCGCGAAGGCCTGAGCGATGTCCAGCCAGCGGTCGGCGTCGGGGCCTTCCGCCCGTACGGCGAGGTCGGCGCGGTTCGCCCGCTGGGTCACCAGCAGGCAGAAGTCGAGAGCGGGCCCGGTGACGCGCTGGGCGGCGTCCTCCGGGCCGTACGTCCACGACTCGCCCGAGGGGCCGACCAGTTCGACCCGGAACTCCTCGCCGGGCGCGGTGAGTCCCCGTGCCCCGAAGGCGAAGTCACGGGCCCGCACCCCGATGCGCACCACATGCTTCAGCCGGTCCGTGGGTGCGCGCACCACGCCCAACGTGTCGGCCACGTCCTGTCCGTGGGCCCAGGTCTCCATAAGACGGCCGGTGGCCATAGAGGCGGCCGACATGGGTGGGCCATACCAGGGAAACCGGGTTCCGGTGGGTGCCGCGCGCAGGGCTTTCTCCAGCGCGGCCCGCCCCTCCCGCCACTCGGCGAGCAGCCGGGCGGGCGGCAGTGCGGCCCCCTCCGCCGCACCGTCGTCCACGAATCCGTCGGGCGAGGCGAGCGCCTTCTCGACCTCCTTGGCGAAGGCCTCGGCGTCGGTCACGGCGAGCAGCGCGGAGCGGTCGGTCCAGGCGAGATGCGCGATCTGATGGGCGACGGTCCACCCGGGAGCGGGTGTCGCGAGGGTCCATTGCCCCTCTGCCAACTTCCCTACCAGCCGGTCGAGTTCGTCACTCTCCCGGTGCAGATCGTCGATCACGGACGACGGGTCGGACACGATGCGCTCCCCTCGGGGCACGAGTTGTGTGTCCGGGAGCATGGCAGTGCTCACAGAAACAAGCAAGCATGCTTGCATTAATTGACGCGGATGCAGCCACCGAAACGCCCCGCCGACGAGACCCGGGCGAGTTCGCCATGCACAGGTCACCCCGCTACGCTCTGCCGCCATGTTTCCCTCTCCGCCGCCCCACCCCGGCCCCGACGCCGCCGTCTACCGCTTCGGAATGCGCCGGCTCCGGACCGGGCTGCCGGGCACGCTGATCGCACTCCTCCTCGCACCGCTCCCGCTCGTCGTCACGGCAGGCAAGGGCGGGGCGGGTGCCGGGCAGTGGATCTTCGCCGGGGTGTGGCTGCTGCTCTGGGGCGGGCTCGGGGCGCTGATGACGTACGCGCTGTGGGCGGGGCGCGGGACGCTGCTCGCCTTCGACGCATACGGAGTGTGGTGGCAGCACAGCCAGGAGCGGCAGACAGTGGTGCCGTGGCAGTCACTCGCCGGGGTCGGGCTGTACTGGGCGCACAAGGGCAACGCCAAGGCCGGTCAAAAGGTCATGAGCCTTGAACTGTGCCCGTACGGCGACGTCGACGCGTCCGATCCGCTGCTCAAGCCGCTCGTCGTGCGGGACGAGCCGCTGCGCCCCGGCCTGCCGGACCGCCGCTACCGGATCAGGATCCCGATGTACGCCAGCCGCCAGTGGGGGCGCGAACTCGCCCAGGCCGCCTACGAGCGAGCGCCGCAGTTGTGGTTCGGCGAGCACGAACGGCCGTACGGCTCTCTGCGGCCGTTGCAGCGCATGAGCTGAATGCGGCGGTTGCAGCGCATGGGCTGAGCGGGCGCGATTCGGCGGGGCGGGCAGGCGGTCGGGAGGCTCGGCTCCGCACGCGCGCCGGTCAGCCTGCTCGACTCCGCACGCGCGCCGGTCAGCCTGCTCGCTCTGTACGCGCGCCGGTCAGGCGGCTCGGTCGTGGGCTGGTCGACCCGCTCGGTCGTGGGCTGGTCGACCCGCTCGGTCGTGGGCCGGTCAACCGCCGGTCCCCAACTCACCTTCCAGCCCCTTGGCCTTCCCGCGTCCCACCTGGGTCCGCACCGCCCCCATGCTCGCCGCGATGACCAGGGCGATCGCCAGGGCCTCGGTGGCCGAGAGGGCCTGGTTCAGGACGAGGAAGCCGGCGGTGGCGGCGACGGCCGGTTCGAGGCTCATCAGGATGGCGAAGGTGGAGGCGGGCAGGCGGCGCAGGGCGAGGAGTTCGAGGGTGTACGGGAGGACCGAGGAGAGGACGGCCACCGCGGCACCCAGCGCGACCGTGGTCGGGACGAGCAGCTTCGAACCGGACTCGACGATCCCCAAGGGCAGGAACGCCACCGCCGCGACCACCATGGCGAGGGCAAGCCCGTCGGCCTGGGGGAAGCGTCGGCCCGTACGCGCACTGAAGATGATGTACGCCGCCCACATGGCGCCGGCACCCAGGGCAAAGGCGACGCCAGTGGGGTCGAGGCTGCTGAAGCCTCCGCCGCCGAGCAGGAAGACGCCGCAGAGGGCGAGGCCGGCCCAGACCAGATTCACTGCGCGGCGGGACGCGAGGACGGAGAGCGCGAGCGGTCCGAGCACTTCGAGCGTGACCGCGGGGCCCAGCGGGATACGGGCGACCGACTGGTAGAAGAGGCCGTTCATCGCGGCCATCGTCACGCCGAAGACGACGACCGTGCCCCAGTCGGCGCGCGAGTGCCCGCGCACCTTGGGGCGGCACACCGCGAGCAGCACGATCGCGGCCACCAGCAGCCGCAGGGTCACCACACCGAGGGCACCGACCCGCGGCATCAGGGTCACCGCGAGGGCGCCGCCGAACTGCACGGAGATACCTCCGGCGAGGACCAGGCCCACGGGCCCGAGGGAGCCCCGTCGGCGCGGGCCGCCCGCCGAAGGCACGCCCGCGGTGGGCATGGATGCCGTGGCGGGGGCGGCCGGGGCCGGGGAGGACGGGGCAGCGCTCGGGGTGTTCACGGGGCCTTCCAGGGAATCGGCTCAGGGTTCGTTCATCGTGATGTACCTGCCAGTCCAGGGTAATGGACTCCGTCAGGTGTGTGAACCCGTTGCACAACTGTCCTGGGGCGCTGGGGGGGCGGACAGGGACCGATGCAGGCCGTCGGGCGGGGCGCATCGGTCCCTGTCCACCCTCCATGAACACTGGCGCGCCTCCACGAACAGCGGCAGCCGCAGCACCCCCTGATTACCTGAGTGCTGGTTGTCTGTCGCCGGGGCTCGCGGAGCTCAGCGGCGCGCCATGTAGAGGTCCAGCGCCTTGTGCAGCAGGCGGTTGAGCGGGAAGTCCCACTCGCCGAGGTACTCGACGGCCTCGCCGCCCGCACCGGCCTTGAAACGGAGCAGGCCGAGCAGGTGGTTGGACTCCTCCAGCGTGTCGGTGATGCCGCGGAAGTCGTACACGGCGGCGCCGAGTTCGTGGGCGTCGGCCATCATGCGCCACTGGATGGCGTTGTTGGGCTGGACCTCGCGCTTGCGGCTGGTGGAGGCGCCGTAGGAGTACCAGACGTGGCTGCCGACGGTGAGCATCGTGGCCGCCGCGAGGACGTCGCCGTCGTGGTGGGCGAGGTAGAGCCGCATGCGGTCGGGGTCCTCGGCCGTCAGCGCGGTCCACATGCGCTGGAAGTAGGGCAGCGGGCGTGGGATGAAACGGTCGCGTTCGGCGGTCTCGGCGTAGAGCTCGTAGAAGGCGGGCAGGTCGTCGTGGCCGCCCCTCACCACCTTCACACCGGCCTTCTCGGCCTTCTTGATGTTGCGCCGCCACTGCTGGTTCAGTCCCCGCTGGATCTCCTCCAACGACCGCCCGGCGAACGGCACTTGGAAGACGTACCGCGGTTGCCCGGCCGCGAAGCCGTCCTCGCCGCCCGGCTCGGTCCGACGCCAGCCCATACCGCGCAGCCGCTCCGCGACCTCGACCGCGCCCGGCTCGTACGTGGTGGCCTCCACGTCCCCCAGCCGCCGTGCCGCCGGATCGGCGATCGCCGTCTTGACCGCGTCCGCGCTCCATCGGCGTGCGACGACGGGCGGCCCCATCTTCACCGAGAACGCGCCCCGCGTTTTGAGGTACGCCAGCATGGGTTCGAGCCAGCGCTCGGCGAGGTCCGCCGCGTGCCAGTCGATGACCGGCCCCTCGGGCAGATACGCGAGAGACCGCTTCACCTTCGGCAGCGGGCGCAGCAGCACCAGCCCGACGCCGACCAGTCGCCCGCCTCCGCCTCCGCCATGGTGACGGCCGCCGTCCCCGTCACCGTCGCCATCGTCGAACCATCCCAGGCTCTCCGCCCGCCAGTCCGGCTTCACATCGCCCCACGACGGCACCTGCATGTGGCTGGCCGAGGACCGCGTCCTGACGAACGCCAGGTGTTCTTCACGGGTGATCGCCTGAAGGCGGAGGCTCATGCGCACTGCTCCTCGGGGTCCTGAGGGTTCTGAGGTTCGGGCGGTTCTGGGGTTCTCGGGGTCGTTCTGGGGTCCGCGTGTGCGGGTTCCGGGGTTCCAGGGCGGGTCGCAGGGCTCCGGGGTCCCGGGGTCCCGAGGTCCCGGGTTCCGGGGTCCCGAGGTCCCGAGGTCCCAGATCCTCGGCCCGGTGGACCTGCCAGCGTACTTACGGGTGTCCCTCCGGCAGCGCCTCCGCCAGCACCTCGGCGAGATGTCGCCCCCTCCGCCCCGCCAACTGCTCCAGCTGGGTGCGGCAGGAGAAGCCGTCCGCCAGGACGACCGCGTCGTCGGTGGCCGCGCGGACGGCCGGGAGCAGTTGCTCCTCCGCGCAGGCCGTCGACACCTCGTAGTGGCCCTTCTCGAAGCCGAAGTTGCCCGCCAGGCCGCAGCAGCCGCCCGTGAGGCTGCCGGTCAGGCCCGCCGCCTCGCGCAGCCGGCGGTCGGCGGCGTCGCCGAGCACCGCGTGCTGGTGGCAGTGGGTCTGGCCGACGGCCGGGCGGTCCAGACGGGGCGGGCTCCAGTGCGGGGCATGGCGTTCCAGCGCCTCGGCGAAGGTCAGCACCGCCGCGGCCAGACGCGCCGCGCGGGGGTCGTCGGGCAGCAGCTCCGGGAGGTCGGTGCGCAGGGCGGCGGCGCAGCTCGGTTCCAGTACGACGACCGAGGTGCCGTCCATCTCCAGGTACGGCTCCATCAGGTCCAGCGTGCGACGCAGCACGGCGCGGGCGCGGTCGAGCTGGCCGGTCGAGATGTACGTCAATCCGCAGCAGACGCGTTGACGGCGCGACAACAGCGTGTTGAAGGCGCTCGGCCCCAGCGGCACCCCGTCCCCGATGGGGCCGTGCGACACCCCGTCCCCGACCGGCGCCCCATCCGGCGCGGCCTCAGCCAGGTGTTCGGACAGCCCCTCCAGCGCCGGCCCGAACCTCATCCGGATCGTCGGCGGCAGCAGCACCGTCAGCCCTGCCGCCTCCAGGACCCGTACGGCCGCCTTGCCCACGGACGGTGACAGGTACTCGGTGAAGGTGTCCGGCCACACCACGACGGTGTCCCCTCCGAACCCCGGGAACGCGCCCCGCTGCCCGCACCGCGCGTCCCGCACGAACGCCCGTACCCGATCCCGGAACCTCCGCGACCACCACCGGCTGAACGTCTCCCGCGCCACCCGCGGAATCTCCCGCTCGGGCGCGATCCCGCCCAGCCGCTTGGCCAGAGCCGCCAACGGACGCACCGACGCAAGGGAGTTGACCAGCCGAGCCGAGTGCGTCCGGGTCACCGCCGCCAGCCAGACCGGCAGCCACCCCATCGCGTAGTGCGCGGCCGGGCGCCGGCGCCCTTCGTAGTGGTGGTGGAGAAACTCCGCCTTGTACGTGGCCATGTCGACGCCGACCGGGCAGTCCGACTTGCACCCCTTGCAGGAGAGGCACAGGTCCAGCGCGTCACGGACCTCGGTGGACCGCCATCCGTCCGTCACGACCTCGCCCGCGAGCATCTCGTGGAGCAGTCGGGCCCGCCCGCGCGTGGAGTGCTCCTCCTCGCCGGTCGCCCGGAAGGAGGGGCACATGACCCCGGCGTCCGCCGCCACGGGAGCACGGCACTTGGCGACCCCCACACATCGGCGCACCGCCGCCGAGAAGTCCCCGCCGTCCGCCGGATACCCGAACACCACGTCCACCGGCTCCCGCGGCAGCACCGCGAACCGCAGGTTCTCGTCCAGCCGGTGGGGCCGTACGAGCATCCCGGGGTTGAGCAGGTCGTCCGGGTCCCAGAGGCCCTTGGCCCGCTCGAAGAGGCCCACCATCTCGGCGCCGTACATCGTGGGCAGCAGCTCCGCGCGTGCCTGCCCGTCCCCGTGCTCGCCGGACAGGGAGCCGCCGTGGGAGACGACCAGTGCCGCGAGTTCCTCGGAGAAGCGCCGGAAGCGGGCCACGCCTTCGGAACTCATCAGGTCGAAGTCGATACGCACATGGATGCAGCCGTCGCCGAAGTGCCCGTACGGCGTGCCGCGCAGGCCGTGGGCGGACAGCAGGCCCCTGAAGTCCCGGAGATACCCGCCCAGCCGGGCGGGCGGCACCGCGCAGTCCTCCCAGCCGGGCCAGGCCTCGCTGCCGTCCGGCATCCGGGTCGCCGTACCGCTCGCGTCCTCGCGGATGCGCCACAGGGCACGCTGCCCGGCCGGGTCGGTGACCACCAGGGCGTCCGACACGTCGGCCACGCGCACGATCGCGTCCGCACGCGCACGTGCCTCCGCCTCCGAGGCGCCGCCCGTCTCCACGAACAGCCAGGCCCCGCCCCGTGGCAGCCCCGCGCCGGCCGGCACGAGATCCGCGGCCATCCCCTCCACCGTGAGCGGCCCTCCCCCACTCTCGGCTTCTCCCCCACTCTCGGCTTCTCTCGAGCGGGGGGACCCCCATGAGCGGGGGGACCTCCATGGCAGCAGCCCCGCGGCCGCCTCCGCCGCCGCGCTCTCGTCCGGGTACGCCAGCACGGCCAGCGCCCGCGCACGCGGCGCCTCCACCAGTCGTACGACCGCCTCGGTCAGCACCCCCCAGGTGCCCTCGGAGCCGCAGAAGGCGCGGGCGACGTCCGCGCCCTTCTCGGGCAGGAGGGCGTCCAGCGCGTACCCGGAAATACGGCGCGGCAGATCCGGGAAGCCGGTGCGCAGGCGGGCCAACTCGCCCTCCACCAGAGCCCTGAGGCCATCGGGGGCACCCGCCCAGTCCTGGCCGAGGCGCACGGCGGCCCCTTGACCGGTGACCACCGACAGCTCCCGCACGCTGTCCGCCGTCGTGCCCCAGGCCACCGAGTGGGATCCGCACGAGTTGTTGCCGATCATCCCGCCGAGGGTGCAGCGGCTGTGGGTCGAGGGGTCGGGGCCGAAGCGCAGGCGGTGCGGGGCGGCGGCGTCCTGGAGGCGGTCCAGTACGACACCGGGCTGGACCACGGCCGTACGGGCCGCCGGGTCGAGCGACACGATCCGGTTCATGTGCCGTGTGAAGTCCAGGACGATGCCCGTGCCCGTGGCCTGCCCGGCGATCGACGTGCCGCCGCCGCGCGGCACCACCGGCACGCCGTGCGCGCGGCACACGGCGAGGGCCGCCGCCACGTCGTCGGCATCACGCGGGGAGACGACGCCGAGCGGGACGCGCCGGTAGTTGGACGCGTCCATGGTGGTCAGCGCCCGCGCGGTCGCGTCGAAGGCGACCTCGCCGCGCACCGCCCGCTCCAGCCCCGTCCGCAGCCCGGCGAGATCGGCCGCCGACGCCGGTGTGCCCTGCTCCCCGAGATCCGTCATGCCTCCAGGATGCAGCCGGGCACGGACAGTGACCGTCACCCGCGCAGCCAAAATCGCGGACGGAACGCGTGCCGATCACGGTCGATCATGCAACCGCTTCCAGAACCTTCCCAATTTGATCACGAACTCCCATATAGTGACGGCGAGTTGAGCATCAGGTGTCGCTTCTCACCCAGGACGCGCGCCAGGACACGCCCGAGGAAACGCCCGAGAACACGACCGAGGAACGTTCTCCCCCCAGAACACGACCGAGGACCGATTGATGACCGCGCCCCTCCCCTCCGGCGAACGCCCCACCCTCCGCGCCGTCGCGCCCGCTCCCCTGATCGCCGCCGTCCCGGCCGCGCTCGCGGTGGTCGGCGCGGTCGCCCTGGCACCCGATTCGGTGCGCGCTCCCCTCGCCTGGGGCGCGAGCGTGGCCGCGGTGCTGCTGTGCGCGGCCGTCGCGGTGGCCGCCCGCGCCGTACAGTCGGCGAAGCTGGTACGCCGCCGACTCGACGCCGTGACCCAGGACGCCGGACGGCTGCTCCAGGAACGAGCCCGGCTGACCGAGGAGTTCCACCAGGAGCGGTCCCGGCTGGCCGATGACTCCGCGCGCGAACGGGCCCGCCTGGCCGAGGCGGCGGCGCGGGAACGCGTGCGTCTGACCGAGACGGCGGCGCGGGAACGCGCCCTCCTCACCGAGGAGTTCGCGGCCGAGCGGCAGCACCTCACCGACGAACGCACCCGTCTCTTCGAGGAGAACACCCGGCTGACCGAGCACGCCCGGCAGGCCACGAGTGAACGCGCCGCCGCGATCTCGGCGACCGCCAACGCCGCGGGCCGCATGCAGGCGCTGGCCACCGGCATGCTCGCCGACCTGCGCGCCATGGAGGAGCGGCACTCCGACGAGGAGGTCCTCGCCGACCTCCTCCACCTCGACCACCGCACCGCACAGGCGGGCCGCCTCGCCGACTCCGTCGCCGTCCTCGCCGGCGCCCGCTCAGGCCGCCGCTGGGCACGCCCCATCGTCATGGAGTCGATCCTGCGCGGCGCGATGGGCCGCATCGGCGGCTACCAGCGCGTGCGCGTGCACTCCGCCAGCGAGGCCGCCGTCGCCGGACACGCCGCCGAGGGCGTGATGCACGCACTCGCCGAACTCCTCGACAACGCCGCGAACTTCTCGCCGCCGACCGCTGAAGTGCATGTGTACGTCGAAGAAGTCCCGGCCGGTGTCATCGTCTCCGTCGAGGACAGCGGGCTCGTCATGGGCGACGTCCAGCTGCGCCGCGCCGAGCGCGCCGTCTCCGCAGACGCTGGGAACACTGCGGAGCTCGGCGGGCTCTCGGGCACCCGGCTCGGCCTCGCGGTGGTCGGCCGGCTCGCCCGCAAGCACGGGCTGAAGGTGTCCTTCCGGCCCTCCGCGCGTGGCGGCACGGGCGTCCTGGTGCTCATCCCCCAGGACCTCCTCACGCCCCCGACCACGCCGCTGCCGTCCGCACCGCTGCCCGCGGAGCCCGAACCGGTCGCGGTTCCGGGGCCGGCCACCGAGGTGTCGTACGCCGCCGCCCACGCCATGGGCGACCTCGACCCGGACCCGGTCCCCACCCACGACTCGCCCCGGCACGAGCCGCTCCCGCCGTCCACGGGCGCCCTCCCCAAGCGCCGCCGGGGCCGCACCCTCGCGCACGCCGAGCGCAGCCGAGCGCACGCCACGCCGCCGCCGCAGGCCGATCCGCAGCCCCGCACCGCCGACAGCTCCACAGCAAGCGTCGCGGCCCGCTTCAGCAGCTTCCGCGAGGCGGTACGCAGCGCGGCCCGGGGCGCCGAGGACGCCGTACGAGCCGAAGACGCCGTAGGGAAGACGGAAGCCGTACGGGAGACCGAAGCCGTACCGGACACCACCCCCGCCACCCCTCACTCGCATCCGGAAGGCGACACCACTCCATGACCGGCACGACCACCGCCGACGAGAAGCTCACCTGGCTCATCGAGGGCCTTCTCGAGCGCACCCCGGGCGCCCGGCACGCGCTCGTGCTCTCCCGCGACGGCCTGAAGCTGTGCCGGACCCCGGAGCTCTCGGTCGACCAGGCCGACCAGCTCGCCGCGATCGCCGCCGGCATCCAGTCGCTGTCGCACGGCGCGTCCGTGGAGTTCGGCGACGGAAGTGGTGGAGTGCGCTCGGCCATGGCCGAGTTCTACGGCGGGGTCCTGTTCATCGTGGAGGCGGGCGACGGCGCGCACCTGGCCGTGGTCACCGCCGAGGACGCGGACGCCGGTCTGGTCGGGCACAACATGAGCGAACTCGTGGAGCAACTCGGCGAACACCTGAGCGCGCGCCCACGCGCCTCATGAGCCGGCCGGGCAGGGACGACGCGCCCGACCGGCTGTACACCCTCACGGGAGGGCGCAGCCGGTCCGCGCCCGACACCCCCTTCGACCTGGTGACGCTGGTGGTCGCGGAGTGCGATCCGGTCGTGGGCATGCAGTCGGAGCACGCCGCGATCCTGCGGCTGTGCGAACGGCCCACGGCGGTCGTCGAGATCGCGGCGGAGCTGCGGCTGCCGGTGAGCATCACGAAGATCCTGCTCGGCGACCTCCTCGCCGCGGGTCGCGTCAGCGCCCGCCACCCGCACGCCGCCGCTCTGCCCGATCCCGACATCCTGGAGCAGGTGCTCGTTGGACTCCGTAACCTCTGACGCCCGTACGTCCACGGGTGGCCCCGGCGCCCGTACACCCCTGGCGGCGTCGGCCGACAACGGTCTCAAGATCGTGGTCGTCGGCGGCTTCGGCGTCGGCAAGACGACCCTGGTCCGCTCCGTGAGCGAGATACGTCCCCTCAACACCGAGGAGACGATGACACAGGCCGGCGAGGCGGTCGACGACAACAGCGAGGTGCGCGGCAAGTCCGCGACCACCGTGGCCTTCGACTTCGGCCGCATCACGCTGGACGCCCGCAATGTGCTGTACCTCTGCGGCGCGCCGGGGCAGGAACGCTTCTGGTTCCTCTGGGACCGGCTGTTCTCCGGCACCCTCGGCGCGGTCGTCCTCGTCGACACCCGCCGTATCGGCGACTCCTGGTACGCCATCGACCGTCTGGAGCGCCGCGGCACGCCGTTCATCGTGGCCTGCAACGACTTCGGCGGCCCCACGCACCCGCCCGCCCGGATCCGAGAGGCCCTCGACCTCGACCCGGGCGTCCCGCTCCTCGACTGCGACGCCCGTTCGCGCGAGTCCGCCAAGCGGGTGCTGATCACCCTCGTCGAGCACCTCAAGTCCCTGTCCACCCCAAGATCTCCGGAGTTGGCGCTGTGACCCCCGCCCCCGTGCCCCTCAGCGGGCCCCGGTTCCAGACCGAACCCGCCGAGCTGTACCGGGAGATGCGGCGCGACCACGGTGCCGTGGTGCCGGTCGTGATCGACGGCGACATACCGGCGTGGCTGGTGCTCGGCTATCGCGAACTGCACCAGGTCACCGGCGATCCGGTCCTGTTCAGCCGGGACTCCGACCTGTGGAACCAGTGGGAGCGCATCCCCGACGACTGGCCGCTGCTGCCGATGATCGGGCGCAGGCAGCCGTCCATCCTCTACACGGTCGGCGAACGCCACCGCGAGCGCGCCGCGATGATCAGCGACGCGCTCGAAGCGGTCGATCCCTTCGAACTGCGCTCCCACACCGAGAGGTTCGCCGACGAACTGCTCGACGTGATCTGCGCCAAGGGCGAGACGGACATCGTCGGGGAGTACGCCGCGCTGCTGCCCGTGCGCGTCCTCGCGACGCTCTACGGCTTCGCGGAGGAGCAGGGGCCGGGCCTGGTCACCGCCCTGAACGACATGATCAACGGGCGGGAGGGGGCACTGGCGGGCCAGCGGCACCTGGCCACGTCCATGGCACGGTTGCTGGCCGACCGGAAGGTCGAGCCCGCGAACGACGTCGTGTCCAGGATGCTCGCGAGGGCGCATCAGAAAGAGCCGGGACAGGCAGAAGAGCAGGGACGTTCGCAAGAACCGGGACATGCGCAAGAACCGGGACATCCAGCGGACGGCGGCGGCTTCACCGACGAAGAGGTGATGCAGGACCTGATGGTCATGATGGCCGCGGGGCACCAGCCGACCGCCGACTGGATCGGCAACTCGCTGCGCCTGATGCTGACGGACGAGCGTTTCGCTGCGTCGCTCTTCGGCGGCCGGCACAGCGTCGCCGAGGCGATGAACGAGGTCCTGTGGGAGGACACCCCCACCCAGAACGTGGCAGGTCGTTGGGCCTCCCGCGACACCCAGCTCGGCGGCCGCCGCGTCCGCGCCGGCGACCTGCTGCTGCTCGGCCTCCAGGGCGCCAACTCCGACCCCCAGGTCCGCATCGACGGCTCCGCCCTCACCGGCGGGAACAGCGCCCACTTCTCCTTCGGCCACGGGGAGCACCGCTGCCCGTTCCCGGCCCAGGAGGTCGCGGAGGTGATCGCGCGGACGGGGATCGAGGTCGTACTGGACCGGCTGCCGGACATCGACCTGGCCGTACCCGCCGAGTCTCTGACGCGTCGGGCGTCCCCGTGGCTGCGGGGCCTGACCGAACTCCCTGTGAGATTCACGCCCACTCCCGCTCTTGGAGGCCCTGCCGCATGACCACTCGTATCGCCCTGGACCCCTTCGTCACCGACTTGGAGGGCGAGAGCGCGGCACTGCGCGCCGCGGGCCCGCTCGCCGCCGTCGAACTGCCGGGCGGCGTCCCGGTATGGGCGGTCACGCACCATGCCGAGGCGCGCGCCCTGCTCACGGACCCCCGGCTGGTGAAGGACATCAACGTCTGGGGTGCCTGGCAGCGCGGCGAGATACCCCCCGACTGGCCGCTGATCGGGCTCGCCAACCCCGGCCGCTCCATGCTCACGGTGGACGGCGCGGACCACCGGCGTATGCGCACGCTGGTGGCACAGGCGCTCACCCCACGCCGGGTGGAGCAGATGCGCGAGCGGATCACCAAGCTGACGGAGGGCCTGCTGGACGGCCTGCCGGATTCCACCGGGGTGATCGACCTGAAGGCGGACTTCGCCTACCCCCTCCCCATGTACGTCATCGCCGACCTCATGGGCATCGACGAGTCCCGGCTCCCCCGGCTGAAGGAGCTCTTCGAGAAGTTCTTCTCGACGCAGACCCCGCCGGCGGAGGTCATCGCGACGCTGACGGAGCTGGCGGGCATCATGGCGCAGACGGTCGCGGCGAAGCGCGCCGAGCCCGGCGACGACCTCACCTCCGCGCTGATCCTGGCCTCCGAGGACGGCGACCACCTCACCGACGAGGAGATCGTCTCCACCCTGCAACTGATGGTCGCGGCGGGGCACGAGACGACGATCTCGCTGATCGTCAACGCGGTGGTCAACCTCTCCACCCACCCCGACCAACGCGCGCTCGTCCTCTCCGGCGAGGCCGACTGGGCGTCGGTGATCGAGGAGACCCTCCGCTACTCCACCCCCACCTCCCACGTCCTCATCCGCTTCGCGACAAAGGACGTTCCGGTGGGCGACAAGGTGCTCCCCGCGGGCGACGCCCTGATCGTGTCGTACGGCGCGATCGGCCGTGACGAGCAGGCCCACGGGCCCACCGCCGGCGACTTCGACATCACCCGCACCGCCGAGAACCGGCACATCTCCTTCGGCCACGGCCCCCATGTCTGCCCCGGCGCCGCCCTCTCCCGCCTGGAAGCGGCGGTGGCCCTCCCGGCCCTGTACGCCCGCTTCCCGTCCCTCGATCTGGCGATCCCCGCCTCGGAACTCCGCCACAAGCCCGTGGTGACCCAGAACGACCTCTTCGAACTGCCGGTACGGCTGACGACGGGCTGAGGTGGGGAGGGATTTCGCCCCCCTCCGCCCCTGCCCGTCCCGTGCCCGGGGGCCGCGCCCCCGGGCCCCCGCGGATGTCTTTCGGCTGCGGGGCGGGTGGGGGCTGGTCGCGCAGTACCCCGCCGTGCCCCTGACGTGGCGCGGCGGGGTGAAAGAACCCAACCGTCACCCCCCGCCCCCGTCTCACCCGACGGACGACGTTTCGCCCAGGTTTCCCGAAACGGCTAGGCTCCGATCGTGGCTGATATCCAGATCCCCGCTGACATCAAGCCCGCCGACGGACGATTCGGCGCGGGCCCCTCCAAGGTGCGTACGGAGGCGCTGGACGCGCTGGCCGCGACCGGTAGCTCTCTGCTCGGTACCTCCCACCGCCAGGCCCCGGTGAAGAACCTGGTCGGCAAGGTCCGTGACGGCGTGCGCGAGCTGTTCTCGCTCCCCGACGGATACGAGGTCATCCTCGGCAACGGCGGCTCCACCGCGTTCTGGGACGTCGCGACCCACGGCCTGATCGAGAACAAGTCGCAGCACCTCAGCTTCGGCGAGTTCAGCTCCAAGTTCGCCAAGGCCGCCAAGCTCGCCCCCTGGCTGGCCGAGCCGACCGTGATCGCGAGCGACCCCGGCACCCACCCGGAGCCCCAGGCCGAGGCGGGCGTCGACGTCTACGCCTTCACCCACAACGAGACCTCCACCGGTGTCGCCGCCCCCGTCAAGCGGGTCGCGGGCGCCGACGAGGGCGCGCTGGTGCTCGTGGACGCCACCTCCGGCGCCGGCGGCCTCCCGGTCGACATCGCCGAGACCGACGTCTACTACTTCGCCCCGCAGAAGTCCTTCGCCTCCGACGGCGGCCTGTGGATCGGCGTCTTCTCCCCGGCCGCGATCGAGCGCGCCGAGCGGATCCACGCGTCCGGCCGGCACGTCCCGGAGTTCTTCAGCCTTCCCACGGCGATCGACAACTCCCGCAAGAACCAGACGTACAACACCCCGGCCCTCGCCACCCTCTTCCTCCTCAACGAGCAGCTGGAGTGGATCAACGGCCAGGGCGGCCTCGGCTGGTCCACGGGCCGCACGAAGGACTCCTCGACCCGCCTCTACACCTGGGCCGAGGACTCCAAGTACGCCACGCCGTTCGTCTCCGACCCGGCCAAGCGCTCGCAGGTCATCGGCACGATCGACTTCGCCGACGAGATCGACGCGGCCGCCGTCGCCAAGGTGCTGCGCGCCAACGGCATCGTCGACACCGAGCCCTACCGCAAGCTCGGCCGCAACCAGCTCCGCATCGCGATGTTCCCGGCGATCGACCCGGCGGACGTCGAGGCCCTGACGAAGTGCATCGACTACGTGATCGAGAAGCTGTAACCGTTCGTACGAGGAGAGGGGGGGGGGGGGGGGGGGGGGGGGGGGGGGGGGGGGGGGGGGGGGGCGGCGCCCCCGGGGGGGGGGGGCCCCCCCCCGGGGGGGGGCGCCCCCCCGCTCGTACCGATGTCAGTGCCGTGCGCGAGACTGATCGCAGACGGAG
>NZ_JBITGS010000023.1:0-181742 GCF_044457265.1 Streptomyces sp. NPDC050564 | reverse complement strand
TGCAGCAGTGAGAAGGGGACCGCCGCGGGGGCGAACGCCTTCAGCGCGAGGTGCAGCATGACGATGGAGTCCTTGCCGCCGGAGAAGAGGATCACCGGCCGCTCGAACTCGCCCGCGACCTCGCGGAAGATGTGGACGGCCTCGGACTCCAGCGCGTCCAGGTGCGACAGCGCGTACGGGCTGGACTCCTCGGAATCACCGGCTGCCTCGGAGACAGTGGCTGCGGTCGTCATGCGAGACCCCTCTCGGTGAGCAGCGCATGCAGCGCCGCCGCGGACTCCTGCACGGTCTGGGTGTGCGACTCGATCCGCAGATCGGGTGACTCGGGCTCTTCGTAGGGGTCGTCGACGCCGGTGAGGCCGGAAATCTCGCCCGCGGCCTGCTTGGCGTACAGGCCCTTCACATCGCGTACGGAGCAGACCTCGACCGGGGTGGCCACGTGGACCTCGAGGTACGGCGTGCCGCCCTTCTGGTGGCGCCCGCGCACCGCCTCACGGCTGTCCGCGTAGGGCGCGATCACCGGGACGAGCGCCTTGACTCCGTTGCGCGAGAGCAGTTCGGCGAGAAAGCCGATGCGCTGCACGTTCGTGTCGCGGTCCGCGCGCGAGAAGCCGAGACCCGACGAGAGGAACTCGCGGATCTCGTCGCCGTCGAGCACCTCGACGCGGTGTCCGTCCTCGCGCAGCCGGCCGGCCAGCTCGTACGCGATGGTGGTCTTGCCGGCACTCGGCAGACCCGTGAGCCAGATGGTGGCTCCGGTCGTCACTTGCTGCTCCTGAGAAATCTGAGTGGTCGTGGTCATCCGTGCAGCCCGCACTCGGTCTTCGCGCGGCCCGCCCAGCGGCCGGCGCGCGCGTCCTCGCCCTCCAGCACACGCCGGGTGCAGGGCGCGCAGCCGACGGAGGCGTAACCGTCCATCAGCAGCGGGTTGGTGAGGACCCCGTGCTCGGCGACGTACGCGTCCACGTCGTCCTGCGTCCAGCGGGCGATCGGCGAGATCTTGACCTTCTGCCGCTTCTCGTCCCAGCCGACGACCGGGGTGTTCGCCCGGGTGGGGGACTCGTCGCGGCGCAGCCCGGTCGCCCATGCGTCGTACTTGGTCAGGCCCTCCTCGAGGGGCTTGACCTTGCGCAGCGCGCAGCACAGGTCGGGGTCGCGGTCGTGCAGCTTGGGGCCGTACTCGGCGTCCTGCTCGGCCACCGTCTGGCGCGGGGTGAGCGTGATGACGTTGACGTCCATCACGGCCTCGACCGCGTCGCGGGTGCCGATGGTCTCCGGGAAGTGGTAGCCGGTGTCGAGGAAGACGACGTCCACACCGGGGAACGCGCGGGACGCCAGGTGGGCGACCACCGCGTCCTCCATGGAGGAGGTCACGCAGAACTTCTTGCCGAAGGTCTCGGCCGCCCACCGGAGGATCTCCAGGGCGGACGCGTCCTCCAGGTCGCGCCCCGCCTGCTCGGCGATGCTCTTCAAGTCCTCGCCCGTACGCTCTTCCTGAGTGGTCGTCATATCTCGTCCCCTCCACCTTCAGTACGCCGAACCCCACGGGCGAGCAGCCCGAGGAACTTCAACTGGAAGGCTCGACTACACGCCGCGCATTCCCACGCGCCGTGGCCCTGCTCGCTCGGACGAAGGTCCTCATCACCGCAGTAGGGGCAGTAGAAGGGGGCGGCTCGCTCGCTCATGACAGCGACTCCTCGTCGGCGCGCGAGGCCCAGGTGGCGAAGCGCTCGCCGTCCTCGCGCTCCTCCTGGAAGCGCTTCAGGACCCGCTCGACGTAGTCGGGCAGCTCTTCCGAAGTGACCTTCAGGCCACGGACCTTGCGGCCGAAACCGGCCTCCAGGCCGAGCGCTCCGCCGAGGTGCACCTGGAAGCCCTCGACCTGCTCGCCCTGGTCGTTGAGGACCAGCTGGCCCTTGAGACCGATGTCCGCGACCTGGATACGGGCGCAGGCGTTCGGGCAGCCGTTGATGTTGATGGTGATGGGCTCGTCGAACTCGGGGATGCGGCGCTCGAGTTCGTCGATCAGCGAGGCACCGCGGGCCTTGGTCTCGACGATGGCGAGCTTGCAGTACTCGATGCCGGTGCAGGCCATCGTGCCGCGGCGGAAGGGCGACGGCTTCACGGTCAGGTCGAGGGCTTCGAGGCCCTCCACCAGCGAGTCGATCTGCTCCTGCTCGACGTCGAGCACGATCATCTTCTGCTCGACGGTCGTGCGCAGGCGGCCGGAGCCGTGTGCCTCGGCCAGTTCGGCGATCTTCGTGAGGGTCGCGCCGTCCACGCGGCCCACGCGCGGGGCGAAGCCGACGTAGTAGCGGCCGTCCTGCTGCCGGTGCACACCGACGTGGTCGCGCCAGCGGGCGACCGGCTGGTCGGGTGCCGGGCCGTCGACGAGCTTCCGCTGCAGGTACTCGTCCTCCAGGACCTGACGGAACTTCTCGACACCCCAGTCGGCGACCAGGAACTTCAGGCGGGCGCGGGTGCGCAGCCGCCGGTAGCCGTAGTCGCGGAAGATCGAGAGGATGCCCACGTGGACGTCCGGGACCTCGTCCAGCGGGACCCAGGCGCCGAGGCGCTGACCGATCTTCGGGTTGGTGGAGAGGCCGCCGCCGACCCAGACGTCGAAGCCGGGCCCGTGCTCGGGGTGGTTCACACCGACGAACGCGACGTCGTTGATCTCGTGCGCCACGTCGAGGAGCGGCGAGCCGGAGACCGCGGTCTTGAACTTGCGGGGCAGGTTCGAGAAGTCCTTGTTGCCGATGATCCGGCGGTGGATCTCGTCGATGGCCGGGGTGCCGTCGATGATCTCGTCCTCGGCGATCCCGGCGACGGGCGAGCCGAGGATGACGCGGGGCGTGTCACCGCAGGCCTCGGTCGTGGACAGGCCCACGGCCTCCAGACGCTCCCAGATCTCCGGGACGTCCTCGATGCGGATCCAGTGGTACTGCACGTTCTGCCGGTCGGTGAGGTCGGCGGTGCCGCGCGCGAACTCCTGAGAGATCTCGCCGATGACGCGCAGCTGATCGGTGGTCAGCCGGCCGCCGTCGATGCGGACGCGCAGCATGAAGTACTTGTCGTCCAGCTCCTCGGGCTCCAGGACCGCGGTCTTGCCGCCGTCGATCCCGGGCTTGCGCTGGGTGTACAGACCCCACCAGCGCATCCGGCCGCGCAGGTCGTTGGGGTCGATCGAGTCGAAGCCCCGCTTGGAGTAGATCGTCTCAATGCGTGTCCGCACATTGAGACCGTCGTCGTCCTTCTTGAACTGTTCGTTGCCGTTGAGCGGGGTGAAGTGACCCACGGCCCACTGACCCTCGCCGCGGTGACGGCTCACCTTGCGGCGGGGCGCGGCGGCGGGATTCTGCGGGGTGGCGGCCATGGTTGCTACGTCCTTCGAGACTGCGGGACAGGTCTGTCAGCGGCTCTGACCTGCGCATACGGGCGCATACGGATGTATGGGCGCGTCACTGCGCAAGGCTCGCAAAAGGGAAATGGTCGGGCGGTGCTGGGCTGGTCAGCTCGCCGGACAGATGGCGCTGGACATGCGGCCGAGGTCGACGTGCCGCCGACTCACCAAGGCAATTCCAGTTCCAGACATGACGGAAGCGTGTCACGGGGATCTCGGGCCAGTCCACCGTCATCCATCATGTGGACACCCTTGTCCCGAATCATGAGACAAGGGTGTCGTCGGTCACACGGCCGGGTTCTCCGACCGTACCGAATCGGGTCATCAGCAGGTCAGACCGCCCGCGCTCCCGGCCACGGGCCCGGCGTGACAACGTCCGCCTCCTCCTCGACCTTGGTGTCGAAGAGCTTGAAGCCGCGACGCAGGTAGTTGTCCATCGCGTGCTCCCCGTCCTTGCTGCAGGTATGCAGCCAGACCCGCTTGGTCTCGGCCCGTCCCGGCCAGCGTTCGGCCAGGTCCCAGGCCCGCGCGACGCCGTACGAGAGGAGGTGTCCGCCGATGCGGCGTCCCCGGAAGGCGGGGATCAGCCCGAAGTAGACGATCTCCACGACGCCGTCGTCCTGGGGGTCCAGCTCGACGTAGCCCGCGGGCGTACCCCTGTCGTAGGCGACCCAGGTCTCCACGCCCGGTCGCTCCAGCGACTCCTGCCACTGCGCGTACGTCCAGCCGAGCCGGTCCGTCCAGCGGATGTCCCCGCCGACCGACGAGTACAGGAAGCGGCTGAACTCGGGCGAGGGGACCTCGGCGCGCACGATCCGGACGTCCCCGTCGGGGCCGATCGCGGGGAGCAGGTCGGTCGGGGCCGTCTGCTCCAGGGACCAGGTGGTCACGGTGAGGTTGCTCATGCGGGCCAGGGAACCATGGGGGCGGGTGCGTCTCCAAAAAGCAGCCACGGGAGCTCGCCGGGTTCCTCTCCCGGAGAGCCCTCGCAGCCGGGCGTCCGCGCCGGCGAGCCGTCGGCTACCCCAGCGAGCCGTCGACCGAGGACAGCGGGACCGCGTACAGCACCCGCCTCGTTCCCGCGTCGGCCCCCGCCCCGGTCAGCGTCCACAGTTCGTCCGTCTCCTGCCAGTAGGAGAGGGACTCGGCGCCCAGGCCCCAGCACGCGTGCGACCGGTCCGCGGTGCAGGTGGCCGCCTTGGCGCCGCGCTCGGTCTGCCGCCAGAGGGTGTCGTGCTGGGTGCCGTGGTCGGGTGTGTGGCCGACGTACCAGTCGGCCTTGCGCGCGCCGCTCGGTGTGCGCGAGAGGGCGCCGGACAGGCCTGCGGCCCTCGTCTCGTAGGCCTCGACGGCGTCGACGTACCCCTGGGAGTCGGCGAGCAGGCCCGTGCGGTAGGCCGCGGTGCTGTAGGAGTACCGCCAGACTCGGGCCCGCTTCGCACCGTCGGACATGGACCGCTCGGTCGCTACCAGGCTGTCCGGCGTCGAGGTGCGGTCCAGGGAGAGGGAGCCGAAGCAGGGGACCGTGTGAGCGTCTTCGCCGCCGCACGCGCCGCCGGGCACGTCGTAGGAGCCGATGGCCGGAAGCACGTACTGGTAGCCGTCCGCCGAGTAGCCGCCGCTCACCCTGCCGACGGCGCCGCTGCTCACGTCGGCCTTCAGGATGCGGTGCATGTCGAAGACGAGCAGGCCCGCGCCGTGCGCGGCGGTGACGATCAGCTTGTCCTGGTACCAGACCATGCCGCCCAGGTCGGAGGGGACCGCCGCGAAGTCCTTGCCGCCGTCGCGCGGGGCGACGAGCAGGACCCAGTCGTAGGTGAGGGCGTGCGGGTCGGTCGCGTCGACAAAGGCGATCCGGGCGAGGCCCTCGTCCCGGGTCGGCGCGGCGGCCTGGTCGTCGTGGTGCGTCCAGCCGGCCAGGATCACCCGGTGCTCGCCCCAGTGGCCGTCGTCGTCCGCGTCGCCCGAAGTGGTGACGGACCGCGGCTGCCACTGCCGGGTCCTCGCGTCACCGCTCTCCCAGCAGTACGCCCGCGTGGCCGTCGGCTCGATCGGAAGCGCGGCGCGCTCGCCGGCGGCGCAGTCGGCCTCGTCGCGCATCGAGCGGTCGGCGGTGCTGAGGACGCCGTCGACACCGACGTTCCCGCCCATGTCCTTGGTGAGCGTGTCGAGGGTGTCCCGGGCGACCAGGTTCTCGTGGAGGCGAAGCTTGCCGGTCGCGGCCGCCGAGGTGAGCGGGGTCAGGCCGCCTGGCGTGCCGCTGCCCGTGGCCTGGGAGGTGCTGATCAGGGTGGCGGCCGCGGTGAGCGCGAGGGCGGTTCCGGCCAGGGTGGCGCGCAGCGCCTGTCCCCTTCTACGACGACGATGCCTGCCGCGGTACTTCATGCGTCCTCCCGAGGAAGGCCAACTGCCTCTCACGCTCCGGGCGTTGACGGAGAGACGGGTGGGGTGGCCTGTGAGGGGATGCTACGGCAGAGACCGGCGGGCCTGGTCGAAGACCCCGGAACACGCTCACGAAATACGCACGTGACGGCACTCGTTGGCCGCGCGAGGGATTCTTTCGCCCCGCCGCCCCTACCCGTCCCATCCTTCTGGGGCTCCGCCCCAGGGGCCCATCCTGCGGGCTGCGCCCCCTGGATCCCTGCCCGGAGTTGCGCCTCAGACCCCGCCGGGGGCTGCGCCACCGCCTGGACGCCTGAACGAGCTTGTGACCTCGGGCCCTGCCTGGGCTCTGCCCTTTGGGCTCCGTGTTGGGGGTTGTGTTCCCGGGTCCCGCTGAGGGCTGGGCTCCTGCGCGGCCCCCGCCCCGGCTGCTCCGTCCGGCCCCCTGCACATGCTGTGCCTCTGGGCCCCCGCCCAGGAGACGGCCAGGGGCTGCCCCCAGACTTCGCTCGGCAAGGACGCCCCCGTTCTCAAACCCCCGATGGGCTGGAGGCCCCCGCCCGCGCACCCACCACCGCCGGTGCCGTGGAATGTGGGAGCAGGTCCAGTGGATCGTCCGGGAGCAGGACCTCGATCTCCACCTCCTCGCGGTAGCGGTAGGGGCGGTGGTCGAGGAGGCCTGTGAGGCGTCGGCGCAGGCGGGAGAGTTCGGCGCGGACGGTCACCGTGCGGGTCGGGTCGTCGAA
Source organism: Streptomyces sp. NPDC050564 (assembly GCF_044457265.1). Taxonomy (NCBI): domain Bacteria; kingdom Bacillati; phylum Actinomycetota; class Actinomycetes; order Kitasatosporales; family Streptomycetaceae; genus Streptomyces; species Streptomyces sp. NPDC050564. Next base: position 175,211 of record NZ_JBITGS010000023.1, on the reverse strand, counting down.
GAGGTCGACCGCGAGTTGGGCCGCGCTGCGGCCGTGGCGGTGCAAGGCGAGGACGTAGAGGAGCTCGGCGTGGCGTGGGGTGAGGTCCTGTGCCCAACTGCCCGCCGCGCCGGTGATGGTGGCGCACGGCCGCCGGGGTTCGGTGAGGTCGAGCACCACGCGGCTTGCGCACCCGGAGGTCTCGGTCTCCGTGACCCGTAGCAGCCAGCCGCCGGGCATCGGCTCCGCGACGCACGTCCCGAGGGAGGGCAGCCAGACCCGGCCCGCGCCGAGGGAGCCGGGCAGCGCGACCCGGTCGACGGGTGGCATCCCCGTGACGGCCGCGAGCCAGCCGTTGGTGTCCACCACCAGCGCCTTGCCGCCCAGCCGGCACAGGATGGGCGCAGCCACCGCGCGCAGCCGCTCGATGGCCGTCAGATGCCTGCTGCGCAACTCGCTTTCGGCCAGCCGGGACACCGAGTCGACCAGAGCGAGCGTGGCCGGGTGAAAGGTGCTGTCCGGGCCGCTGACGTCGATGATGCCGAGCAGTCTCCCGTCGCGCGGGTCGTGCACCGGCGCGGCGGCACAGGTCCAGTCGTGCAGCGTGCGCACGAAGTGCTCGGCCGAGTGCACCTGGACCGGCGCCCCCGCCGTCAACGCCGTACCGATCGCGTTGGTGCCCGTCGTGTCCTCGCTCCAGGCGGCGCCCTCCTCCAGACAGATGGTGTCGGCCCGGCGCAGCACCCCCGCGTTGCCCTCGCGCCACAGCACCCGGCCCTCCGGGTCCGTGACCACCATGATCTGCAGGGACGCGTCGGCGACCGAGCCCAGCCCGCCACTGAGGACAGGCATCACCTCGGCGAGGGCGGTGGATGTCCGGCGATGTTCGAGTTCGTCCGTCTGCAACAGCTCGCTGTCCGTGCTTTGTTCGGGATCGACTCCGAAACGTTTCACTCGTTGCCATGACTGACCGATAACCGGCCGGGGAGCGATCGGGGAGCGTTCGCCTCTGAGCGTCGCGGCCCAGGTTTCCTGCAGACGCCGGACCGTTTCGGACGCGTCCGGCGGAGCGAAACGGGCGGGGTTGAACGATGTGGTCTTCACAGGACACTCCCCAAACCAGTACCGCATACGAGCAGTGACGCCGCCGTCACTCCACATCGTGCCTGCTCTCGGCCCAGGACGCCGGAAGTTCGCACAAGGAGCACAAACGAATGCAACGGTCTGCAACTCTCGCCAACGGTCACAAGGTTCCTTGAAACTGACAACGACGTCGCCCTGCGCGGCGTCCGAGCTCCCTGAACGGGGCCGGCAAGCGGGGGTGGTGCCGTGTCGGCGCAGCACCACCCCCGCATCAGCCCCGGCGACCCCTCACGACACGGGCCGCGCCCGCTCCACCACCGCGGCCAGATCCAGACTGTGCGGCAACGTGCCGAAGGCCGAACCCCAGTCCCCGCCCAGCCGTGAGGCGCAGAACGCGTCGGCGACCTCCGGGGGCGCGTACTGGACGAGCAGCGACCCCTGGAGCACCGTCGCGATGCGCTCGACGAGCCTGCGGGCGCGCCCCTCGACGCCGTCCAGGTCGGCGAGCTCCGCCAGCAGGTTCTTGATGGCCCCGTCGAGCCGGTGGTCGGCGCCCCGGGCCCGCCCCACCTCCCGCAGAAACGCGTCGAGCGCCCCCGGCTCCCGCTGCAGCGCGCGCAGCACGTCCAGCGTCTGCACATTGCCCGCGCCCTCCCAGATGGAGTTGAGCGGCGACTCGCGCAGCAGCCGGGGCATGCCGGACTCCTCGACGTACCCGTTGCCGCCCAGGCACTCCAGCGCCTCCACCGCCACCGGCGTACACCGCTTGGTCACCCAGTACTTGGCGGCCGGCACCGCGAGCCGCAGGAACGCCCGCTCCTGCTCGCTGCCGTCGTCGTACGCGGCGGCCAGCCGCAGCGCGAGCGTCGTCGCCGCCTCCGACTCCAGTGCCAGGTCCGCCAATACGTTCCTCATCAGCGGTTTGTCGATGAGCTTGCCGCCGAACGCCTCGCGGTACGTGCAGTGGTGGACGGCCTGCGCGACGGCCTGCCGCATCAGTGAGGCGGAGCCGAGCACACAGTCCAGCCGGGTCGCCGCGACCATCTCGATGATGGTGCGCACCCCGCGCCCCTCGTCCCCGACCCGGCGCGCCCAGGTCCCGTCGAACTCGACCTCGCTCGACGCGTTCGACTTGTTGCCGAGCTTGTCCTTGAGCCGCTGGATGCGGAATGCGTTCCGGGTGCCGTCCTCCAGGACGCGCGGAACGAGGAAGCAGGTGAGCCCGCCGGGAGCCTGCGCGAGCACCAGGAAACCGTCCGACATCGGCGCCGAGCAGAACCACTTGTGGCCGGTCAGCACGTAGGTCCCGTCCTCGGCGAGCGGTCGCGCCTCCGTCGTATTGGCGCGTACGTCGCTGCCGCCCTGCTTCTCCGTCATCCCCATCCCGAAGATGACCCCGGCCTTCTGGGAGGCGGGCCGCAGGTCCTGGTCGTAGATCATGGAGGTCAGCCGCGGCTCCCACTCGGCGGCCAGCGCCGGGTCGGTGCGCAGCGCGGGCACCGCAGCGTGGGTCATCGACAGCGGGCAGCCGTTGCCCGCCTCGACCTGCGTCCAGATCACGAAGGCGGCGGCGCGCCTGAGGTGTCCGCCGGGGCGCGACCAGGCCGCTGTCAGCCCGGCCGAGACGCCCTTGCCGAGGAGCCGGTGCCAGGACGGATGGAACTCGACCTCGTCGATGCGGTTGCCGTAGCGGTCGTGGGTGCGCAGCTTCGGCGGGTACTCATTGGCCAGTGCCCCCCACTCCTGCACCTGCGCGGAACCGGACGTGCGTCCGAGGGCCGACAGTTCCTCGCGCGCCTCGTCTAGGAGCTCTGGATCGAGATGCCGGTCGACCGCCTCCACGAGGGCCCGGTCGGCGGCGAATACGTCATATCCGACCAGGGGCGGAGCCTGGTTGGTCACGGTGTGGGTGCTGGCTGCCATACGGATACGGTAAGGAGGTGCACCAGGCAAAAGAAACACCTGAACGGCCTCCCTCGGGCCGCTTTCACCGCGCTCGCGCGCTGTACCGGAACGTATCGAAGCGCAGGACCGCCTGGCTGCTGCTCAAGGACACCGTCAACTCGTGCATGGAGTACCGGATCCTGGGTCTGGCGGCCGAGGCCGCCTTCTTCACGCTTCTGTCCGTGCCGCCATTGCTGCTGAGCCTCATCGGCCTGCTCGGATACGTCGACGACTGGACCGGCGCCGACACGATCGCCAGCCTCGAGTCCAACCTCCTCGACGCGTCCCGCACGGTCCTCACCGAGAAGGGCGTGCACCAGATCGCCGAGCCGATCCTGCACGACGTGATGAAGGGCGGCCGCCCCGACATCATCTCCCTCGGCTTTCTGTTCGCCCTGTGGTCGGGCTCCCGCGCGGTGAACGTCTTCATCGACACGATCACCGTCATGTACGGCCTCGACGGCACCCGCGGGATCGTGAAGACCCGCGTGATGTCGTTCCTGCTCTTCATCGTGGCGCTGCTGATCGGCTCGGTCGCGCTGCCGCTGATGGTGGCGGGCCCGGACGCGGTGGTGAACTTCGTGCCGTGGTCGACGACCGTCGTGCAGATCCTCTACTGGCCTGTCGTCATCGTGCTGTCGGTCGCCTTCCTCACGACGCTCTACCACGTGTCCGTGCCGGTGCGCTCTCCCTGGGTCGAGGATGTGCCGGGCGCCCTGGTGGCCCTCGCCATGTGGGTGCTCGGCAGCTTCCTGCTCCGTATCTACCTGACCAACACGGTCGAGGGCCCCACGATCTACGGCTCGCTCGCCGCGCCCGTCGCCGTCCTGCTCTGGATCGGCGTGTCCGCGTTCGCGGTCCTGGTCGGCGCCGCCGTCAACGCCGCCATCGACCGTGTCTGGCCGGCCGCCGCCACCTCCGCCGCCCGCGCGGCGAACGAGCGCCTGCGCCAGGAGCAGGCGGCCGAGTACGTCGCCCGCGCGGCCGCCGCCCACTCCTACGACGCCGACATCGACCCCGACGACCCGGACATGCCCTCCGAATTCCCGGAGCGCTGGTCTCGCTTCCTGCCCCCGGAGGACGTGACGTCCCGGCTGCGCACGCATGCGAAGAGCACGCATCACCATCCGCACCGGAACGGGGACGAGCCCCCTCCGGGGGAGTGACACCCCCGCTACGTCTTCCACGTCTTCCACACTCCCCGCCGCCACGGCCCCGGCGCGAAATCCGGGCTGTGCTCTCCCGAGGGCACCCCAGGACCCCCCGGGCCGGACGCGCGAGCACCGATGCACGGCGTCTAGGCCTTCCAGACTCCGGCCGCCGCGGCCTCCCGCGCGAAATCCGTGAAGTCGCGGGGCTCGCGGCCCAGGATCTGCTGGACGCCGTCCGACAGGTAGGAGTTGCGGCCGTCGAGGAGGCTCTCGAAGAGTTCGACAAGGAACTCGACCTCCTCGGGCGGCACCCCGAACCCCGCCAGGTCGGCGCCGTACTGGCGCGCTGTCACCGGGGTGTACGTCAGCTCACTGCCCGTCGCTTCGGAGATCTCCGCGACCGCCTCGCGGAAGGTCAGCAGCCGGGGCCCCGAGATGGCGAGGTCCTGGCCGACGTACCGGTCGCCGGACGTCAGCGCGGCCACCACGACGTCCGCGATGTCCCGCACGTCGATGAAGGGCTCGCGCACCTCACCGGCAGGGAAGACCAGCTCTCCGTGGAGCAGCCCCTCCACCAGCGGACCCTCGCTGAAGTTCTGCGCGAACCAGGCGGCCCGTACGACTGTCCAGTCCGCGCCCGACGCCTTCAGCGCCTCCTCGGTGGGCCGGGCCCGCTCCTCGCCCCGCGACGACAGCAGCACGAGCCGCCGTACGCCGTGATCGACCGCCTGCCGCCCGAGAGCGCCGATGGCCGAGGCGGCCCCGGGGGAGCCGACGTCGGAGGGGTGGACGAGATACGCCGCGTCGGCGCCCCGCAGGGAGTCCGCCCATGTCGTGGGGTCGTCCCAGTCGAAGCCCTGGGCGCGGGACGCGGCCCGCACCGTGAGACCGGCCGCCCGAGCGGCCTGTGCGACCCGGCGCCCTGTCCGCCCCGAAGCCCCTGTGACCAGTACCGTCATGTCGTGCGTACGTGCCGTGTTGTCCATCATGTAGCCAGTGAACTGCCGTGCGCGGCAAGGGCCCATCGCTGAACGGCTCATTCCCATAAGCGCACGTCTACGACAGGGTCAGGGACGGCGTTTACGCTGACGCCATGGACGCACTCGCAGGCCTGTTGGAGGGTCCACGCGCGCGTGGCGCCTTCATGATCCGTGCGTGCTTCGACCCGCCGTGGTGCGTACGCGTCGAGGACCGCGCCCCTTTGACGATCATGCTGGTGGTCCGCGGCGACGCCTGGGTCGTACCGGACGGCGGAGAGCCGTTGCGGCTGCAGGCGGGCGACCTGGCCATCGCGCGCGGCCCGGACCCGTACATCTGCGCCGACGACCCGGCGACCGCGCCACAGGCGGTGATCCTTCCGGGCGGCGAGTGCAGCTACCCCGACGGGCGTTCCCTCAAGGGCCACTGGGACCTCGGCGTACGCAGCTGGGGCGACCGGCTGGACGGCTCCACGGTGCTGCTGATCGGGACGTACATGATGCAGGGCGAGGTCAGCGGCAGGCTGCTGGACGCGCTGCCTCCACTCCTGTCGCTCACCTCGGACGTGTGGGAGTGCCCGCTGACGCCGATCCTCGCCGAGGAGATGGTGCGCGACGAGCCGGGACAGGAGGTCGTCCTCGACCGGCTGCTCGACCTGTTGATGATCGCCGCGCTGCGGGCCTGGTTCTCCCGCCCCGAGGCCGCCGCCCCTGCCTGGTACCAGGCTCTCGCCGACCCCGTCGTGGGCCGGGTGCTGCGGCTCGTGCAGGACGACCCGGCCCACCCCTGGACGGTGGCGACTCTCGCCGCCAAGGCCGGGGTCTCGCGGGCCGCCCTGGCCCGGCGCTTCAGTGAACTCGTGGGCGAGCCCCCGATGACCTACCTGACCGGCTGGCGCCTGGCCCTGGCCGCCGACCGCCTGCGCGAAACGGATGACACCCTCGACTCGATCGCCCGGCACGTCGGCTATGGCAGCGCGTTCGCGCTCTCCAGCGCGTTCAAGCGGGTGTACGGAGTCAGCCCACAGGAGCACCGGACGCGGGCGGCGTAGCCTGACGTACGTGTACGAGGAGCGTGCATCCAGGCTCGCGGGCGCGGTGGTGTGGTCCCGTTCGATCGCCGGTCCGTCGGTGGCGGCCGTTCTGCCCGACGGCTGCATGGATCTGCTGTGGACCGAGGGGCGGCTGCTGGTCGCCGGTCCTGACACCCGCGCATACGTTCCCGACGGTGCGCCCGGTGGCTGGGCGGGCGTGCGCTTCTACCCCGGTACGGCGCCCGCGTGGCTGGGCGCACCCGCGGATGAACTCCGCGACCGGCGCGTCGAGTTGGCCGACCTGTGGCCCGCCGCGCGGGTGCGGCGCCTCACGGAGAAGGTCGATGAGGCCGCCGACCCGGTGAGCGCCCTGGAAGAGGTGGCCCTGGAGCGTGCGGCGGATGCGGACCCGCCGGATCCGCTGCTGCGGGGCGTGGTCGCGGCTCTCGACGCGGGTCGGCCGGTCGCCGCGGTCGCCGATGAACTGGGCCTGAGCGCACGGCAGTTGCACCGGCGCTCACTGGCCGCGTTCGGCTATGGGCCGAAGATGCTGGCCCGGGTGCTGCGGCTGCAGCGGGCCCTCGCGCTCGCACGGAGCGGGGTGCCGCTCGCGCAGACGGCGGCCCGTGCCGGATTCGCGGACCAGGCCCATCTTGCACGGGACGTACGGGAGTTGGCGGGGATGTCGGCGCGAGAGCTACTGGGTCTCCGGTAGCCGGGCGAACAGGTCGACGCCGTTGCCGTCCGGGTCGTGCACGACCGCGTACCGCATGCCCCAGAAGGCGTCCCACGGCTTGAGCTCGCCGTGATGACCGGCGCCGACCAGGTCCTCGTACACGGAGTCGACTTCCGCCGGGCTGTCGCAGAGGAAGGCGAGGGACATCCGGCCGCCGCCGTTCGGAGGCCGCCACCCGGCGTGGAACGACCGGATCGTCTCCTCCGTGTCGAGCGCGAGGCGCAGCCCACCGGGGAGCTCGGCCTCGACGTGCGGCTGGTCTTCACTCCCCTCGGGGAAGACGAGCCCCAGGCGGCGGTAGAAGGCGAGGGAGGCGGCCATGTCGGACACGACGAGCCCGATCACATCGAATCGTGGAGTCATGAGGTCACGGTAGGCAGGGGGTCGGGGGTGAGTCTTGAACGAATCGGACACCCCCGTGGGGCGCCCTTTGCCGGCCGGGGCTGGAGATATTCAGCCCGTCCGGCGTTTGAGGACGAGCGCGTCTGCGCGATACGGGGGTCTGGGGGCGGAGCCCCCAGGTACGGGACGGGTAGGGGCGGAGGGGGCGAAAACCCCCAGGTCCGCCGCCCGCGGGCCTCGCGCTCCAGCCGCCTGAGGCATACGCTCAGGCCGTGTCCCCGCGCCTGCTCGTCTACACCCGCACCACGGGCTACCGCCACGACTCCATCCCGGACGCCATCGCCGCCGTACGCACCCTCGGAGAGTTCGAGGTCGACGCCACCGAGGACTCCGCGGCGTTCGAAGGGCCCCTGGACGCGTACGCGGCGGTCGTCTTCCTCTCCACGAGCGGGGAGGTGCTGACGCCGCAGGGGCGCGACCGTCTCGCGGCGTACGTCGAGGGCGGCGGCGGGTTCGTCGGGGTCCACGCCGCCGCGTGCACCGAGTACGCGTGGCCCTACTACGGCGAACTGCTCGGCGCGCGCTTCGACCGGCACCCGGAGTATCAGCCGGGGAAGGCCGTCGTCGAGGACCGGGGGCATCCGGCGACCCGACACCTGCCGCCCGTCTGGGAGTTCACGGACGAGTGGTACGACTTCCGGGCCAGCCCCCGCGGCTCGGTGCGGGTGCTCGCCTCCGCCGACGAATCCTCGTACGAGGGGGGCGGCATGGGCGACGACCATCCGCTCGTGTGGTGCCGAGAGCAGGGCACGGGCCGGGTTTTCTACACCGCACTCGGGCATGCTCCCGAGGCGTACGAGGATCCGGACTTCCGCGCGCACCTGCTCGGCGGTATTACCTGGGTGACCAAGAGGTAGTCGCTGCCGGGCCCGTGCTCGACCGCTCCACCAAGCGGGTCGACAGCTCCGTACGCGTGCTCTCCGGCTGCTCGCCCGCCATCATGCGGACGAGCAGGCGCAGGGCCGTCGCGGCCATCTCGGAGAGCGGCCGGCGCACGGTGGTGAGCGCCGGGGTGGCCCAGCGGGACTCGGGAAGGTCGTCGAAGCCGACCACGCTGATGTCGTCGGGGACGCTCAACTTGCGCTCGGCCAGGGCCTGGTAGACGCCGAGCGCCATCGTGTCGGAGCAGACGAAGACGGCGGTGGGCGGTTCGGGGAGGTCGAGGAGCTCCAGCGTGCGGCGGTGCGCGCCGCCCTCGTTGAAGCTGCCGTAGCGCACGTACTCGGGGCGGTGCCGGATCCCGGCCGAGGCGAGGGCCGAGTGGTAGCCGGCGATCCGGTCGCTGCTGCACATCTTGCGGCGGTAGCCGCCGATGACGGCGATGCGCTCATGACCGAGGGAAAGCAGATGCTCTGTTGCCAGCAGGCCGCCCTGCCAGTTCGCCGCGCCCACCGACACGACACCCGGCGGCGGTTCGAGGACCGGGTCGATCATCACGAACGGAATTCGGTGCTGGTCGAGCCAGGTGTGCTGGGAAGGAGCCAGCTCGGCCAGGTTGAACAGCACTCCGGATGAACCCCGGGTGGTGAGCTTGTCCAGCCAGCCCCGCTCGGGGCGCCCGCCCCTGGTCCGGGTCAGCCCCGCCGAGACCACGATCTCCAGGCCCGCGTCGTGCGCCGCGCCCTCCACGCCGTGCAGCACCGCGCCCGACCAGGAGCTCTCGAGGGAGTGCACCACGAGGTCGACCAGGCCCGGCGTCTTCGACGCCTCGACGCGCGGTCTGCGCACATAGCCGAGCCGGTGGAGGGCCTCGGTGACGCGGCGACGCGTCTCGGGCGCCACGTCCTCCCGGCCGTTGACGACCTTCGACGCGGTCGGTACGGACACTCCGGCCTCACGCGCCACGACTGCCAGGGTCGGTCCGGCCGCCACGCTCGCGCTCCCGCTACGGGCCATCGAGAGACCACCTCTCCGGCCCGCCCGAGGGCCATCGAAAGTTTCGCGTCACGCTGCTCGCAGAAGAGGGGAAGAGAGCAGCACATGGTAAGCGCTTCCTACACTAGGCCCACCTCAACACGGCGTGAAGAGGCGGGAATTCGCAGGATCACCCCGGTCAAAACTTTCGAAACCTCGAACACTGAAAGGAGGTCACTGGGGCGACGTGCACACGAGCCGGAAGTCGGTGAAGTCGGCGGTGAACGACGCGTCGACGAGGTCCCGGGCGTGGATGCCGGCCATCGCGCCGGTGAACCGCAGCCGGGACCCGTAGTCGTCGGACAGGCGACTGAAGTCGAGCGGAGGGCCGACCGGTGTGCGCACCCCGTCCCGGACGAACCAGAACCGCGCCTCGGCGCCGTCGACCGTCACACCCAAGGTGACCGGAGCCTGCGCGTCGACGTCGACGAGGGCCGCTTGCCGGGTGCCCTCCTCGTCGCGTTCCACGAGGCTGAGCACGGTGCGGCCACCGCCCCGCCACTGCTGGCCCCGCTGCGCCTCGCCCCCGGGCTCTGCCCAGGTCAGGTCGAGGCTGAGATAGGACTCGGTGTTGTACCAGAGCACCAGCCCGGCAGCCTGGGTGAAGGTCCGTGGCCGGGCCTCGACCGTGACCTCCGCCTGCGCACGGTGCTCCGTGAGGCGCTGGGCGAGCAGGCTCTGGGCCCACAGGGACTCCGGGCCGTGTCGGCCGCGCAGCCGGATCCAGCCGGGGCGGCTCGCGGCGTCGGCCCAGGAGGGATCCGGGTACGCGCGCGGGGTGCTCCACGGCCACGACAACGCGTCGGCCGGATCGGCGGGTGGGACGGGTTCGGGCGACCGCGCGCCGGGACGGGTCGGTACCTCGACCTCCACTGCGGGGTGCCGGCCCCCGTGCCGAAGCCTCGGCCAGCCGTCCGCGCCCCAGGCCACGGCCTGGATCGCGGTCTCCCGGCCGAGCGTGCACCGGGGGCCGTGCGGCGTCTGCAGCGGACGGGCCGTCAGATGGCTGAGGAACCACTCGCCGTCCGGCGTCTCGACCAGCTCCGCGTGCCCGGCCTTCTGCAACGGCACCGAGGGGTCGTCCCGTGTTGTCAGCAAGGGCCGGCTGTCGAGTTCGTACGGACCCGTGAGGGAACGGCTGCGCGCCACCAGCACTCCGTGCTCGAATCCCGTGCCGCCCTCGGCGAGTACGAGGTAGTACCAGCCGTCGCGCCTCAGCAGCTTGGGCCCCTCGATGAGCCGTTCGTGCTGCAGGAGCAGGTGCGTGTCGCCGATCGGGGCGAGCGTGTCGCGGTCCAGCTCGGTCAGGACGATCCCGGCGAAGCGCTGTCCCCCGGGGCGGTGGTCGCTCTGCATGTTGAGCAGCCACAGTCGTCCGTCGAGGTGGAAGAGCGCGGGATCGAAGCCGTGGCTCGCGACGCGGCGCGGGGCCGTCCACTTCCCGCCGGCGTCCCCTGGGGGTCCCCCCGCTCGAGCGGAGCCGGGAGCGGGGGAGGTGGTGACGTAGGTGTCCAGGTCGAAGTACGGCGTGCCGACCGAACGCACGACGGAGTAGACGATCCAGAACCGCTCACCGTCCCAGCTCAGGGACGGCGCCCAGACGCCACCGGAGTCGGGGACCCCGGCGAGCGAGTCTCCAGGGACCGCGCCTCGCACATGACCCGCGTATTCCCAGTGCGCCAGGTCTCTGGACCGGTGGACGGGAATCGTCGGGAACCACTCGAACGAACTCGTCGCCACGTAGTACCAGTCGCCGACTCGCACCAGCGAGGGGTCGGGGGCGAAGCCGCGCAGGACGGGGTTGTGCAGCAAGGTCACTTGAGGGCTCCCAGCGTGACCCCGGTCTGCCAGTAGCGGCGCATCGCGGTCATCATGACTGCCATCGGCACGATGGACAGCAGCGCGCCGGTCAGCACGAGGCCGGTGAGGTCGACGCCCGACTCCAGCCGCGTGCCGGACCAGTTGTACAGGCCCAGGTTGAGGGTCCAGTTCTCCTTGCCGCGCAGCACGGTCAGCGGGAGGAAGAAGGCGTTCCACGTGTTCACGAAGGCCAGCAGGAACACCGTGGCGCCGCCCGTCGTCATCATCCGCAGCACGATGCTGAAGAAGATGCGCAGTTCACCGGCTCCGTCCAGGCGGGCCGCCTCCATGAGTTCGAAGGGGATCGCGGCCTCGGTGTAGACCTTGGCCAGGTACACGCTGAACGGGTTGATCAGGCAGGGGATCAGCATCGCCCAGGGGGTGTCGACCAGCCCGATCTCCGAGAACATCAGGTACAGCGGGAGGGTCAGCAGGGCGATCGGGATCAGGAACGAGCCCACCACGCAGGCGAACACCACAGAGCGCCCGGGGAAGTCGAAACGGGCCAGACCATAACCCGTGGCGAGGGCGATGAGGGTGCCGCCGAGGGAGCCGACGCCCGCGTACAGGAACGAGTTGGCGGTCCAGCGCAGAAAGATGCCGTCTTGGTAGGTGAAGACCTGACGCAGGTTGTCCCACAGGTGCATGCCGGAGAACCACAGGCCGTTGCTCTGGTACAGCGCCGTGCGGTCCTTGGTGGCGGCGACGATCAGCCACCACACCGGGAACAGGCTGTAAGCGCTGGCGAGGATCAGCCCGATCAGGAGAAAGCGCTGGCCGCCCCGCCCGCGCGAGGCGGCGTCCGGACGGGCGAGCCGCCGGACGGTGCGGGCGGGGGGCCGCTCGGTGTCGTCTTTGCTGCGGTAGTCCGCCAGCATCATCAGTCGGCCTCCTTCGAGGTCAGCCGGTAGAAGAGGAAGGAGGCGACGCCGAGGATGAGGGCGAGCAGTACCGACAGGGTCGCGGCGTAGTGGTAGTTGCCGGCGTTGAACGCCTGGTTGTAGATGATCATGATCGGGGTGAAGCTGTCGTCGACGGTCTGCGGAGTGACGTTCCTGAAGAGCGCGGGCTCGTTGAAGATCTGCAGCATCTGGATGATGGAGAGCATGCCGGTCAGTACCAGGGCACCGCGCACGAACGGGACCTTGATGCTCAGCGCGATCCGCAGCTCGGAGGCTCCGTCGAGGCGCGCGGCCTCGAACAGATCGCGGGGCACGCCCTGGAGCGCCGAGTAGAGGATCACCATGTTGTAGCCGATGCCGTGCCAGGTGAGCAGGTTGCCGATGGACGGCCAGACCATCGAGGGCGCGAAGAAGTTCCAGTCGAACCCGAAGACCTTGCCCAACGGCGTGAGGGGGCCCACGTCAGGGCTGTAGAGGTTGATCCACACGATGGCGGCGACCACCCCGGGGATCGTGTACGGGACCAGCAGCAGGATCCGGAACCGGCCGGCCACCCGCGAGGTGAGCGCGTCCAGGAGGAGCGCCAGCACCAGGCTGATGAACAGCATCACCGGGATCTGGACGCAGGCGAAGAGCACCACCCGCAGGACGGAGTTCATGAACGCCGAGTCGGTCAGACCCTGCTGGTAGTTCTCCAGGCCGACGAACTTCCGCGTCGCGCCGCCGAGACCGAGTCCGGACTGCTGCTCCACGAACAGCGACTGGTAGACGGCGTAGCCGATCGGAAGCAGGTACAGGAAGACGAAGCCGAGCTGGAAGGGCACCGTGAAGGCGGCGCCCTTCCAGCGCTGGGAGCGAATCATCCGTCGTGCCTCAGCCCTTGACGTTGATACCGCGGGACTTCAGGTCCTTGACCGTCCACTCCTGCATGTGCGCCAGCAGGTCGGTGACCTTCTGTTCCTTGTTCATGACCTTCGCCCAGCCGCTCTGCAGCTCGGTGAACATCGCGGTCCAGTCGGGGCCGAAGACCCAGTCCGTGGTGACGGTGTTCAGGCTGTCCGTCACGACCTTCTTGCCGGGCTCGTAGTTCTTGCCGAGCAGCTTGTCGGAGATAGCCTCGTCGACGTACGCGTTGCTGTCCGCCAGCGCCGGCATCACGCCGTTTCCTGTCGTCGGGCTTGCCATGGTCTTGACCGCGCCCGTGTTCGTGGACATCCACAGCGCGGCCTCGGCGGCCTGCTTCTGGTTCTTGCACTGCTTGGTCACCAGGGTCACCCCGCCGCTCTGGTTGGTGCCGGCCGGGGTCTTGGCCGCCTCGCCGTTGAACGTCGGCCACGCAGACAGCGCCCACTTCCCGTTGGACTTGGTGAAGTTCTGCACCATGCCAGCCATCTGCCAGGTGGAGATCTGCCGGGTCACGGTGCCGCCGTCGTCGTAGTTGCGCTGCACGGCCGCGTAATCGGCGAAGGAGAGCTTGGAGTTGAGGTTGTTGTCGATGATCTCCTGGATCACCTTCGCGGCCTTGAGGGTGCCCGCGTCCTGGAAGTTCACCTTCCACGCGTTGCCGTCGATGGCGTACCAGTGCGCCCCTGCCTGCATGGAGAGCACCTCCAGGGTGCTCGGGTCCTCACCGGCGTAGTTGGTGACCTTGATCCCGTGCTTCTTCAGCACTTTGCCGGCGGTGATGAAGTCGTCCCAGGTCGCCGGCGCCTTCAAGCCGTACTTCTCGAAGATGTCGGTGCGGTAGATGGTGAAGGCGGGCGCCGACGCGGTGGGAACCCCGTAGACCTTGCCCTGCACCTGGGCGGTGGCCCAGGAACCGGTGTTGAACTTGTCCTTGCTGGAGGCGACGTACTGGGTGATGTCGGCGAGCGCGCCCTGCGAGACCCAGGCCGTCACGTACTCGGCGGTGTTCTGCACCAGGCAGGGCGCGTTGCCGGCCTTGACCGCGTTGGTCAGCTGCTTCTGCATGGTCAGCTGGTCGGTGACCTTGGTGTACTTGAGCTTGATGTTCTTGTGGCTCGCGTTGAAGGCCTTGACGACGGCCTCCTGGCCATTGGCCCAGCCCCAGTAGGGGAGGGTGACCGGACCGGAAGACCCCGAGGACGCGTCGTCCCCGGAGCCGGATCCGCCGCAAGCGGAGAGCAGACCTGTCAGCGCGAGGCCCGCGACGGTGGCGTGGGCGAACCTTCTCCGGGGGCTGGTGAAGTTCATCTGACCGTGATCCTTCGGAAAGTAGGCGTTCTCAGAACGAGAGGACGGCGGCTCGGTGCCGGCCAGGAACGGCGGCCGGAAACCGTCGGCTCGCGGTTGCGGGGGCTCGGCCAAGCAGAAGCTGTAGTAAACGCTTGCTGGGACGGTAGGACGATCGATCCGCCGCAGCAAGGGGTCCGTCGAAATTTGTTACGCCGGGTTGTCCGCGCGGTTATCGCGGACTGCGCCTCGACTGCGCTCGCCGCCCAGGAGTCTGTGCAGTTCAGAGCCATGTCGACAAGTACCGACCGGGGTCCGGTGAGCCCCTCGTGCGACCTTGGCAGGTCCTGAAAACACTTTGGAAAACGCTTACGAAACGATGCTGCCCGTGCCCGTTACGCCGCGTGCGTCCTATGAACGCCGGGCCGGGGGCTGAACGGAGTTCCGTACGACGATATGGGTCCCCAGTACCAGGTGGTCGCCATCGCTGCCCTTGCGGCGGCCGGTGCCGGCCTCGCGCCGGTCGGCCACGGCGCGCAGCGCTACGCGGCCCATCTCCTCGTACGGGACGTGCACGGTCGTCAGCTGAGGGGTGAGCTGGGAGGCCAGCGGGATGTCGTCGTAGCCGACGATCGAGACGTCCTCGGGCACCCTGAGCCCGGCCGCGCGCAGGGCCTGCATCGCGCCCGCGGCGACCACGTCGGTGCCCGCGAGCACCGCCGTGAAGTCCAGCCCCTGCCGCAGGCTTTCCTCCACCGCCTCGTACCCGTGCTCGTAGTCGTACGGGCCGTGGCGCACCATGCCCGGGTCGAACGGCACCCCGTACGCCTCGAAGGCCCGCCGGGCACCCGTCAACCGGCCCTGCGCGGTGGTGAGTTCGGCATGGCCCGGCAGTACCAGGACGTGCCGGTGGCCGGCGGACAGGAGGTGGCTGGCCATCGCGTAGGCACCGCCCTCGTTGTCGTAGTCGACCGTCGTCGCCGGTACGGCGCCCTCCAGCGGCGGCCTGCCGACCAGCACGAGGTGCGAGCCGGCCGCGTCGAGGGAGCGGGCGAACCGGGCCATCCGCAGCTGGTACTCGTCGTAGTCGTACGCGCCGCCCAGCAGGACCACGGCGGCGACGCCCTGCTGGCGCATGAGGTTCACCAGCGCGAGTTCCCGCTCCGGGTCGTCGCCGGTAGTGCCCACCAGTGAGAGCCAGCCGCGCAGCGTGGCGGCGCCCTCGACTCCCTTGGCCACGTGGGCGAAGGCGGCACCGGTGATGTTGTTGATGAGGATGGCCACCGTGGGCGTGCCGCCACCCGCCAGGGAACGGGCGTGGGCATTGGTGACGTAGTCCAGGTCCCGTACGACCTTCATCACCCGGCGGCGTAGTTCTTCCGACACCGGGTAGTTGCCGGACAGGACGCGCGACACGCTCGCCACGGAGACGCCGGCGCGTTCGGCCACATCGCGGATGGTCGCCCGTCCGACGTCTGCCGGCGCCTTGTGCTGACTCACCGTAGCGGCTCCTTCACCGTAGTGGCCCGATCACCGGACGCTCCGAGGCCCCGCCCGCGCCGGTGTTGAAACCGTATCCCATCGTTACTCCAGGTAGGACAGCTCGTGGACGGCCGGAATCAGGCGACCCGGACGAGATCCGTGTGCCGCACCTCGTGCTCCGGCGGCAGTCCCGCGACCAGACGTTCCAGTTCGTCGACGACGATGCGGCCGAGCCGCTCCAGTTCGTTGCCGAGCGAGCCCGCGATGTGCGGGGTGAGGAAGACGTTGGGCAGGGAGTACAGCGGGGACGCCGCGGGCAGTGGCTCGGGTTCGGTGACGTCCAGGACGGCGTTCAGCCGGCCCGAGACCAGCTCGTCGGTGAGCGCGGCCGGGTCGACCAGGGCGCCTCGGGAGGTGTTGATCAGCACACCGCCGTCCCTGATGAGGGCGAGCCGCTCACGGTCGAGCATGCGGTGGGTCTCGGGGATGTCCGGGGCGTGCAGGCTGACGATGTCACTGCCGCTGAGCAGGTCCTCCAGCGACAGGAGTTCGGCGCCCAGCGCGGCGGCCTCGGCGGTGTCCACGTAGGGGTCGTACAGCGAGACGGCGAAGTCGTGCGGCCGCAGCAGTTCCAGCAGTCGGCGGCCCACGCGCGAGGCGCCGATGATCCCGATCCGGCGGCCGAGGTTGCCCGTGGCCGCGGTCTCGGCGCGAGACGGGTAGGCGTGCGCGTCCCTGAAGCGCTCGCGGTGCGCGAAGGTGTCCTTCCCGGCCAGCAGGATCATGGCGAGCGTGTACTCCGCCACCGGCAGCGCGTTGCCGGTGACCGCGCTGGAGACGGTGACGCCGCGGTCCCACAGGGTCTCGCCGATCAGTGAGCGGACGGAGCCGGCGGCATGCAGGACGGCGTGCAGCCGAGGTGCCGCCGCCAGGGCCTCCGCGTCGAGGCGGGGGCATCCCCAGCCGGTGATCAGCACCTCGGCGCGGGACAGCGCGGACGCGGCGGCGGGCGTGGTGAAGTCCTGGACGACGAGCGCGGTGTCGATCTCGGCCGTCTGCTGGAGCCGGGTCATGAGGGGCGGGGGGAAGAGCAGGGGGAGGTGCACCGGATCCATGGCGAACACGGCCCTCGGCAGCTGTGCGCTGGGCATGTCTCTCCTGAGATGCTGGAAACATTTTCTGAAAGCGTCTTCTACCGTAGATCTGCAGAGGAGCCAGGGTCAATCATCGTGAGGGGGTGCGGGGCCGGGAACCTTTCGGTGCGTTCTGGTCCCAAAAGCCCACGTCACAGCGGTGAGCACGGCAGGTGCGGAGTCCTGCCGGGAACGAGGGCGGTCGTTCGGCGGCCGCCGGTGCCGCGGGGAGTTCTCGTGACAGCCTGCGCCCTGACCAGGACAAGAGGCCTGTTCCCCGGGTGTCCGTCCCAAGTTGCGTGGTGATCCTGGGGCCTGACGGGTCGTGCCATCGAAGTGGTGCAGTGTTTTCGAAAGTCTGCCGAGACTCTTGACGCGCTTTCCGGACAGGAAGAAGCTCTGGCCACTTGGTCGTAGTAACCGGTTGCTACCTGTTACCGCCGCCGAGTTGTTCTGTGCTCCCCGAAGCGGAAGGTGAGGCGCCCATGCCCTCGCACGCCGGTGCTCCCCCCAGTCGCCGCCTGTTTCTCGCCATGTCGGCGGGTGGCGCCGTGGCAGGTGTGGCGGCACTCAGCGGCTGTGCCCTGCAGGTGTCCACCGGGGTCAGCGGCTCCGGTGAGACCGTCACGTTGATGGTGAAGCCCGATGACATCTCGCCGGAACTGATCAAGGAGGCTCAGAAGGACCTCGGCGTCAAGATCGTCACGGTGAGATACGACATCACCAAGCTGATCGGGATGATGACCAACGGCAATCCGCCGGACCTGGTACGCGGTGTCGGTGCCGTGGACGCGCCGTACTTCGCGGCGCGGGACGTGATGGAGGAGCTGGACCCGTACTTCGCGAAGAGCGGTGTCCTCAAGCTCGATGACCTGGATCCCGTCAACGACCTGTGGCGCTACGACGGCCGGACCCAGGGCAAGGGCCCGCGCTACGGCATGGCGAAGGACTTCTCCCAGGACTCCATGTACTGGTACAACACCGCCCTGTTCGACAAGGCGGGTGTCGACTACCCGCCGGAGACCGAGCCGGTCACGTACGAGGAGTGGCTGGAGGACGCCGAGCGGCTCACCCGGCGCAAGAACGGTCAGACGACCGTCTTCGGCGGCAGCTACAACGGCGTGCTCACCCCCAATCTGCTGGCGAGCCTGACGGTGGCCGCCGGAGGAAGTCTCTTCACCGACGACTTCTCCCGGGTCGACTTCACCGCCCCCGAGGCCCGCAAGGCGCTGGGCTGGTACATCGACTACTGCCGGGCCAAGGTCGGGCCGAGCCTCATCCAGCCCGACCCCAACGCCTGGGACGGTCCCAGCTACCAGGCGAACCGGATGGCCATGTCGAACTCGGGATACTGGCTCGGCGGCGTGATCAACGCCGACAAGAAGCTTGCGCCGCTGTCCCGCCTCGCACCCGCCCCGGTCTTCGAGGGCGGCCCGCGGGTCAGCCCATGCCAGGCGGGCACCGGTCTGTGGATGCCGAAGAAGGCACGGAACAAGGACGCCGCGTGGCGGGTCTTCGAGTGGTTCTTCGGCGAGACGCCGGCCAGGGAGCGCGCCTCCAGCGGCTGGGGCATCCCCACGCTGAAGTCCCTTCGTTCGCTCATGCCGGCCCAGGAGGACTACCAGAAGCGGGTGCTGAAGGTGCAGAACGCCGAGCTGAAGCACTTCTCGGTCATCGCCTTCACGCCCTACGCCTCGGCGGACTCGCTCTACGCCCTCTTCAACCAGATCGCCCCGGCCGCGATGAACGGCCAGATGTCCGTCGACACCCTGGCGGGGCGCCTGAACTCGGTCATGAACGAGCAGCTCAAGCGCGGCAAGGAGCAAGTGGGATGACGGTCGACCAGATCTCCTCCGTCGGTGACCGGCCGGGCTCGACCGCGACCGCCGGACGGGCTCGGGCCACGGATCGGCCGCGGTCCTCCATGACCGCGCGCAGACACCGGGCGTTCTACCTGTTCACGTCGCCCTGGATCGTCGGGTTCCTGTTGCTGACGATCGTCCCCATGGCGTACGCGCTGTGGCTGAGCTTCACCACGTTCGACGGCATCTCGCCGCACTGGCGGTATGTCGGGCTCGGCAACTACCGCGAGCTGTTCTCCGATGCGCAGACCTGGGACGCCCTCGGCCGCACGGGCCTGTTCGCGGTGACCTCTGTGCCGCTGTCGATCATCGGCGGGCTCGGGCTCGCTGTCCTGGTCAACAGGCCGCTCAAGGCACGCGGCCTGTTCCGCACCCTGCTCTATCTGCCGGCCGTGGTGCCGCCGGTGGGCGCAGGCCTCGCCTTCAAGTCCCTCTTCGACCAGAACTCCGGTGCCGCCAACGGCGTCCTGCAGCTCTTCGGCATCGACGCCCGCGGCTGGCTCGCCGACCCCTACGCCCGGTACGTGCTGCTGATGACCGTGCTGTGGGCCGCCGGAAACATCATGATCATCTCGCTGGCCGGTCTTCAGGACGTCCCCCGCGAACTCCATGAGGCGGCCCGCATCGACGGGGCGAGCGCCTGGCGGACCTTCCGCAGCATCACCGTGCCGCTGCTCTCACCCGTGCTGCTCTTCCAGACAGTGACCGGTGTGATCGCTTCGGTGCAGACCATCATGCCGCTGCTGCTGTCGCCGGACGGCACCACGGCAGGCGTCACCGCGTTGCCGCAGTCCAACTACCTCTACATGATGCACGTGTTCGGGCAGTACTTCGCGCTCGGGCGCTACGGCTACGCCTCCGCACTGCTGTGGGTGCTCTTCGTCCTGATCCTCATCGTCACCGGACTCATCTTCAAGTCCACGTCCGGCGTGGTGTTCTACAACGTCGACCCGGAGGCGAAGAAGTGACCGCCACCAGCCTGCCCACGAAATCCTCGGCGTCCGCGGTCCGCGTGCGGATACGCGTCAAGCGCCTGGTCCTCTACACCGTCCTCGTCGCTCTCACCGGGCTGTTCCTCGGCCCCTTCGGCTGGCTGGTCATCAGCGGTCTCAAGACCCCTGCCGAACTGGCCGCCTCGCCCGTGCACTGGCTGCCCGAGCACGTCCAGTGGCACAACTTCGCGGACGCCTTCAGCCTGATCGACTTCCTCGGCTACGCCCGCAACTCCCTCGTCATCGCCTTCCTCTACGCCACCCTGGTCACCCTCAGCTCGGCCTGGGTCGGCTTCGGGTTCGCCCGTCTGAACGCACCCGGCAAGAAAACGCTGTTCGGCATCCTGATCGGCTCGATGATGCTGCCCCAGCTCATCACGCTCCTCCCGACCTATCTGATCTTCGCGAAGCTCGGCATGGTCGACACCTACTGGCCATGGGTGTTCTGGGGCCTGTCCGCCGCCCCCTATCTGGTCTTCCTCTTCCGGCAGTTTTTCGCCGGCCTGCCCCGTGAGCTGGAGGAGGCCGCGATCGTCGACGGCTGCGGTTACGCCGGGATCTTCTGGCGGATCTTCCTGCCTCAGTCGTGGCCGGTGCTCACCGCGAGCTTCGTGATCGCCTTCACCTGGAGCTGGGGCGACTACATCGCCCCGCAGCTGCTGCTCTCCACCGACCACACCACCCTCGCCGTCGCCGTCATGACCACCTACGTCACTTCGGCAGGCACGCCCGTCGCCAACCTCCAGGCCGCGGCCTCCGTGATGTACGTGGTGCCCATCCTGCTGATCTTCCTCGTCGCACAACGCGGGTTCGTCGCCGGGATGTCGACGTCGGGACTCAAGTGACCTTCTCCCTCTCTCTTCACCTTCGCAAGGAGTCATGCATGAACACGCCCCTGTCCCGTCGTACGGCCCTCCAGGCGGCCGGTGCCACCGCGCTAGCCGCCGGTCTGTCCGGGCTGACAGCCACGGCGGCCCGGGCCGACGCGGCCGATGACGCGCCCTTCGCGCCGAAGCTGGTCACCTACCCGCGCCCGTCCACCATGCCGACCAACACCAGCTTCAAGGTGCGGGTCCGCACCGCCCCGGACGGCGACTGGCAGACCCTCGACATCTGGCGGCCCCGGCTGGAGGAGATCAACCCCACCACCGGCTCCGGCAAGGTCTACGACACCTCGATGGTGTACTTCGACTTCCGTGGTTCAGCGGAGATCGAGGTGACCTACCTCAAGGGCGGCACCACCAAGGCCCGCGTGAGACCGGACGCGCTCGGCATCAAGTTCGAACTGCTCGGCGACACCCTGCGCTTCACGCTCGACGAGCCGCGCGACGTCGTCGTCCAGATCAACGACCAGATCTTCGACTGCCTGCACCTGTTCACCAACCACATCGACCCCAACCCGCCCTCCGCCGACGACCCGGACGTCCTCTACGTCGGCCCCGGCGTGACCACTGTCCCCGGTGGCCTCCTCACCGTCCCCAGCGGCAAGACCGTCCATCTGGCGGGCGGCGCCGTCCTGATCGGCCAGGTCTACTTCAAGGACGTGGAGAAGGCCTCCCTCACCGGACACGGCATGGTCTACGGAGGCACGGCGAACGGCATCCTCTGCGAGGGCAGCAAGAACATCCGCATCGAGGACGTCATCGTCATGAACCCGGGCGGCGGCTACATCGCCACCCTCGGCGAGAGCGAGAACGTCCACATCAAGCACCTGCGCGGGTTCAGCTCGCGAGGCAACGGCGACGGCATCGACATCTTCTCCAGCAGCAGCGTCGTCATCGACGGCTGCTTCCTGCGCAACTCCGACGACTGCATCGCGATCTACGCCCACCGCTGGGACTACTACGGCGACACCCGCGACATCACCGTGCAGAACTGCACCCTGTGGGCGGACGTCGCGCACCCGGTCAACGTCGGCACGCACGGCAACACCGACGCGCCCGAGACGCTGGAGAACCTGGTCTTCAAGAACCTCGACATCCTCGACCACCGCGAGCCGCAGATGGGCTACCAGGGCTGCATCGCCCTCAACCCGGGCGACTCCAACCTCATCAAGAACGTGCGCATCGAGGACGTGCGCATCGAGGACTTCCGCTGGGGCCAGGTGATCCACATGCGGGTCATGTACAACACCAAGTACAACACCTCGGTCGGCCGCGGTATCCAGGACGTCTACGTCAAGAACCTCAGCTACACGGGCACCCGCGCCAACCCGTCGCTGTTCCTCGGCTACGACGCCGATCACGGCATCGACGACGTCACCTTCGAGAACCTGGTGATCAACGGCACGGTCGTCGCCGACTCGATGAAGAAGCCCAAGTGGTACCTGACCACCGACACGGTGCAGTGGTACTACAACGAGCACGTGACGAACCTCAGGTTCCTCACCACCGCCGAGGCCGGGGCGGCCGCGACGTCATGACGATCCCCGCACCCATGCCCTGCCCGGCGGATCCAGCCGGGGCCGCACCTGACCGGGCGCAGTCGCCGGAAGCCCACCTGATTCGCCGGGCAGGGCCCAGCCGCCGGGGCTTCCTCGGCGGCGCCGCGGCCCTCCTGCTGGCATCGGGCGCGAGCGGACTTCTCGTGCCCGGCACGGCACGGGCACAGGGCAACGGCGGCCTGTGGACCTTCGCCCACCCCGGACTGCTGCACAGCGCGGACGACCTCGCCCGGATGAAGGCCGCGGTCGCCGCAGAACAGTCCCCCATCCACGACGGCTACCTGGCGCTGGCGGCCCACGCCCGTTCCTCGTCGTCGTACATCGTGCAGAACACCGGCCAGATCACCTCGTGGGGCCGCGGTCCCTCCAACTTCATGAACCAGGCGGTCGCCGACTCGGCCGCCGCCTACCAGAACGCCCTCATCTGGTCCGTCACCGGCGACCGGGCACACGCCGACAAGTCCCGCGACATCCTCAACGCCTGGTCTGCCTCGCTCACCGCGATCACGGGCGCCGACGGCCCGCTCGGCGCCGGCCTCCAGGCCTTCAAGTTCGTCAATGCGGCAGAGCTCCTGCGGCACAGCGACTACGACGGCTGGGACGCGGACGACATCGCACGCTGCGAGCGGTCCTTCCTGACGGTCTGGTATCCGGCCGTGTCCGGTTACATGCTCTACGCCAATGGCAACTGGGACCTGACATCCCTCCAGACCATCCTGGCCATCGGCGTGTTCTGCGAGGAGCGCACGCTCTTCGAGGACGCGCTGCGCTTCGCCGCGGCCGGCGCCGGCAACGGCAGTGTCCTGCACCGCGTCGTCACCGACACCGGCCAGGGCCAGGAAAGCGGGCGCGACCAGGGTCACGAACAACTGGCCGTCGGCCTGCTGGGCGACGCCGCCCAGGTCGCCTGGAACCAGGGTGTCGACCTGTGGGGTTTCGACGACCACCGCATCCTCGCGAACGCCGAGTACGACGCCCGCTACAACCTCGGGGGCGACGTCCCCTTCACCCCGGACCTGGACCGCACCGGCAAGTACATCAAGACCGTCGTCTCGGACAAGGCACGCGGCACCCTGCCCCCGATCTACGAGATGTACTACGCCCACTACACGGGCGTACGCGGTCTCGACGCGCCGTACACAAAGAATGCCGTCTTCCGCGGCACCGGAGGCGCCCGCTTCATCGAGGGCAGCAACGACGACCTGCCCAGCTGGGGCACCTTCGCCTACGCCGGGGCGACGGCCCCCTCGGCGGCCGTGCCCACGGCTCCCGCGGGCGTCACCGCGGTCGCAGGGGGTGACTCGGTTGCCGTGTCCTGGCTGCCCTCAGCGTGGGCGACCGGCTACACGGTCCTGCGGGCCACCCGGCCCGAGGGGCCGTACGAACAGATCGCCACCGACGTCGCCTTGCCGACGTACACGGACCTCGACGCGCGCGGGCGACGGCCCTACTACTACACAGTCACTGCCGCCAACTCCAAGGGGACAAGCGGAAGTTCGGCTTGCGCCGTGGCCGTCGGCAGGCTCCCGGAGCCGTGGTCGACCCGGGACATCGGTGACGTGAAGATCCCGGGATCGGCCGTCTTCGACGGTGAGCGCTTCGTACTGGAGGCGAGCGGCACCGCCGACACCTGTCGCCTGGTGTACCTGCCGCTGCGCGGCGACGGCACGGTCACCGCGCGGGTCGTGTGGCCGCTCAGCTCTCAGTACTCCAAGATCGGCGTGACCGTCCGCGACTCCCTGGACTCGGACGCCCCGCACGCCTCGATGCTGATCCAGGGGCTGCCGCTGCACACCTGGAGCGGCGTGTGGACCGTACGCCCCTCCGCCGGGGCGCTGGTCGCCGCCACTGGCAGCACACCGGTACCTCCGTCCCAGCAGCAGGCCATCACCACCTCCGCGTCCTTTCCGATCTCCGATCTCGGCACGCTGCCGGAGTCGGCGACCCCGCTTCAGGCCCCGTACGTCGAGGGCGCGGGCGACGGCTACCGGCTGCGGACGCCGTACTGGGTGCGCGTGACCCGCAAGGGCGACCGGTGCACCGGGGCCATCTCCCCGGACGGCATCCGCTGGACCGAAGTCGGCTCCACCGGGGTCGAGTTGGGCCACACGACGTACGCGGGGATCGTCCTCACCTCCTGCCTGGGCGTGGACGAGGAGTACGCCGAGACCGGCACCGGCGCCTTCGACAACGTCAGCGTGACCTTCGCATCCGGTGAGGTCTGGTCCGTGTCGCGCCCCGCGCGCACCGCCACCGATCTGCACGCAGCCGGCGGCGCCGACGCCGTCGAGCTGGCCTGGACCGACCCGGACCTCTCCGCGCGATACAAGGTGCTGCGGGCGACAGCCGCCGACGGCCCGTTCGAGACCGTCGCGACCGGGGTCGGCCCGATCGGCTTCGGTACCCGCGTCCGGTACGCCGACGCCACCGGCGCGCCGGGCACGACGTACCACTACGTCGTCGCGAAGACCAACTGCGCCGGGCGCGGCCCGCTTTCGGAGTCCGCCGCCGCACGGATGCCGATACCCTCCGTGCCCGTCCTCACCTCCGCGGCCACCGCGTTCGCCAACAAGGGTGTCGCCTTCCGCCATCTGCTGCGGGCCTCGCACGAGCCCGTGCGCTTCACCTCCGACGGCCTGCCCGACGGACTCCGCCTCGACAAGCGCACCGGACTTGTCTCAGGGACGCCCGCCGGGACGGGGGAGTTCACCGTCACCACCGGCGCGGGCAACGCGGCCGGTGACGCCACCGGCCCCCTCACGATCACCGTCGGCACACCGCCGCCCACCCCCTGGTCGTACGGCGATCTCGGCGATGTCGTGCTCGACGAGCGGGAGGTGGGGACGTACGGGGTGGTGGCCGTGCGCACCCCGGGGATCACCAGCCATGACGCGGGAATGTTCGTCGTGCGCGGATCCGGCTCGGATCTGAACGTCAACGGCCAAGGGATGACAGGCCAGTTCGTACGTCGTCCGGTGACCGGCGACTGCGAGTCCACCGCCCGGCTGGTGTCCCGTGCGGGCGCGGTGACGGCCGACCGGGTGGGGCTGCTGATGACCAAATCCCTGTCGCCGTTCGACCAGGCGGCCGGGGCGATCATGACCAGCGGCGGAACGGGCGCGGCCGGGACGCCGCAGCTCATGCTCCGTAAGACCGTCGCGGGCGCCTCCACCTTCACCGGCAACGGGACCGTGGCACTCCCGTGCCGGTTGCGGCTGAAGCGGACCGGGACCGCCTTCGCCGCCGCCGTGTCCACCGATGACGGCGCCAGCTGGGCGTCCATCGCCGCGGGCGAGATCCCCGGCTTCGGTGACGGCCCCTATTACGTGGGCCTCGTGGTCTGCTCGCGCGACCCCCTGGCTCGCTGCACCACCGAGTTCGACGAGGTGAGCATCACCTAGATCCCCCCACCTGATTGGAGATGCACAGCAATGAGCCGCAGCAACCCCCACGCGCACTCCAGCACAGCAGAGGTGAGCCGCCGCGGTCTGCTGAAGACCGCCGGTGGCCTCACCGCCGCCCTCTGCGTCGGCGCGTCCGCCGCCGTGACCGGTGGCACCGCGGACGCCGCACCGGCGACCTTCACCCACCCCGGACTACTGCACGCCTATGGAGAGCTCAACCGGGCCAAGGTACGGGTCGCCGCGGGCGACGACCCCTGGCTCTCCGGCTGGAACCGGCTGACCGCCAACAGTCATTCGGCCGGCACCTGGACCCCCAACCCGAAGGCCACGATCATCCGTGGCGGCACCGGCGAGAACTACGGCATCCTGTACAACGACATCCACGCCGCGTACCAGAACGCGCTCCGCTGGAAGATCGCGGGCACGACCGCCAACGGCGACACCGCCGTCAAGATCCTCAACGCCTGGTCGTCCACGCTGACCACGGTCACCGGCAACGCGGACCGCTTTCTGGCGGCCGGGATCTATGGCTACCAGTTCGCGAACGCCGCCGAACTCATGCGCGGCTACAGCGGGTTCGACCTCGACCGGTTCAAGACGATGATGCTCGACGTCCTCTACCCGCTGAACAACCAGTTCCTGACCGGCCACAACGACGCCTGCATCACGAACTACTGGGCCAACTGGGATCTGTGCAACATGAACTCGATCCTGGCCATCGGCATCCTGTGCGACGACGGCGCCAAGTACGACCAGGCGGTCGACTACTTCAAGAACGGCGCGGGCAACGGCTCCCTCACGCACGCCATCCCCTTCGTCTACGAGAGCGAGGGACTCGCCCAGTACCAGGAGTCCGGACGGGACCAGGGCCACACCATCATGGGCATCGGCCAGCTGGGCGCCTTCTGCGAGATGGCCTGGTCCCAGGGCGACGACCTGTACGGCTACGACAACAACCGCTTCATGAAGGCCGCCCAGTACGTCGCCAAGTACAACCTCGGCCAGGACGTTCCCTACACGACGTACACCTGGGGCACGGGCCAGAACTGCGCCCAGCAGTCGCAGACCGTGATCTCCTCCGCGAGCCGCGGCCAGCTCAGGCCGGTCTGGGACATCCTGCACTACCACTACGCCCGCCGCCGCGGGCTGTCGGTCCCGTACATCACCGCCATGGCCGAGAGCGTCCGCCCCGAAGGCGGCGGCGGTGACTACGGCCCGAACAGCGGAGGCTTCGACCAGCTCGGCTTCGGCACGTTGATGTACGCCAAATAGGGCCGTTCACGCCCACACAAAGCATGTCCACTGGAATGACGTCCGAAGGAATACCCGGAAGTGATGTGATGCTCTGATGTGAACGGTTCGCGAGTCGGCGAGGAGCTGGTGGTCGCATGGCGGTGCGCGCGGAGGACTCGGAGTCGCAGACGAAGGATCCGGTGGTCGCCACCCCCTACGGAGCGGTGCGCGGCCGGTACGAGAACGGGATCGCCGTCTTCCGCGGCATCCCCTACGCCGCACCCCCGTTCGGCCCCCGCCGCTTCCGGCCCCCGGAGCCGCCCGACCCCTGGGAGGGTGTACGTGACGCGGGCGCCTTCGGACCGACGCCGCCCAAGCCGCCGTACTCCGAGGCGTTCGCCCGGCTCCTCGCCGACCCCGCCGTGCCCGGCGACGACTGCCTCAACCTCAACGTGTGGACACCGGAGCCGGGACCGGGCGCCCGGCTCCCCGTCATGGTGTGGATCCACGGCGGGGCCCTGACCCGTGGCTCCTCGGCCGTGCCCGTCTACAACGGACGCTCCTTCGCCCGCGACGGCGTCGTGCTCGTGTCCATCAACTACCGCCTGGGCGTCGAGGGTTACGGCCTCTTCCCCGACACGCCCGCCAACCCAGGGCTGCGCGACCAGCTCGCCGCGCTGGAGTGGGTGCGCGATGCGATCGCGCGGTTCGGCGGTGACCCCGACCGGGTCACCGTCTTCGGCGAGTCGGCCGGCGCCATCAGCATCGGCTCCCTGCTGGCCAGCCCGCGCGCCGCGGGGCTGTTCCATCGTGCCGTCCTGCAGAGCGGGCCGCCCGAGGCGAGCGACCGCGACAAGGTGCGCCGGATGGTGCGCAGGATGGCCACCCGGCTGAAGGTCCCGGCGACCGCGGAGGCGTTCGCCGCCGTGGACCGCGACCTTCTCCTGCGCACCCAGGCCGAGGTGGGGAAACTCAGCAGTCCGGTGCTCGGCGGCCCCGCCTTCGGCATCGTCGTCGACGGCGACCTGGTTCCGCGCGACCCGCTGGAGGCCCTCGTCGAGGGCGCCGCGCCGGACGTCGACCTCCTCCTGGGCTGGACCAGCGAGGAGTACCGGCTGTGGCTGGTGCCCGGCGGGCTCCTGGAGCGCGTCGACCGGCTCGGTCCGGTCGCCCTGGCCGGCGCGATGGCCCGCTGCCACTGCGGCCACGAGGTGCCCCGCGGTTATCGCGCCCTCCATCCGGACGCGGGCACGGCGGACCTCGTGGGCCAGATGGTCACCGATCACCTTCTCCGGGTGCCGCTGCACCGCCTCGCGGACGCGTCGGCCCGCCAATCCCCTTCGTACGTCTACGAGTTCGCGTGGCCGTCGAACGTGCCGGACCTCGGTGCCTGCCACGCCTTGGAGCTGGGCTTCGTCTTCGACACCGCCGATGTGCCGGAGTCGGCGAAACTCGCGGGTCCGGGCGCCCCGCAGGAGCTCGCCGACGCGATGCACTCGGCGTGGGTGCGGTTCGCGGTGGACGGCGATCCCGGGTGGGCCGCCTGGGACGCCTCGCACCCGGTCCGTGTCTTCGGCGGATCCGGTGGAACCGGTGGAACCGGCATCGGCGAACCGCACACCGTACACGGACCGCGTGATCGTGAACTCGCCCTGTGGGACGCGGAATCGACCGGATCGGTCGGCTCTCCGGAATCCACAGACGCATCGCGCCCTGCCGCCGATTCGCTCGCCCGAAACAGGGCATCGCTGTCAGCCGTACGGCGCTTCCGTCGCTCCGGCGGTGCTCGTCGGCCGTGACGTCGGCGCCTCCGCCCAGCAGCTCTGTGGGCTGATGGCGGCGGTGGGTTTTTCGCCCCCTCCCCCCGCCCGTCCCGTACCTGGGGGCTGCCGTCCCCAGACCCCCGCTTCGGCCTTGACGGCCTCGCCCTCAAACGCCGGACGGGCTGGAGACAGCCCCTCCGGCGTTTGAGGGCGGGGTCTGGGGTGGAGCCCCGGGAAGGGTCGGGTAGGGGCAGGGGGGCGATAAACCCTATGCCGGCGCCAGCGTCTCCCTGATCCCCGCGATCGCCCCCGGTCCCACCCGGCAGCACCCCCCGATCAACCGGGCCCCACCCCGCCGCCACCCGGCAACCTGCTCCGCGGTGAACGTGGACCGCCCGGCCCACGCACGAGCCTCCGCGTCCCACACCTCACCACTGTTCGGGTACACGACGACCGGCTTCCCCGTCACCCGCGCCGCGATGGCGACGGCCGCGTCCACATCCCTGGGCGCGCAGCAGTTCACTCCGACCGCGATCACCTCGTCCGCGTCGGCGGCGAGGGCGAAGGCCTCCTCCAGGGGCTGCCCGGCCCGCGTACGCTCGCCATCGACGCTGTACGACAGCCACGCCGGGACGCCCAGCCCGCGCACCCCCCGCAGCAGCGCCCGCGCCTCGTCGGCGTCCGGCACGGTCTCCAGGGCGAGCACATCGGGCGCGGCTGCGGCCAGGACTTCCAGGCGGGGGCGGTGGAACCGCTCCAGGTCGTCGACGCTCAGCCCGTACCGGCCCCGGTACTCCGAGCCGTCCGCGAGCATCGCGCCGTAGGGTCCGACCGACGCGGCGACCCACAGCGGTCGCGTGACGTTCTCGGCGGCGGCCCGTCGCGCGGCCTCCCGGGCCAACTCCACACTCATTCCGAGCAGTTCGGCCGCCCGCTGGTGGCTGATCCCGCGCTTGGCGAAGCCTTCGAACGTTGCCTGGTAGCTGGACGTGATCGCCACGTCCGCGCCCGCCTCGAAGTAGGCGAGATGCGCCTCGACGATCGCCTCGGGCCGCTCCGCGAGCAGCCGCGCCGACCACAGCTCGTCGCTCAGGTCGTGCCCGGCCGATTCGAGCTGGTTGGACATGCCGCCGTCGAGGACGACGGGTCCCGCGGAGAGGGCTTCGGTGAGGGTGCGGGGGGTGTTGCTGGTCATGACATGACGCTAGTCGATGCGGGGATCGGTGCCCGATTCTGTCCATCAGATGAACATTCCGCCCACGATGTGGGACGCGGGGTTACGATCACGCTCCTCCCCACCCCAGTAACGCGGAAGTGTCATGACTGCCACCGGCACCACAGAGGTCGCTGAACCCGAAGAGGTCCCTGGGCCCGAAGGGGTCCCTGGGCCCGAACCGGTCCCTGGGACCGAAGAGGGCGCAGAGCTCCAAGAGGTCGCTCGACCCGAGCAGACCGCGCCGTCTCCCAGCCGGCGGGGCTTCGGCCTCACCGTCGCCACGGCGCTCGTCATGGGCAACATCATCGGCGGCGGCATCTTCGCGCTGCCGGCGACCGTCGCTCCGTATGGCACGGTCAGTCTGCTGGCGTTCCTCGTGCTGTCCGTGGGCGCGGTGCTGCTGGCACTGCTCTTCGGAAAGCTGGCCCGCCGCAGCCCCGTCACCGGTGGGCTGTACGTGTACCCGCGCGACGCGTTCGGTGAGTTCGCGGGGTTCCTGTCGGCGTGGTCCTACTGGACGATGACCTGGGTCAGCATCGCGGCGCTCGCGGTCGCGGTCGTCGGCTATGTCGACGTGTTGCTGCCCCTGCACGGCAGTCATGTGCTCGAAGCGGTGGTGGCGATGGCCGCACTCTGGCTGCCCGCGGCCGCGAACTTCACGGGCACCCGCTGGGTCGGTTCGGTCCAGGTGATCTCGACGATCCTGAAGTTCGTGCCGCTCCTGATCGTCTCCACCGTCGGCCTCTTCTTCATGGACACCGACAACTTCGGCGCGTTCAACACCTCCGGGCAGAGCGTCTCCGGCGCCCTCGCAGCCTCCGCGGCCCTGCTGCTCTACAGCTTCCTCGGCGTCGAGTCGGCCGCGATGAGCGCGGGCGAGGTCCGCGACCCCGAGCGCACGGTCGGCCGCGCCGGCGTCCTCGGCACGCTCGGCTCCACCCTCGTCTACATCCTGGGCACGGTCGCGGTCTTCGGTCTCGTCCCGCACGCGAAACTCGTGGAGTCAGGTGCGCCCTTCGCCGACGCCGTGAACACGATCACCGGCGGCCACTGGGGCGGCACGGTCATCGCGATCGTCGCCGTCGCCTCGATCGTGGGCTGCCTCAACGGCTGGATCCTGATGGCCGCGCAGATGCCGTACGCGGCTGCCCGCGACGGACTCTTCCCGGCACGGTTCGCCCGTGTCGGCAAGGGCGGTGTCCCCGGTTTCGGGGTGCTGGCCTGCGCGGTCCTCGGCTCGCTGCTCATCGCCCTGAACTACACGGCGGGCCCGGACACCACCTTCCGCGTCCTCGTGCTCATCACCACGTTCACCGGCTGCGTGCCGTATCTGCTGTCGGCCGCCGCCCAGCTCTACTGGCTGGCGAAGGGCACCCGCGACCGGGTACGCCCCGCGGGCCTCACCCGCGATCTGATCGTCGCCGCCCTCTCCTTCGCGTTCTCGTTCTGGCTGATCGCGGGGGCGGGCTACGCGGCCGTGTACCAAGGGGTGCTGTTCCTGTTCGCAGGAATTCCGGTCTACGTGTGGCTGCGCGGACGCCGAGAGGCGGGAGCCGAGGCCTAGGGGCCTGTCCGGCGGTGGGCGATGCTGCGTGCCGTGTTCGACGAGGACGCCGAGCTCTACGACCGCGCCCGCACCACTCCCGCCCGCCCTGGCCGAGGCGCGCACGCCGCGCGGCCGATCACTGCGCGGCGCGCGCCCTGACCGTCACCTGGAGACGGCGTGCCGTCGTCCGCCGCGGCGTCGCGCGCGCCCCCGCCGGGCCGAGGGCACGACCAGTGCGCCCAGCAGCATGGGCACGAGCAGGAGCGGCCACCACGCGCGCGTGCTCTCGTCCTTGCCGAGGGCGGTGTGCTGCACGAAGGGAGCCGCGGAGGCCGACGGGCTCGCCGCGCGGTGCTTCGAAGTCGCCTTGAGGACCACGTCGTTGCCGTCGCCCCCGTGGTAGCTGATGCGGTATGTGGTGTCGGCGAGCTCGAGGGTGGCGCCCTCGGGGAGGTGGGCGAAGCTGCCGGTGGTCTTGTCATGGCCCGTGTGATTCAGCAGGGTGATCTCGCGGGCGGGATCGGTCGCGGCGTCGGAGAGGTCGAGGTCGCCGGCGAGGCGGACGGCTCCGGTCACCTTCAATGGCTTGCCGCGGAGCACCAGTTCCCCCTTGGCGCGTTGGGTGTAGTCGCCGGTCACCGTGAGAGCGCCGGCGACGACGCCCTCGTTCGTCACCGCGCCCCGTACCGTGCCCTTGCCGGTGAGCGACCTCGTCAGACGCAGGCCCGTCGCGCGGGCGTCCAGGCGTGCGCCGGGCGACGTGAGCCGGATCGCCTTGCTGTGCGCGAGCGAGGCGCCCCCGGCCAGGGCGAGCGTGCCCTTCGTGACCGTCGTGGTCCCGGTGTACGTCACCTCGCCACCCGTCAGTGTCGTCGTCGCGGCGCCCGACTGGGTGAGCCCGCCCGTTCCGCCAACCCGGCTGAGAGTCACGGGAGTTGAGGTGTTGCGAAGGATCAGCGTACCGTCGTTCACCACGCGCCGTCGCGCCGTGCCCGTCATCAGCGAACCGTCCCCGCCCGGTGAGCCCGACCCCAACCGCAGCACCGCACCCTTCTCGACGGTGGTCGACCCGTCGTAGTACTGCTTCGCCGCGAAGGTCACGTCGTTGCCGCGCGTCCCCTTGATCACGACGTCTCCCGCGCCGGGTGCGGCCAGTGTGTCGTGGTATCTGCCGCCGCCGATGGGGGCGCCCAGCGTGACCGGGCCGTTGTAGGCGAACGTCAGCAGCGAGCGCCGTCCGCTCGCCTCGTGCAGATTGACATAGACGGTGTCTTTGGTGCCCGGCATGAAGATCTCGTGGGTCGTGCCGTCGCCCCACTGGACGTTCGCACCCTCGATGTTGGTGCCGCGCTTGTTCACGTCATGGGGAATTTTGCGCCAGTTGATGCCCGGGTCACTCAGTGAGGGGTGGGTGTCGCCGCCCCGGTCGCTGTAGCTGTACTGGCCGGTGAGCACCACCTTGCTGCCGGGGCGCGTGTGGACGTTGACGTCGCTGCCGTACTCGCGTTGGTAGAAGTTCTGGCGCAGGGTGATCGTCCGGTACAGCGGGGTGTCGATGATCCAGGAGCCCTGGTTGAGAATGGCGCGGGCGTTCGGTAGGGCCACGGGGTACTCGGGGCGGCCCACCGCCATGCCCGTGCCGTTGTCGATCACCCCTGAGAAGGGGTGGGTTCCGGCCAGGTCGAGCGTGCCCCACAGGTGGCGGGGCTGGGTGACCAGGCCCGATCCGCTGATCGTGCCGATGCTGAAGGTGCGGGTGAGTGACAGGCGCAGGGTGCCGTCGACGCGGACGTTCAGCTGGTTGAGCTGATAGCCGGGTGTGTTGTACGGGAAATGACCGATCAAGCCCGTCCCACCGCCCGTCCCGTACTGAAGAGTCGCGCCGCGTTCCACCGTCACCGCGGGCGGGTCGGGGGTGGACACCGTCGTGTACGGGTGGTTGCCGCCCTGCGTCTTCACCGTCTGCCGCTGTCGCGCCTCGGGGAGCGTGAAGTCACTGTCCTTGGTCAGGACCAGCGTCCCGCTGCCCCGCACGGTGAGCGCGCCCTCGCCACGGAACACCCCGTCGTACGTCGTCGTCCCCGCCGGTAGGCTCACCACCGTGTCGCCGGTGAGCGTCACGTCCCGGCCCGCGAGCACATCGACCGTGACGTCCCGGCCGCCGGCCGCCGCCGCGGTGGGAGCACTGCACATGAGGGCGACCGCCGCGAGGAGCCCGGCGACGGCTGCTGACTTCTGAGGTCTATGACTGCGCACATCACCGGAGACGGCCCCTGACGCCCCCCGATAACAAAAACTTTCAGTGCGCGTGGTCGTGCTCGTCCTCGTGGCCGTCCGGGTGGTCGTGGTCGCCTCGGTGCTCGTGGTCCGGGGGGCGTCGCGCCAGGGCGTGAGTGCGTGCGGTGACCTCGTCCCTGGACACGGCGCGCAGGTCGACCAGCACGTCCTCCAGGGCGGCCAGCCAGAGCCGGTAGTAGTCGTACGGCTCGTCCTGTGCCGGAACGATCTCCCAGGCGGCGATGCGGGCGATCAGCGCGGCCTGGAACTGCGGCCAGGTGAACGCGCCCGCCTCGTACAGGCTGACGGCCATGCCGAAGGCGCGGCTCTCCCAGGGTTCGGCGAACACCAACTCGCCGTTGGAGCGCGGGGGTGCGGCCGGGCCCTCGATGTCCAGCGGCGCGGTCATGGCGCCGCCACCTTGGCCACGCCGACCATCGCGTCCCGGGTCACCAGCGGCACGAGCTGTTCCTCGGACAGGTGCTCAGTGCCGGTCGGACGCTCGGGCAGTACCAGCCAGCGCACCTCACTGGTGGAGTCGTGGACGGTGATCCGCACGTCGTCGTCGAGGTCGAGTCCCATCTCGGACAGCACCGTGCGAGGCTCCTTCACCACGCGTGCCCGGTAGGCGGGGTCCTTGTACCAGCTCGGCGGCAGGCCGAGCACCGGCCACGGGTAGCACGAGCACAGCGTGCACACCACCACGTGGTGAGTGGTCGCGGTGTTCTCCACCACGACGATGTGCTCGCCTTGCGGCCCAGAGAAGCCGAGCTCCTTGATGGCCGCGGTGCCCTCGTCGAGCAGCCGCCGCCGGTACTCCGGGTCGGTCCATGCCCTGGCGACGACCTTGGCGCCGTTGAGCGGTCCCACGTGGGTCTCGTAGGTGGCGATGATCCCGTCCATCACCTTCGGGTCGATCAGGCCCCGCTCGGTGAGCAGTTGCTCGAGCGCCTCGGTGCGAAGGGCCACGGGAAGAGTCTCGCCCGGTCCGCCAGGGGTGGTGGTCATGAGGTGGGCTCCAGATAGCTCTCGAACAGCTCGACGGTGAGCGTGAAGGGTTCGGCGTCGGCGCCCCACAGCTCGTGCGAGTCGAATCCCACCGAATAGACGTGTTGCGGGTTCTCGCCCTGGAAGTGGGCGTTGGTGTCCGGCAGCACGGCGGCGGGCTGGATGACCTCGACCGTGCCTGTACGTCCCCGTACGTAGCCCGGCAGACGGGTGTGCCCGGGCACCGGCCTGCCCTTGGCCCGTACACGCTCGCCGACGGCGAAGGCCGGCGCGGTGTCCACGGAGCGCAGCGAGCCTTCGGCGGTCGGCGCGTAGTCGGGTCGGGCGGGCTCGGGGATCGGTGGCTCCACCACGTGTTCGCCGCGCAGGTTGCGGGCGCGGGCGTCGATCGCGCCCGGCGCCAGGACGGTCCTTTCGGTGAGCATCAGCTCCGCGCCGTTGAGCCAGCGCCCGTAGTAGCCGTCGTCCAGGTAGGCGGCTCGGCTCAGGCGCTCGTGCGCGTGCCGGAAGGCGTCCGGGTTGACGCCGTCGCACGCAATGCGGCTGGAGAGAATCGCCAGCGCGAATGCCCGGCGCTGCCAGGGCTCCTCGAAGACCGGTTCATCACGCCTCGGCGCTTGGACGGGACCCCATCCCGGGGTGCCGCCCATATCGGCGATGCCTTCCATGGCGCGACTCCTCAAATGGCCGCATAACGGACTAGCTACCTGAATCGTATGCGGCAGGTGCCATCCGTGCCGCGATGACGACACTGACGACGCCTACGCCGAGGCGGCCCGCCTGGCCTCGGGCCGCCGCCCCGGCTGACAACTCCCGTCCCGTCCGACCCGTTGACCTCGCCGTAGTACGCGCTTACCTTTTCGGCGGTCGCAGCGTTCGTAATGACAAATTCGGTTCGACATATCGGACGGACGGTCACCGCATGAGCCGCAGCGAACGACACCAGGAACACCACGACGAAGACGACGCACACCTCGACGAACACGGCGGACACCACGACGCACTCCACGATGCGCGCCACGGCGAACAGCGCCCCGCGCAACTCATCCGCACCGCCGCAAGGCGGGCCCCCAGGACGAGACGCCTGTACGCGATCCTCGTCGCCCTGTGTCTCGCCGTGGTGGGGGCTCTCGCCACGGCCGGGCCCGCCCAGGCCGCACCGCAGACCATCACCAACGGCGCCCAGTTCACAGACACTTCGGGCGCCGCCGTGCACGCGCACGGCGGCGGAGTCATCAAGGTCGGCAGCTACTACTACTGGTTCGGCGAGCATCGCAACGCCGACAACACCTTCCAGTACGTGGACGCCTATCGCTCCACCGACCTGAAGAACTGGGAGTTCCGCAACCACGTGCTGAGCCAATCCAGTTCGTCCGAGCTGGTGAGCGCCAAAATCGAGCGGCCGAAGGTCATGTACAACGCGTCCACCGGCAAGTTCGTGATGTGGATGCACAAGGAGAACGGCACCGACTACAGCGAGGCGCGCGCCGCCGTAGCGGTCTCGAACACGGTCGACGGCGCCTACACCTACCAGGGCAGCTTCCAGCCGCTCGGCCAGTACATGTCCCGCGACATCACGGTCTTCGTCGACACGGACGGCACGGGTTACATGGCGTCGGCCGCGCGTGAGAACTACGACCTGCAGATCTACAAGCTCACGGCCGACTACACCGGCATCGACAGCCTGGTCGCCAACCCCTGGGTCGGCGGGCATCGCGAGGCCCCGGCCCTCTTCAAGCGGGGCGGGGTCTACTTCATGCTGACGTCGGGCGCCACGGGCTGGAACCCCAACCAGCAGCAGTACGCCACCGCGACGAACATCACGGGTCCCTGGACGGCCATGACGAACGTCGGCGACTCGACGGCGTACGGCTCACAGACCGCGTACGTCCTTCCCGTGCAGGGGAGTGCGGGTACGTCGTACCTGTACATGGGCGACCGCTGGGGCAACTCCTTCGGCGGCACCGTCAACGACTCCCGTTACGTGTGGCTGCCGCTGACCTTCCCGACGGCCACCACGATGTCCATGTCCTGGTACCCGGAGATCACGGTCGACACGGCCGCCGGGACGATCAGCGGGACGAACGCCACGTACGAGACGCTGACGGCCCGTCACTCCGGCAAGTGCGCCGACGTGCCCAGCCAGTCACTGGTCACGGGTGTCGCGCTCAGCCAGTACACCTGCAACGGCGGCAACAACCAGAAGTTCTGGTTCAAGTCCGTCGGCAGCGGCTACTACCAGTTGATGGGCCGGGGCAGTTCCCTGTGCGTGCGGGAGAACGCCACCGACGTCACCCAGGAGAACTGCAACAGCTCGGCCACCACCCAACAGTGGTCGGTCACCACCTCGGGCAGCTACGTCCTCCTGAAGTCCCGCGCCAGTGGCGAATGCCTGGACGTCTCCGGCGCCTCCACCGCCAACTCCGCCGCACTGATCACATACACCTGCAACGGAGGCACCAACCAGCAGTGGACACGCGGCACTTGAGCGCTCGGCACGGCGCCGCCGGCACTGGCACTTCCCCGGGTAGTCGGTGGTCCCGAGGATCGCCCGCAGATCGTCCCACGACGCCTCGTTGGCCGGCACGATCGTGAGCCGGTCGGGCGGAACAGGCCCGGGCACGCCGGTCTTCTCGTCGCTCATGGGGGAGGACGCTACCCGGCACCACGGACAACAGTGCCGGGCAGCGGAACTCAGGCCAGCAGGTCGATCGCGTCGATGGACGTGCCCGCGCTGAGGTAGCTCGTCGTCCCCGAACCGCTCACCACATCGATCTTCAGCACGTTGTACTGGCCGACATCCGTGAGCCACGCACTGGCCGGAACGCTGTACGTGAACGTGTAGTTGTTGCCTCGGTACGAACCGACCGTCAGTGACCGGGTGCTCGGCTGCGTGGGCGGTGAGGGGATCGAGGACACCCAGCTGTTGACGGTGACCTGTGGCCGGCCGTTCGCGTACGCCGTCGTCACGCCGATGCGGAGGGTGTGCGCGGCCGCCGCCTGGGCCGCGTTGAGCTTGAAGTAGACGAGCAGTCCGCTGTTCACGTCCTTCCAGATGTACGCGGGGAAGGACGCGGTCTCGCTGCCGCCGCCGATCACCACGTTCCCCGTCCAGGCGGAGGCACGTACGTCGGACGGATGCGCGTACGTCATCAGGGCCGCGTTCTTGAAGCCGCCGGGCGTGCCCGTCCAGTCACCGATCCGCCAGATGGCGTCGGCGTTGCTCGGGTCGTTCGAGGACGGGATCGCGATCGTGTTGAGGGTCGTCGTGGCGCCGGCCGTCACCGTCACCGAGGCCGTGTGGACGGCGAGTTCGTCCTTGAAGACGGTGAGCGTGTACGTCCCCGGCAGCACACCCCCGATCGAGAAGTAGCCGTCGGACGCCCGTGCCGAACCCCAGTACTGCGCGGCCGAGTTGGCGAGCCCGACCGTGTACGGGTACGCCGTGTTCCGCCCGGTGATGCCGACGCCCGCGACCCGGCCCCGGCCGCTCGCCGCGACGTACCCGGAGATGCCGAGCGAGTCCGCCCACGAGGTGGTCAGGGTGCCCGGGTAGAGGGAGGAGGAGGGCGCGCCGCCGTCCGTGAAGGCGATGACGTACGGGCCCTGGAGGCCGAAGCGCTGGGCCTCGGTCTGGTTCTCGCCGTAGTAGAGGATCTCGTACAGGCCGCCGCCGTCGGCGCTCTGATGGCGCAGCAGAGAGCGGTAGAACGGGCCGCCGGAGGCCTTCTCGTGGTTGCTGCGCACGATCCACAGGCCGACGCTGCCGGTGCTCCAGCCGATGTGGTCGTAGTCGATGACGCGGAGCTTGGCGTAGTGCTTCGAGCGGGTCTGGCCGTCGGACTTCGCGAACACGTCCGAGGCTTCGATGGTGGTGGGCGCGTAGGTGTAGGAGTCGGGTTCGTCGTTGAGGAACAGGCCCGCTTTGACACGCACGATGTACCGGGTCGCGGACACCGACGTATCGGCTTTGTTGGTCCACAGGTAGACGTTGTTCTCGCCGCTGCGGGCTGCGTAGTAGTGCCTGAGCGTGCCGTATGCGACGGAGATCAGGATCGTCGCTCCGGACTGCGCGATCGTCACGGTGGAGGTGCCGAGCCCCGACTCGACGTGCGAGTTCTTGCCGCCGTAGCCCTGGTACTCCGTGCCGCGGTAAACGAGCGAGGTCAGGTCGCCGTTGGTCTTGCTGACCTTGAAGACCAGGTTGGCGCCGGTGTCGACGACGTAGTTCGAGCCGTCGTCGCTCCAGCCGAAGCTCGCCGCGGACGCCGACTCGGCGAGCGGTCCGGCGAGCGCCGCCGAACCGGCGGCTGCCGCGCTGCCGAGCACGAAGGTACGGCGTCGGACCGCTCTGTTCACGGATCCGGACATGGGGGTGCCTCCTTCGGAGATATGGGGGTGCGGGTGTTTGGCAGAGTGACAGTTGAATCGACTTCGCGAAAGAGCTTTCGCATCTCGGGAGTTGGCAGTCGTGTGAAATCGAGCCGCACTCTAGAAAGCGCTTGCCAAAGAGCGGTACGGTCCAGCGGCCAGGTCTTGTCGCCCTGTCGGAGGAGCCGCAATGAGACGTTTCGCCGTCACCGCCGCTGTGTCGCTCATGGCCGCCGCCACTGCCCTGTCGGCCGCGCCGGCGCAGGCGCATGGCGGGCCGCGCGCCCTGGGTCTGGAGAACTGCGCGGCGAACGCCTGTCACTTCGACGTGGCGCCCGGTACGTACGACGTCCG
This sequence comes from Streptomyces sp. NPDC050564, assembly GCF_044457265.1. NCBI lineage: Bacteria > Bacillati > Actinomycetota > Actinomycetes > Kitasatosporales > Streptomycetaceae > Streptomyces > Streptomyces sp. NPDC050564. The sequence continues at coordinate 135,952 of NZ_JBITGS010000023.1, read as the reverse complement.
GGTCGTCCTCGGCGGGGACGCCGCGGCGAGCACCGCCATCAGCGGCGAGACCCGCCGCTCGCTGCTCCCCGAGACCGCCACGGAGGCCGGCCGGACCGTGGCCCGCAGCTTCACCGTGAACGTCCGCACCCCCGAGGGCGAGCCGACCGGCCCCGAGGGCACCCCCGGCCTGGACCTCGTCATCGGCGGTTCGGCTCCCGCGCTCGCCGACATCCGGGTGACCCCGGCCCTCGGTGTCGCTCGTGCAGGAGGTGCACCCCTGCCCACCCGCCAGATCTTCCTGGTCGGCGACTCGACGGTGTGCGACCAGCCGGGCGACCCGTACTCGGGCTGGGGCCAGCAGCTGCCGCAGTTCCTCCGTAAGGGTCTGTCGGTCGCCAACTACGCTGATTCCGGCGAGAGTACGGTCACCTACCTCGCCACCCCGGCGCTCTTCCCGACCGTCCAGCCGCTGATCGGCAAGCATGACCTGGTGCTCATCCAGCTGGCCCACAACGACAAGACGACCGACGAGGCGACGTACCGCGCCAACCTCGAAACGCTTGTCGCGGGCGTGCGCGCCCAGGGCGGCGAGCCGGTCCTCGTCACCCCGATCGTGCGCCGCTGGTTCAACGCGGACGGCACCCTGAACAACAACACCGCGCTGCTGGTGAACGGCCTGGGCGTCGACCACCCCGCCGTCATCCGCTCGGTCGCCGCTGCCGAGGATGTCCCGCTGATCGACCTCACGGCCAAGACCAAGACCCTCGTCGAATCCCTGGGCGTCGAGGGTTCCAAGGCGATCTACCTCTACAACGAGAAGCGGGACAACACCCACACCTCGGTGCACGGCGCGACGGTGTATGCGGGTCTGGTCCGGGACGAACTCGTCGCCCAACACCTGGTGCCGGACGGCCTGGTGAGGGTGGGATGAACTCCTGGGGCGTCCCGACCGGAACCGGGGCGCCCCAGGTACTGGCACCTCCGCATCTCCCGACCGAGACAGGACCTGACCGATGCCACCCGAGGACCGCACCCTCAGCCCGTACACCGGATACACCCGCGCCCACTGGGAGGGGGTCGCCGACTCCCTGCTCGCCGCCGTCGCGCCGTACGCGACCGGGGACGGCGCGCTCTACCACCTCCCGGGTACGCACACGAGCTGGTCCGGCAGGCTCTCCGACGGCCTGGAGGGCTACGCGCGCACGCTTCTCCTCGCCGCCTTCCGCCGCGACGAGAAGGTCCTGGAGCGGTACGCGGACGGCCTCGCCGCCGGCACGGCGGGCGTCTGGCCCCGCGTGGAGCACCGCAGCCAGCCACTCGTCGAGGCCGCATCGATCGCCCTCGCGCTGCGGGTGACGCGGCCGCTGCTGTGGGACCGCCTCGACGACGGCGTACGGCAGCGGGCCGCGGCCTGGCTCGGCGACGCGCTGACGGCCGAAGCCTGGCCCTGCAACTGGGAGTTGTTCCCCGTGACGGTCGGCGGCTTCCTCCAGGAGATCGGCCACGAGCCCGAGGCCTCGCGCGCCGCGATCGACCGCGGCCTGGAGCGCATCGAGCAGTGGTACGTCGGCGACGGCTGGTACACCGACGGTGACGGCCGCAAGTTCGACTACTACAACGGCTGGGCGATGCACCTGTATCCGGTGCTCCACGCGTGGCTGGCGGACGACGCCGACCTGCTGGAGCTGTACGGGGGACGACTGGAAGCCCATCTCGCCGACTACGCCCGCCTGTTCGGCGGTGACGGCGCGCCGATGCTCCAGGGCCGCTCCCTGACCTACCGCTTCGCGACCACGGCACCGCTGTGGCTCGGCGCCCTCACGGGCCGTACACCCCTCTCGCCGGGCGAGACCCGACGCCTGTCCTCCGGTGCCCTGCGCTACTTCCTCGACCGGGGTGCCGTGGACGACCGCGGCCTGCTCACCCTCGGCTGGCACGGCCCCGACGAGGCGCTCCTGCAGGACTATTCGGGCCCGGCCTCCCCCTACTGGGCGAGCAAGGCCTTCCTCGGGCTGCTCCTGCCGGCCGGCCACGAGGCCTGGACGGCGCGCGAGGAGCCGGGCCCGACGGACCGCGCCGACGCCGTCACCCCGGTCGGCCCGCCCAACTGGCTTCTCCAGTCGACCGGTTCCGACGGCTTGGTCCGCCTCCACAACCACGGCAGCGAGGACGTCCGCTACGACCCGTACTACACGCGGCTCGCGTACTCGACGACGACGGAGCCATCACCGTCGTACGACAACAGCGTGATCGTCGGCGACGACGCGAGCCGCAGGGACATCGAGCCGCTGGGGGTGGGCGAAGGCTGGGCGGCGTCCCGCCACACGGTCGCCGACGGCATCCGGGTCACCAGCCTCGTCGTCGCCCGGGGCGCGGTGGAGGTGCGCGCCCATCTGGTGACGGGGGCCGCCGCCGGGACTCCGGTGCGCGTCACGGGATGGCCGCCCGGAGACGGCACACGATCCGAACTCCTCCCTGTGCACGGCCTGTCGGACTCCACCGGTGTCACCGCAGAGGCCGCCACACTCTTCGTCGCCCTCGCCCGCCTCACCGCGGACCCCGATCCCCTGCCTCTCACGGAGCTGGTGTCCGTGAAGGTCGAGGGGGACTACGAGGTCGGCGTGAACTGGGCCTCGGGTGAGTCGGCGCGCTTTTGCTTCAGTACTTCAGACGCGCGATCCGCAGAGTCGTCGTGGTCGGTGACGCCCCTGTGAGCGCGCTCGTGTAGGACGGTGTGACCGGGGCGTACGCCCAGGTGAGCGCGCCGTTCGCCGACACCGCGATGTCCCCCGTGATCCGGTCCGTCACGACCTTGTCCGTGCTCTGGAACTTGCCGTTCCAGTCGATGAGACGCAGGTGCGTGCCGGTGAAGGTCCCCGTGCAGGTGCCGGCCGTGCACTTGGGGTTCTTCAGGGACTCCCAGGAGACGAGCAGGCGGTCCTTGCCGTAGGGGGCGACGTGGACGTTGACGCGTTCGGTGCCGGGGGTGTTGGTGAGGTAGACCGGTTTGCCCGAGGGCGTGTTGCGGTTCTTGAGGAAGGCGATGGCCACCTGGTGGGTGCTCGTCTTCGGCTTCACGGTCCAGCCTCGGCCGCTCGCGTCGTCCGGATTCTCGGCGGCGGAGGCGGCGCCGCGGGAGCCGAAGGCGGTGGCGTAGCGGCCGGTCGAGGACTTCACCAGGTCGCCGGTGCGGCTCGCGAACGTGCCGCCGCAGTAGCCCGCCCAGCACTGCTCGCGCTGCACGACCGGCGCGGTGTCGGGAGCGCCGATGCCGGTCGAGACGAACAGGCCCGAGCGCCAGTCGTCGAAGCAGAGCGAGGTGAAGGCGCCGGACGTCTCGGCGTGCAGCGCGATGCCCTCGTTGTGGCTGCAGCCCCAGCTCCAACCACCGCTGAGCTTGGTCCCCTTGGCGCTGATGTACGACAGTTTGTCGCCGTAGTGGCCGTCGGCGGCGCCGCCCGCGCCGTGCACGACGAAGTAGCTGCCGTACTTCGATCCGTTCCAGGTCAGTTGGCCGTCGAGGAGCGGTGCCGTGTCGTGCGAGGCGGTGCCCGTGAGCTTCGTGCGGAAGGTCTGTCTGCCGTTGGTGTAGCGGACCAGGGCCGCCGCCGTCTCCTTCCACTTGTTCGTGTCGGAGACGCGGGTCAGGAGCGCGAAGCCGTCGTTGTGCGCGACGAGTCCGCCGACCTCCTTGGCGCCCTTGACCACCGTGTCGGCGGCGGACCGCTTGCCCGCCGCGGTGAGCGGCGTGACATGGATGCCGTCGGAGGCGGGCCAGGCCACGCGCAGGGTGCCGTTCGGCGCCACGGCGGTCGCGGTGCGGGTCCACTCGCGCGAGTTGTTGTAACCGGCGGACAGATAAGGGAACTTGGCCGGGAGGCTCACGGTCGTGTGGGTGACAGCGAGGCTGTCGGTGGCCGTCGTCGCCCCGTTGGCGGTCGCGTACCACGCTCCGGCGAGGAGACCCGCGGCCGCGAGGGCGCCCACCACGGGCTTGCGTGCGATCCGGCGACGGCGGTGCGTAGTGGTGCGTCTTGCGTTGGTCATGTCAGGCAGTCGCCGCCGACGGTCGAAAGGTTGCCCCGCCCCTCAAAGGGGTGTGGCTGATGTGGCGGCTACGGTTCGGCAGGCACCGAAGTGTTCCGCGCTTAGCGTTTCGGCATGACCGATTCCCCGAAGGAAACACCGGCCGAGGCGGTCGTCGCCATGGTCGACCACGTCCTCGGCCTCGCGGCCACCTGGATCGCGTGGGACGGCAAGCCCGCGCAGGTCGACGACCGTGTCTACACCCCGCACAAGGCGATCCGCCGCGTCGCCGATCATCTCGTCGACCACCTGGCCGAACTGGAGGCCCGGCTCGTGGGTGAGGCGCCGCAGCCCGACCGCTGGCACGCGTCGACGAGCACCACGGAGGCGGACCTCGCGCCGTTCACACAGGAGGACCTCGACGAGGCGCGCAGCCGGCTCACGCGCCTTGCCCGCATCTGGGCGAACCGGCTCGCCACGCTGACCGAGGATCAGCTCGACGACTCCCCGGGAGAGGGCTGGACGTTCCGCGAGCTGGCCACGCACCTCAAGGGCTCGACGTATTACGCGGATGCCGTCGGGAGGCAGGCATGACCGCCTTCTCCGCGCTCCACCACGCCGACACACCGCTGCTGCTGCCCAACGCCTGGGACCATGCCTCGGCGGCGACCCTCGCCGCCCAGGGCTTCGAGGCGATCGGTACCACCAGTCTCGGCGTCGCCGCTGCCGCCGGGCTGCCGGACGGTACGGCGGCAACCAGGGACTTGACGCTGCGACTGGCCCGACAGCTCGGTGCGGGCTCGTTCCTCCTGTCGGTCGACGCCGAGGACGGGTTCGGCCAAGACCCGGACGACGTCGCGGAGTTGGCGAACGAACTGGCGAACGCCGGGGTGGTCGGCATCAACATCGAGGACCGCCTCGCGCCCGTGCAGCAGGCCGTGGCGAAGATCGCCGCGGTCAAGGCCGCCGTACCCGACCTCTTCGTGAACGCCCGCACCGACACGTACTGGCTCGGCGACGGCAGCCAGGCTGAGACATACCGCCGGCTCGACGCCTACCAACAGGCGGGCGCCGACGGGGTGTTCGCTCCCGGCCTGAGCGACGCCGACCGGATAGCCGCCTTGGTGAAGACCCTCGACGTGCCGCTCAACATCCTCTACTCACCCCTGGGGCCCACCGTCGCCCAACTCGGCGATCTCGGCGTACGCAGGGTCAGCCTCGGCTCCCTGCTGTACCGCCGGGCGCTGGGCGCGGCCGTGGACACGGCCGTGGACATCCGGGCGGGACGGCCGCCGCGAGGCGTCACGCCTACGTACGCCGACGTGCAGGCGCTCAGCGCAGCGGGCCCCCACGCCTAGCCCCGCCGGAGCCACCGGATACACCGCGCTGAAGGTCGACACGGCCGCGACCAGCGCGCTCTCCCTGCGAACGCGCCGCCTTCATCAGTGCCTCAGCAACGCGGTGACTACTCCGCTCGGCCCGGCCGAGTGAGCGTCCGGGCCAGCAGGTCCGCGAAGGCGACGGGGTGCTCCAGGCAGCCCAGGTGACCGCCGGGGAACTCGACGAGGTCTGCGCCGACGAGATCGGCGAGCACCTCGGCGGTACGACGCGGGAGTTGCCCTCGCGAGTCCTGTCCCGCTCCGAGGGCGAGACGGGTGGAGAGCGGTTTGAGGGCGTCCAGGTCCGGTGCGTGTGTGGCGAAGGGGCGCAGGACGTGGGCGAGGAAGATGCCGATGGGGGTGTCCATGGCGGTCTCCCCGGTCTTCTGGAGCGGTCGGCCCTCCCAAGTACGGTCCTCCAGACCCGCGGTGAGCCGTTCCAGCGCGGGCCCCACACCCTCCGCGCGGCAGATGTCGTGCACCTCCCCGATCATCGCCCGCTGCCGCGCCGCGTCGGGCAGTACCTCGACGCTCGGCGGCTCATGAGCGACCACCCGCCGCAGTCGCTCCGGATGCCGGGCCAACAGGTCCAGCGCGACGATGCCGCCGGAGCTGGTGCCGAAGACGTACGCGGACTCGCCGTCCGGGAGGACCGCTTCGAGAACCCGGTGGGCGTTGTCGCTCCACACCTCGACCCGCTGGTCGCCCACCGGCCCGCCCAACGGCCCGCGGGACAGTCCCATCGGGTCGTACGTCACCACGGTGAGCCGCTCGGCGAGACGCTCCGTGACGCCCTCCAGGCCCATGGGGTGACCGGCCCCACCGGGAATGATCAGCAGCACCGGTCCGCTGCCGCAGATGTCGTAGTGCGGTTCACTCATGACCGCCGTCCTTCGTCCGGCCAGTGCTCCAGGGCCACGTGCAGGGCGTCCAACGCGCGCTCCCAGGACGCCTGTACGTCACGGGGAGCGCCGAATCCGCCGATGGCCTCGAGGTTGCAGTAGCCGTGAAAGGTGCTGCGCAGCAGGCGTACCGCGTCGGTGAGGTCGGGCTCGGACAGCCCGTACGCCCGCAGCATGCCGTACGTGACCTCTGCCGTGCGCCGGCCCGCGTCGGACTCGGCGGCGAGGGCGGGGTCGAGCTGCAGATGCGTGGCCCGGTATCGCCCCGGCCGCTCCAGCGCGTACTCCCGGTAGGCGCCCGCGAAGGCGACGAGCGCGTCCTTGCCCGCGCGCCCGGCCACCGCGGCGGCGATCTTGTCGATCATCTCGCCGGCCGCGAGGAGCGCGATCCGCTCGCGCAGCTCCCGCACGCTCTTCACGTGCGAGTACATGCTCGCGTCCTTCACCCCGAACTGCCGCGCCAGCGCGGACACGGTGACGTTCTCGAAGCCGACCTCGTCCGCGAGGTCGGCCGCCGCCGTCACGACGCGTTCGGTCGTGAGCCCGGCACGGGCCATGTGACACCACCACCTGCTGCTCGGCTGAACCTAGGGTGTCTAGGTTACAACCTAATACGCTCAGGTTCATGGGGGTGAGAGGAACTCCTCCACCGCCGCGCAGAACTCCTCCGGGCGCACGGCATGAACGAGGTGACCTGCGGCGATCGTGACGAGTCGGCCGCTCGGGAAGCGCGTCGCCATCTTCGCCATCTCGTCCTGGGGCAGATGGCTCCCGGGACCGCCGGCGATCACCAGAGCAGGGGCCTGGACGGTCCTCTGAGCCTCCCGCCACGTCGGGTCCGGAGCGTTCAGCTGCCGCACGATCGCGGGGCGGGCCGCCCAGTCGAACTCGAGCGGACCCGAAGGGCGCTGCGGGGCCGGGAGGCCGAGCGGGACCGGGGGGCGGAGTCTCCTCCAGGACCAGCCGCGCGACCCGGCCCGGCTGCCGGGCCGCCAGCAGGTACGCGACCACGCCGCCCAGTGAGTGACCGATGAACGTCGCCTCTTCCAGGGTGAGTTCATCGAGGAGCGCGAGTACGTCGTCACGCATCAGCTCGAAGGAGTACGTACCGGGGTGAGGGCTGCGGCCGTGGCCCCGCAGGTCCGGCACGAGGACGCGGTGGGTGGCGGCGAAGCGGGCCGCCACCTCGTCCCATGCCGTGCCGTCCGAGGTCAGCCCGTGCAGCAGCACGAGGGGCGGGGCCAAAGGGTTCCCCGACTCCCGGTAAGCGAGCCGTACTTGGTCAGCCACGCGCGGCGAACTCGACGAAGTCCGTCCAGGCGGTGGGGGAGAGGGCGAGCTGGGGGCCGCGGGTGTTCTTGGAGTCGCGGATGTGGATGGTGGTGGGGCAGGTGGCGACTTCGACGCAGTCGTCGCCGGAGCTGCCGCTGTAACTGCTCTTGAACCAGGCCAGTTCGGTGGTGCTCATAGTGCTCCTCGCATCCGCTCCAGCAGGCATCGGCTGTCCTCCGGGGTGAGGGCCTGTGAGCGAAGTTTCGCATAGCGCATGTGAAGCACACTGATCGTTTTCGGATTGGCGATGAACTGGCCGCTTTCCTGGCCCTCGCAGTAGCCGAACCACTCGTTCTCGGGGGTCTCCAGCAGCCGGATGGGGCCGTCGAGGCCGGCGTGGACGCTGCGCGTCATGGGCAGCACCTGCACCTCCACGTTGCGCTGTTCGGTGACCGCCAGGATGGAATCGATCAATCCGCGCGTGACCTCTGTGCCGCCTGTTCCTCGCGTGAGGATGAACTCCTCGACGATGAAGCTGAACGCCGTGTTGGGCCGCTCCCCGAGGTGAGACTGGCGCTCCAGGCGAGCCGCGATCTGGGCCTCGATCTGCGAGTCCGTGAGCACGGGTACCCGCTCGCGGAAAAGAGTGCGTGCATACCCCTCCGTCTGCAACAGCCCCGGAACCAGCCGGTTCTCGTACGTGTAGAGGCTGATCGCCTGCTCCTCCAGCTCCGCCCACGGCCGGAACCAGGACGCCAGGCCCTTCTCCCTCCCCGCGTGCTTGTACACCCCCTTCAGGACTCCGAAGGCGTCCAGGACCTCTTCGGCGACGAACCGGCGATGCGGGAAGCGTCGCCCCTGCTCGATCGACGCGACCGTGGACGGCTGGTACTGCACGAGCGGCGCGTACTCCTCCTGTGTGTATCCCGCCCGCTTGCGGAAGGCCTTGTGGACCGCCCCGAACGCCTTCAGGGTGTCGGGCGGTTCGGTCTCGGTCGCGTTGTCGATGCTGATGGTGCTGTCGGTCATGCCGGGCACCCCCGAGCTTCTTGGTGCCAACCCCGCCGAGTCACCAAGGGTTACGCACGGTGACCAGAACTGTCCAGTCAGTGAACTCGTACACCGCGCTTTGTACGAGTGGCGGAGCTGGTCGACCCCCGTGCTCCACGGGACCGTTGTCGCATGTCAGGAGAGCCCCAAGCCCAAGTAGCCGTCACCGTACGCACGTTCACTCAGCTCTACAGCTCCACCCCGCGAGGGTCCCGGCTCGCGCGGCGGCTCGTCGCGCATCGGATGGACGCATGGGGGTTCGCGTACGACAGCTCGGTGAGTGAGGACGTGACCCTCGTCGTCGCCGAGCTCGCCGCGAACGCCGTACGGCATGGGCGCGTGCGCGGGCGCGGCTTTCGTGTGCGGCTGTTGCTGGGCGACGGCGTCGTACGCGTGGAGGTGGCCGACGGGCGGACGGACCGGCTCCCTGTTCTCCAGGAGCCGTCGGACGACGAGGACGGGCGCGGGCTGCTGCTCGTCGCGGCGATCGCGGAGCGGTGGGGAGTGGAGCCCCGCACGGGAGGGGCGTACAAGGTCGTTTGGGCGGAAGTCCGCACGCAACGGGCGATCGGATGATCAACACGCCTGCAGGCAGGGCCAGTTACCCCGCCGCCCAGGTCGCCCGGTGATCAGGCGCCGGCTGTCCCCTGTTCGTCGTCGGCGACGCCGACCCGTGGAAGGACCTGTGGTTCTACTCCAACCCGGTGTGGGTCCTGCCGTCGTGACCGAGCGGAACGAGTACGTCGTCGGAGTCGATACCGGCCTCGTGGGAGCCCTGCGGGAGGCCGACGACCTGCTGCGCGACCTGGCTGTCGAACTCGGCGCGGTGGATGACGTGTTGGGCTGCACGCACCATGTGCGCGACGGGGGGGGGACCCACACACGGCACTGTCCTTCGCCGTGCCGTCGGAGCGTGCCGCCCGCGCGGCCTTTCAGCGGCTCGCGGAACGGGAGTTCGGTGTCGCCCTCGGCGCCGAGCGGCACGGTCCCGCCGACCTGGCCGCCGGGGCCGCCGTCGAGCACGCGGCGCGCACGGGTGGCCGTGCTGTGCTCTACGGCGGGTCCGAGGCCCTCACCGGCACGGTGACCGTGGCCCGGCTGCTGGCCGGCTCCGCCGTGGACCGGGTCGCCGTACTCGGCGCGCCCGACGGTCCCGAGCCGGAGCGGCGGATCGTCACCCGCGACCACGTACGCCCGGAGTGGCGTGAGGGGCACCTGGTCCTGACGACGATGCCGGCCGCGGGCGGGGCGCTGGTCCCGTTCGAGGTGCCGGAGCCCACGCCCTGCTGTGCGGACCACTGAGGGCGGACGACGGGGGGGCAGCGGGCGGTCGAGGGCAGTCGGCTGGAACTGTGGTACAGGTTCCAGCCGACGTTGCTCCCCCACGAGTCACGCTACGGAAGCGACGGCCCGGCGAGTCTCCACATCGCGCCCGGGCCGTCTCCGATTTACGCCCCGGCGTCTTCGGACTCCGGTCCGCCCGTCACCGATTCATTGCCCGGCGGACTCCCGGCGTCCGGGCGGGCTGCCCTCTCCCCTTCACGTCCGGGCCGTCACCGATGCACGCCCGGGCCGTCTCCCGATTTCCGCCCTGGCCGTCTCCCGATTCCCCCCGGAACCGGGTAACTCCCGCTTACGTCAATCGATATACCGACAAAGTCACGGGCAGGTACGCAGCAGGCAGGGAGCGGCTCCATGAACGGTGGTGCCTTACACATCCACCACGCCGGCATCGGCGAGTTGCAGACCGCCGCGTCCACGATCCTGGCACCGCTCGCCGTGACGGCGCCGGGCGCGGACGCGTTCCGGGCCGACATCGACGCGGCGACGGTGGGGCGCGCGGCGGTGGCACGGATCCGGGGCTCCGGGCACCTAGTCGCGCGTACCTCCCGGGCGATCACGTCGTCCGATCCCGAACTGCTGAAGGTGACCCTGCACCGGTCGCAGTCGCCCGCGGCGGTGGACCAGGGCGGGCATCAATCCCGCGCACACGGCGGGGACTTGGTGGTCTTCGACATGACACGGCCGTACCGGCTCGCGGTCGCCGACGGCTGCGACGTCATGGCCGTCGGCATCTCGCGCACCGAGCTGGGCCGCCATGCCGACATCGTCGCCCGCCACGCGGCCCGGCGACTGCCGGCCGAGACGGGGGCGCAGGCGGTGCTCTCCGCCTTCCTGCAGGGCCTCGGCAGCCACCTCGACGAACTGACGGGTCCCGCGCAGGCCCACGTGGGCGACGCGCTGGTGTCCCTGCTGCTCGCGGCGTTCACGGACGGGACACCCGGCCGGATGGACACGGAGACGGACCTGGTGGACCGCATCCGTGTCTATGCCCTGGCGAACATCGCCGACCCGTCGCTGTGCGTCGACTCGGTCGCCGCCGCGCACGGCATCTCGCCGCGCCAGCTGCACCGCTTGTTCCGCCGTGGTGACGTCTCGTTCGCGGCCTGGCTGCGCCGCGAACGCCTGGAACGCGTCCGCCGGGATCTCCTCGACCCCGCCCACGACGGTCGTACGACGGCGGCCGTTGCCGCCCGCTGGGGCATTCACGACCCCCGGCACCTCGCCCGGGCCCTGCGGACGCACTACGGACAGACGGCTCGCGACCTGCGGCAGGGGCGGGTCACGCGGCCGGATTGAGACCGTTCGACAGACCGGTGTACGCGGCGGGCTTCGCGGCGTAGTTCTCGTCGTACGGGAGGGCGGCGCCGTACCCGCCGAAGGTGCCCGGGATCCACGAGTACTTGTCGCTGACGCCCCACACCGTGACGCCCACGACCCGGCGACACCCAGGCAGTTCTCGCCGGCCGTCTTGTAGTCGGTGGACTGCTGGGCGAGTTCTGCGGAGGAGGCGGGCAGGGGGCCGAGCCCGGCGGGCCGACCCCCGGCCGCAACGGGTGCGATCGACCCCCACTGCCGTGCCATCACGGCGAGCTCGACGCGGTCCCCTTCCCCGATCACCAGGCGCTGCTCGATCAGCCGCGCCACCGGCAGGTCGAGCCAGGCGCTCGCGCGAAGTGCGCGGGCAACAGCCGTCGTCACCCCGGCGGGTGGAACTCTGACGACCAGTGAGCCCAGCCCGTGGCCAGCCGCCGCGGACGGCGTACGGGCGTCCGGAAGCTGGGCGCATGTCCATGCCTACTTCCCGACATCCGCAGGATCGCCGCTCGTTCATGAGCCGGGCCGGTCTCGCCTTCGCGGCCGCTCTCACTCTCGTCGTGGCCCTGCCGAGCAGCGCCCTCGCCGCACCCGGCGACCTGGACACCTCCTTCGGCAGCGGCGGCAAGGTCACCATCGACGGCGGCTCGCCCGCGGACGGCCAGGACCTCGCCGTCCAGGCCGACGGCAAGATCGTCACGGTCGGCGCCCGACAGAACCCCGACACCCTCTACAGCGACTTCTCCGTGATGCGGCACAACGCCGACGGCAGCATCGACACCTCCTTCGGCGGCGGCGACGGAGAGGTGGTCACCGATTTCGAGGGCGGCCAGGACCTGGCGCAGGGCGTGACGATCCAGCCCGACGGGAAGATCGTCGTCGTCGGCGACACCGAGAGGTTCGGGGAGGACAACGGCGGCTGCTGCTGGTTCACGGTGGCCCGCTACAACGCGGACGGCAGCCTCGACACCACCTTCGGGCAGGGCGGCCACGTCATCCCCGAACTGGCCGGTGGAGCCGAGGACGGCTGGGCGGTCGCGGTGCTGCCCGGCCCCGAGGGGAAGATCCTCGCGGCGGGCCGGGCCGGCGGCGCGTTCGCGGCGGTCCGCTTCAACCGTGACGGCAGCCCGGACACCACCTTCGGCGGCGGCGACGGCGAGGTCATCACCTCGTTCCCGTTCTCGGACGTGGGCGTGGGCGGTGCGGAGGCGTTCGACATGGCCCTCCAGCCCAACGGGAAGTTCGTCCTCGCCGGTTACTCGGGCTCCACCTCCTTCGACTTCGCGCTGGCCCGCTACAACGCCGACGGCAGCCTCGACACCTCCTTCGGCGGCGACGGCCTCGTCACCACGGACCTCGGCGGCTACAACTGGGGCCGGACCGTGGTCGTGCAGTCGAGCGGCAAGATCGTCGCGTCCGGAGCGAGCGGCGGCAGCTTCACGCTGGTGCGCTACAACGTCGACGGCAGCCTCGACGGCGGCTTCGGCACCGGTGGCGTCGTGACCACCGACTTCGGCACCAACTCCGCGGTGCAGGACCTCATGCTCCAGCCCGACGACCGGATCGTCGCCGCCGGAGTCGCCGGCAACGACTTCGCGCTGGCCCGGTACAACGCCGACGGCACCCTCGACACCGGCTTCGCCGCCAACGGGAAGACGACCACCGACTTCGGCGCCGGCGACATCGTGAACCGCCTCGCGCTCCAGTCCGACGGCAGGATCCTCGCGTTCGGCAACAGCGGTGACCACCGCGCCCTGGCCCGCTACCTGGGCGGCACCGGCACCCCGCCGCCGCCCGCCGGCGCGGACCTGTCGGTCACCAAGACCGGCCCCGCCACCGTCAGCATCGGCGACCGGGCCACGTACACCGCGACGGTCACCAACAACAGCACCACCACCTCCGCCACCGGCGTCTTCCTCACCGACACGCTCACCGGACCCGCCGCGTCCATCGTCTCGGCCACGCCCGGCCAGGGCACCTGCACCACCTCCGGCTCCAGCGCGAGCTGCGCCCTGGGCACCCTCGCCCCCGGCGCCCACGCCACGGTGACGGTCGTGGTCGAGCCCCGCGCCACCGGCACCCTCACCGACAAGGCCACGGTCACCGCCACCCAGACCGACCCGACCCCGGGCAACAACAGCGCCACGGCGACCACCACCGTCAACAACTCCCGTGGCTGCACGATCATCGGCACCAGCGGCAACGACGTCCTCAACGGCACCTCCGGCAACGACGTGATCTGCGCCCTCGGCGGCGACGACACCGTCGACGCCGGTAATGGCAACGACACCGTGTACGGCAACTACGGCAACGACCGCCTCGACGGCAGCTACCTCAACGACACCCTGAACGGCGGCCCTGGCAACGACAGCCTGATCGGCAACTTCGGCAACGACTACCTCAACACCGTCGACAGCGTCTCCGGCAACGACACCGCCAACGGCGGCTTCGGCACGGACACCTGCACGACGGACACGGGGGACACCCGGATCAGCTGCCCGTAGGGCACACCGGCGAGACGGGTGGGGCCCGGACCGGTCACCGGTCCGGGCCCCACCCGTCGTCGAGCCCGGTCTCGGACAGTGGTGTGAAAGGTGCGGGAGAGGCCGCGGACCTGGATGCTGCCGTTCACGCCGGAGGAGCCGCCGCCCCGGTTCACACCGGAGGAGCCGCTGTCCCGGTTCACAGCGGCAGAGCTGTTGACTCGGTTCACGCCCGTCATGCCGCACGCTCCCGGGTCAGCCGCATCAGCCGGACCGTCGCCACCAGCGACGCGCCTGACAACATGGTCAACAGCCACGGCACCGCGTGAATCCCGGACGCCTCGATGCCCACGCCGAGGAGCGGTGGCGCCGCCACCCCGCCGATCATCGACGCGGCGATCACCCAGGCGCCCGCCCGCTTGGCCCCCGGCAGTGCCTGATTGAGCCATGGCAGACCGGTCGGGAACACCGGTGCGATGAACAGGCCGACACCGGCGTACGCCACCGGCGCCGCCCCCGGTGTCAGCGCCAGCAGCAGGCACGCCGTCATTCCGGCCGCGCAGACCGCGAGGATGCGCTCGGGTGCGTACCGCAGCGTGATCGGGACGACGAGGAAGCGGCCCGCCGTCATCATCAGCCAGTACACCGAGGTGGCGGAGGCGGCGACCGTCGCGCTGTAGCCAACGGTCTCCAGGTGGGTGGGCTCCCAGCCGCCGACGCCCGCCTCGACGGCGACGTTCAGGATGTACAGGGCGAGGAAGCCGACCAGCACACGGGAGAGCAGCCCACCGGCGGCGGGCTTCTCGGCGGCCTCGGACGCGGCCGGCGCCTCGCTGCGCACCCCGCCCGTGCACAGGATCAGCGCCGCCGCCAACACGGCACACGCCCCGAAGGCGTACCCGTAGTCGTCGGGACCCACCCACGCGATGAGCGCGGGACCGAGCACCGCACCGATGCCGAAGTGCGCGTTCAGCACATTCAGCATGGCCGTCGAACGGTCGCCGAAGCCGACCGCGAAGAGCTGATTGAGGCCGTAGTCGATACCGCCGAAGCCGAGGCCGCCGAGGAAGGCGGCGGCGAGTGCGGAGGGCCAGTTCGGCGCCAACGCGAAGCCCGCGCCGCCCGCCGCCATCAGCGCGTAACTCGCCGCCAGCAGCGCTCTGTTGCTGATCCGGGAGTGGATCGCGTTGAAGGTCAGGACGCCCGCGACCCCTCCCGTGAAGTGCAGGCTCAGGCCAAGACCGGCTCCGGACGGAGACAGGCCGAACTCCTCCCGCAGGCCTGGCACCGCGGGCCCGTAGAGCGCTTGTAGCATGCCGATGAGGACGAATGCGACGCAGGACGCGACCGCGGCCGGACGGCTGAAGAGCCGGCCGGCCGCGATACGGGTGACGGTGTCAGTCATGGATCTCCGAGAAGACGAACGAGAACTCCGCGGGTGCGGCCCGCAGTTGGTACTGGGGCAGCGCGCCGGGACCGCAGGACTGCGAGCCGATGCCCTGCTGGCCGTGGTCGAGGTTGACCCAGACCGTGTCGCCGGGCGTCAGGTCCGTCAGATGCTCGGCGGCGTCGAGCTGCTCGGTCGTCCAGCGGCGCGCGGTGAACCAGAAGGACGGATCGCCCTCGACGCGCAGCCCACCGATCTCGGCCCAGCGGACATCGGCCCGTGCGCCGTTCTCCTGCGGACGCACGTACGGCGTCTGAAGCTCGTCGACCGTCGCCTCCCAACGCGCCACTTTGGAAGCCGACTTGGTGTCCGGATATCCCTCACCGGGGCCACCACCGAACCACTTCACCCGGTCCGCCGAGCCCGAGAGCCCCAGGCGGATCCCGAGCCGCGGCAGTGGCAGCGTCCAGTCGCCCTCGGGCGCCACGGAGACGGTCAGCCGCAGCCGCGTCCCGTCGGACGTCCACCGGTACACCGTGCGCAGGCCCACCTCCCAGGCGGCGGGCGCCACCCGGGTGCGTACGGTCAAGGCGTCGTCGCCCAGCTCCACGGCGTCCAGCCGGTGGCGCATCCGGTGCAGGCCCAGCTTGCGCCAGAGCAGGCCGTAGCGCTCGTCCGGCTGCCAGTGCGCGCCGTTGTCGTTGTCCGTCGGCGCCCGCCACACGTCCAGGCGCAGACCGGTGACGTCGACCCCGCCGATCGTCCGCAGCGCACCGGTGCGGGTGTCGAAGGCGGCCGGGCCGAGGGTGATCTGCCGCCCGCCGAGCACCGGTCCGTCGGACTGTGCCACGCGTGTCACGGCGCGTTCAGCGACCGGCAGTTGAGCCCAGGCGACCTCGTGACCCCGCGGTGCCCACGCCGTCCCGGCGGCGAGCACCGCGCGCACCGTCCACTGTGTCTCGGACCCGCGCGCGTCGGCGGGCGGCGTCGGCAGCTTCACCTCGGCCGACTCGCCGGGGCCGAGAGCGGGCACCGTCAGTGCACCCGTCTCGACCGTCTCGCCGTCGACCTGGTAGGACCACTCGAAGGCGAGCGCCGAGAGATCCGCGAAGTCGTACGCGTTCGTCACGCGCACGGTCCCGTCCTCGCCGTCACCGAGGATGCGAACCGGTTCGATCACCTTCTTGTACTCGGCGAGCCCCGGCGACGGCGTCCGGTCCGGGAACACCAGCCCGTCGCAGACGAAGTTCCCGTCGTGCAGCTCCTCGCCGAAGTCGCCGCCGTACGCGAAACCGTACCGCTCGTCCTTGATGCCGTGGTCGATCCACTCCCAGATGAAACCGCCCTGGATGCGGTCGTACGACTCGAAGAGGCGCTGATAGTCAGCGATGCCACCGGGGCCGTTGCCCATGGCGTGCCCGTACTCGCAGAGGATGAGGGGCAGTTGACGCCGCTTCAGTGTGCCGCCGTCCAGGCCCCGGCCGATCCGCTCGACCTCGGCGTGGCTCGCGTACATCCGTGCGTACATGTCCGTGTCACGACAGTCGATGTCGCCCTCGTAGTGGATCAGCCGGGAGCCGTCCCGGCCGCGAATCCACTCGGCCATGGCGGTGAGCCCGCGTCCGGTGCCGGCCTCGTTGCCGAGGGACCAGACGACGACGGACGGGTGGTTCTTGTCGCGCTCGACCATACGGGCGGCGCGGTCGAGCAGCGCCGGGGTCCAGCGCTCGTCGTCAACGGGGTTGTCGCGCCAGGCCTGTTCGGTGAAGCCGTGGGTCTCCAGGTCGCACTCGTCGATGACCCACAGGCCGTACTCGTCGCACAGGTCCAGGAAGGCCGGGTGCGGCGGGTAGTGCGAGGTGCGGACCGCGTTGATGTTGTGCCGCTTCATCAGCAGCACGTCCTCGCGCATGGTCTCCAGATCGAGGGCGCGGCCCTTCTCCGGATGCCACTCGTGGCGGTTGACGCCCTTGAAGAGGACCGCCTTGCCGTTCACCTTGATGAGGCCGTCGGCCAGCTCGACCGTGCGGAAGCCGATGCGCAGCGGGACGCGTTCGCCCTCCGTGGCCAGCACGCCGTCGTACAGATGGGGGACTTCGGCCGTCCACGGCCGGACCGCGACGGTCACCGACTCGCCGGTCGCGACATCGATGTCCAGGGCCGGCACGGTCACCCGGCCGTCGACGTCGGAGTCGACGCGCAGCACGCCCTCGCCGGTGAGGTGGTCGTACGACGCGTGCACGAAGAAGTCGAGGACGCCGCCCGCCGGGCGGTGCAGCAGCGTCACGTCACGGAAGATGCCCGGTAGCCACCACTGGTCCTGGTCCTCCAGGTAGGAGCCCGCCGACCATTGGTGGACCCGGACGGCGAGCACGTTGCCGCTCGGCTTCAGCAGGTGCCCGACCGCGAACTCGTGCGGCAGCCGGGAGCCCTTGAACTCGCCGATGTCCGTCCCGTTGAGCCAGACGCGGGCGCAGGACTCGACACCGTCGAAGCGGAGGACTGCGCCGCCGTCCGAGGGCCAGTCGGACGGCAGGTCGAAGACCCGCAGATGATCTCCGGTCGGGTTCTCGGTCGGCACCCGCGGCGGGTCGACGGGGAACGGGTAGAGGTGGTTGGTGTAGATCGGTGCACCGTGGCCTTGGAGCACCCAGTGCCCGGGGACCGAGACTTCCGCCCAGTCCCCGGCGTCGTAGCCCTGCTCGGCGAACGAGTCGTCCTCCGCGTCCGCGGTCATGGACAGCCGGAAGCGCCAACTGCCGTTCAATGACAGTGACTTGGCCTCCGAGGACGCGTACCAGGCCCGCGGCGGCAGCGCGCCGCTGCCGGGCGAGACGTTCTCGACGTAATCGATGGAAGATGGGGGTCCCCCCTGGTCGAGCGAAGCCGAGAGCTTGGGGGAGGTGCGGAAAGACATCGGTCTCCTAGCTCAGCCCTTGATGCCGGTCTGCGCGATCCCCTGCACCAGCCAGCGCTGGAGGAAGAGGAACACGAACAACAGGGGCAGGATGGAAATGGCGGTCGCCATGAAGATCAGGTGGTAGTTGACGGTCTGGTTGGTCATGTACGAGGAGAGCGCGACCTGGACGGTCCAGGCGCTCGGGTCCTGGCCGATGACCAGCGGCCACAGGAAGGCGTTCCAGCCGTTGATGAACGTGATCGTCGCGATCGCGGCGAAGAAGTTCAGCGAGTTGGGTACGACGACCCGCCAGTACGCGCCCCAGTAGCCGAGCCCGTCCACGCGTGCCGCCTCCTCCAGCTCCCTCGGGAACCCGAGGAAGTACTGCCGGAAGAGGAAGCAGGTGAAACCACTGAAGAGGCCCGGAATGATGAGACCTCGGTAGCTGTCCACCCAGCCGAGGGACGAGACCAGCACGAAGCTCGGGACGAAGGTGACGGCGGCCGGCACCATCAGGGTGAACAGGACGGCGTAGAAGATCTTGTTGGCGTGCCGGTAGGGGATGCGGGCCAGGCCGTAGCCGGCCAGCGAGCACACCAGCAGAGTGCCGATGGTGTGCAGGGTGCCGACGACCAGGGAGTTCACCATCGACTGGCCGAAGTCGACCGTCGTGTCGTGGAACGGCTCGGTGATGTTGCCCCACTGGATGTCCGTGGGGAAGAACTTCCAGTTCTCGCCGGTGATGTCGGGGTCGGTGGAAAGGGCGTTGCGGACCAGCAGATAGAAGGGGACCAGGAAGAGGAAGGCGGCGATGCCGGTGCCGATGTACAGGCCGGTGGAGCTCATGACGCCGCCGCGCCCGGAGCGGCGTGGCCGGGTGGCCGACGTTCCGGTCTTTCTCATCTCGGGTGCGGTCGTGGTCACTTGGACTCGTCACCCCTTCCGAGGCCCATGATCTTGCCCTGGAACAGCGTCACGACGACGATCAGCAGCGTCAGCATGACCGCGCCCGCGCTGCCCGCGCCGTAGTCTTGGTTCTGGCCCAGGGCGGTGTAGTACAGCTCGACGAGCGGCGGCCGGCCCCAGGTGGTCTTCGACAGGAGGTTGAAGAACTCGTCGAAGGCCTGGTAAGCGGCCACGAGCAGCAGCAGGACCACGGCCGTCGAGGTCGCCCTCAGCTGGGGGAGCGTGATGTGGCGGAAGGTCTGCCAGCCCGGCTTGGCGCCATCGATCGCGGCGGCCTCGTAGAGCTCCTGCGGGATGTTCTGCAGCGCGGCCAGGAACAGGATCATGTAGAAGCCGGACTGCAGCCACAGGCGCGCGGTGAGGATGACCAGCCAGTACCAGGGCGGGTCGGGGTTGGCGAGCCAGGCGGTGTTCTCCACGCCGAACCAGCCGAGGACGGTGTTCGCCAGGCCGAAGCGGACGCCATTGAAGATGGACATCTTCCAGATCAGCGAGGCGGCGACATAGCTGCACGCGGTCGGCAGGAAGAAGACCGAGCGGAAGAAGGCGCGCATGAAGCGCAGCCGGTTCACCAGCATCGCCAGGCCCAGCGAAAGGGCCCAGGTCGTCGGCACGATGAACGCGGCGAAGACGGTGAAGGTGCCGAGGGCTCCGACGAAGTTGTTGTTGTCCAGCATGAACCGGTAGTTGTCGAACCCGACGAACTTGTCCGGTGTGACGGTGAAGCGCGCCTCGAAGAAGCTGAGCCAGATGCTCCAGCCGATGGGGACGTAGACGAAGATCACCAAGCCGATGAGGAACGGGCTGGTGAAGAGCCAGAAGTTGAAGGTGCGGCTGCCCCGCAGACCCCGCCGCGGCCGGCCCTTGGAGGCTTTGGCCGGGGCGGGGCGCGCGAGGTCGCGCGTAGTGGTCGTCGACATGTCTCGGTCCGTCCGGCGGTCTATCCGAAGAGCTTCTTGAGCTCGCGGTCGACCGTCTTGTCGGCCTTGTCGAGAGCGGCCCCCGGGTCGCCGCCCTTGCGGACGGAGTCGGCGAAGACGTCCTCGAGGGCGGTGATCATGGCCTGGGTCCAGCCGATGTTGTCGAAGTGGCCGTACTCGTTGAAGAGCTTGACGCCCTCGGCGGGCAGACCCGACTTGAGCTTGGTGGCGGACTGGGCGATGGAGGTGCGGGGCGGGATGTGGAAGCCGTACGAGGTGGCCCAGTCCTCCTGGTACTTCTTCTGATCGATCCACAGCCACTTCACGTACTCCTTGGCCAGGTCGACGTTCTCGCCCTTGGCGTTGACGAACATCGACCAACCACCGTTGTAGACAGAGGGCTTGCCGTCGTCCGTGACCTTCGGGAAGGGGAAGATCCCGATGTCGTCGCCGAGCGTCTGCTGGAACTGCGGCATCGCCCACATGCCGCAGAACTGCATGGCACACAGCCCCTGGTTGAGCGCGGAGGGGTCCCAGTAGTCAGCGGGGGCGTCGAGGAGCAGGTCGCCGCTGGTGAACAGCTTGCGCATCTTCTTGATGCCGTCGATGACGCCGTCGGTGTGGTAGGCGATCTGGTTCTTCTCGTCGAGGGTGTCGGCGCCGGCCGACCAGATCATCGGGTTGATCACTGCGTGCAGGTCGTTGCCGAGGAACAGGCCCTTGACCTTGCCCGTGGTGAGCTTGGCGGCCGCTTCGATCAGTTCGTCGAGCGTGGTCGGCACCTTCACGCCGGCCTTCTCCAGCAGCGAGGGGCGGTAGAAGAAGAACTGCGGGTCGTCGATCATCCGGACGCCGTATATCTTGCCGTCGACCGTGTGTGACTTGATGTCGGCCGGATTGAAGTCGTCCTTCACCGGGTCGATGATGTCCGTCAGGTCCGCCACCTGGCCGCTCTTGACGAGCTGGATCTGCGGGTGGAACTCGAAGAGGTCGGGCGCGTTCTTGGTGAGCAGCGTCGCGAACAGCTTGCTCTCGAAGTCGGAGCCGGTGATCCACTGCGTGGTCACGGCGGCCTTGTCGTAGGCCTTCGCGTACTTCTTGATGGCCTGCTCCGTGCCGGACTCGCCGTAGGCGTGGAAGTACTGCACCAGGCTCTTGCCCGAACTCCCGCCACCGGAGCGCCCGTTGTTGCTGCCGCACGCGGCCAGCGCGCCGGCGGCGGACAGGCCCGCGGCGGCCCGGAGTACTGATCGGCGGTCCCAGTTGCTGCTCATTGCCGACATGGTGACGTCCTTGTCTCGAGTACGGCTGCGGCTCGAATTCGCTGTGCGGTGCGGGACGTTAACCTTCGCCTAAGGCTTCGGCAAGGGGTTGGACGAAGTCTGTCCGAAGCGTTGCGCGTTGTTCGGGATGCCGGACATGAGGGAGCCGCGGGCCGCCGTATCAGCGGCCCGCACCGCTGACTCACCTTGATGCGTTACTGCTTGGACCAGGTGGTGCGCTTGGCGGGTCGCTGGCCGACCGACTGAAGTGCCCCTTCCAGGGCGAACGTCGCGGCCCCGAGGCAGACCGGATCGGTGGGAATGGGGGACAGGACGATCTCGGTGGCCGCGTACGGTCGTTTCAGCGCGTGTCGGGCGACGGCCTCGCGCACCTCGTTCAGCAGCGGTTCGCCGAGCGTGGCCGCGACCCAGCTGCTGAGCACGACCACCTCGGGGTTGAGAAGGTTGACCAGGTCGGAGATGCCGGCACCGAGGTAACGGGCGGTGTCCCGCACGACCTTGAGCGCCACCGGATCCTGCGCGGCGACGCCCTGGGCGAGCGCGTCGATCGTGGCGGTCTGGTCCTCGGGGTGCAGCAGCGTGCTGCGGGGGCTCAACTCCCGCAGATTCAGCATGATTCCGGGCGCCCCCACATACGTCTCCACACAGCCGTGGTTGCCGCAGTGGCACAGCCGCCCGTCCAGGACCAGCGTCGTATGGCCCCACTCGCCGGCGCTGTTGCTGACTCCGCGGTGCAGACCGCCGCCGAGCGCGAGCCCGGCGCCGACGCCCGTGCCCAGATTGACGACCACGGCGTCCCCGCGCCCGCGGGCCGCGCCGAACCAGAGCTCGGCCACGGCGCAGGCGCGCAGCGGATTGTCGAGATAAAGGGGGTAGGCGATGTGCTCGGCGAGCAGGTCGAGCAGCGGCACGTCGTGCCAGTCCCAGTTCGGGGCGTACTCGCAGACCCCGCCCTCGCGGTCCACCTGGCCGGGCACGCTGACGCCTACGCCGAGGACGCGCGCGCCTTCGACGCCGGCCTGCGCGACCACCGAACCGACAGCCGCCGCGACATGCCCGACGACCTGCTCCGGTCGGCTCTCGCCGGGGCGCATGTCCTCGTCGGCGCGGGCAAGCACGTTCAGCGCCAGGTCGAACAGCTCGACGCGTACATAGGTCTCCGCGATGTCGACGCCGATCAACGCGCCCCCCGCCGCGTTGACGGCGACGAGGCCCCGCGGGCGGCCACCCGCGGAGTCCTCGAAGCCGACCTCGGTCAGCATCCTCAGGTCGAGCAGCTCACCGACGAGCGTGGCGACCGTGGCCAGACTGAGCCCGGTCGCTGCCGCCAACTCCTGCCGGGAGGTGGGCGATTCGGCGATGATCTGGCGCAGCACCTCGTAGCGGTTCGCGGTGCGGATGTCGCGTGATGTGCCGCGCCTCATTGGACTCCCCCGGCCCCTCCAGGTCATGCCCGGGACCCCTCGGCCCCGGCGCCGGAAAAGGCTATGGCCTGTGAGGGAATTTCGACAAGGGGTTAGGAAAGGGGGTGGAGAAAGTCCCCCACGAAGGCGTTGGTGAACGTGCCGGCCGGGTCGAGCGACTCCACCAGCGCCCTGAACTCGCCGACCCGCGGATACCGCCCGCGCAGCACCGTCGGCGGCACCGTGAACACCTTGCCCCAGTGCGGCCGGGGATCGAACGGCTCCAGCGCCTCCTCGACCTGCCGCACCACCGGCAGTACGGCCTCGGTGTCCGCCACCCACGTGAAGTGCAGCGCCACCGTATCCCGCCCGTACGCAGGGCTCAGCCACTGGCCATCGGCGGCCACGGTCCGCACCTCGCAGATCTGCAACACGGGCGCGATGGTCCCGCGGATCGCGTCGAGGGCATGCAGCGCGGCCGTGGCGTCCGAGAGCGGCAGCAGATACTCGGACTGCAGCTCGGCCCCGCTGCTCGGGGTGAACTCGGCCCGGAAATGCGGGAGCCGCTCGTGCCAGGGGCCCGGGACGCCGCACTGCTCGGTGCAGTTCCGCGCGGGCATCCCCGGCACCGGGTGCATCGCCTCGGTCGCCGGCGCGGCCCACGGGAAGTCCGGCAGCGGCTGGTCGGTGCGCCGCTTGAGCCACACCTGACGAAAGCCCGGCCGTCCCCAGTCGGTGAACAGACTCACACTGTACGCCGTCGCCGCGACCGTCTCGAAGTCCAGTCCCGCCAGGGGGAGTTCGGTGAAGACGTGCTGGCTCACCTCGAACTCCGGCTCCAGGTCCAGGGTGAGCGCGGTGACGACACCGAGCGCGCCCAGCGAGGTCACGGCTCCGTCGAAGCGCTTCTCGCCCCGGCCGATCGTCACGATCGAGCCGTCCGCGGTGACGAGCTCCACCTCCCGTACGGCGGAGGCGAGTGAACCGTTCGTCACCCCCGAGCCATGCGTGCCGGTCGCCACCGAGCCGGCCACGGAGATGTGCGGGAGGGACGCCATGTTGTGGAGCGCGAACCCGTGCTCGTGCACCCGGCGGGCGAGTTCGGCGTACCGGACGCCGCCGGAGACCCGTACCGTACGGGCCGCCGTGTCGACGTCCACGGCGGGTGGCAGACCGGTCAGGGAGAGCAGTACACCGTCGGCGCCCGGCTCGGCGATCTCGTTGAAGGAGTGGCCGCTGCCCAGCACCCGCACCCGGGCGCTGTCCGCGACCAGTGCTCGGAGCGCTTCGAGCGAGTGCGGCCGGTGCAGTTCCTTGGCCGTGTACGTGATGTTGCCGGCCCAGTTGGTCAGGGTCTCTGTCATCCCTGTCGTCCCTCCCCGGGAAGTCGCCGTCCGCGGCCGGTTTTCGACGGCCACCGGGGGACGGTACCTCGCCGGGAGGTCCACCCCGCCGGCCCGTCCATTGACCCTCTCACATGGCCACTCCCACGGTGGAGAGCGGTTACTGTCGCCGACGTCACCAAGTCGGAAGGTCATCTCCTTGCCCGAGCGCGTAATGAGGTCGCTCGGCTGGGTCTGACGGTGGTGGAAGAGGTCGAACGGCTGGTGGTGGGGCGAGAGTTGGAGTTTCGGGTTGACGGGGACGGGTTGGAGCGGGCTGCGTGAGGAGGGAATTCGCCCCCGCCGCCCCTGCCCGTTCCCGACCTCGGGGGCTGCGCCGGCCTCGGGGGCTGCGCCGACCTCGGGGGGTGCGCCCACCTTGGGGGGGCCGAGCCCCCAAGCTCCCGATCGGTCTTGACGGCCTTGTCCTCAAGTACCGGACGGGCTGAAAGACGATGCCGTGATGGTCGTCACGAAACCGTCCGCGTCGTCCAGCCACGGGAAGTGTCCCGCCCCGGGCTGGATGACCAGTTCGGAGCGCGGGAACAGCTCGGCGAGTTCGGCCACGGCGCGCGGAGGGGAATTCAGGTCGACCTCGCCGGCCAGTACGAGGACCGGTGACGCGAACCGGGCGAGCGCGGCACGGGTGGTGTCCGGAGTGAACGCGCCCTCGGAGCCGTAGACGGCCGCGGCCTCCATGTTCTTGTGCCCGTCCTCGGCGGCCCGATGCGTGCGAGCCGTCTCGTCCCAGCGGCCGTACCAGAAGGGGGCGATGGCCTCGAAGGAGTCGGCCGTCGCCTTGCCGGCGACGATCGCTTCCAGGGCTGCGAAGGCCGCCGGGAACCACGGCTGATCCCGGCGGAGCAGTGCCGTCTCGCGCCGGACCTCAGGTGTGATCGTGATGCCGACGGCGTACACGCTCGGCGTGATCAGCGCGAGTCTGCCGATTCGTTCGGGACGGCGTGCCGCATACAGCACGGCCAGATTCGTACCGCCGGAATGTGCGAGCAGGTCCATCCGGTCGAGGCCCAGGTGCTCGCGCAGAGCATCCACGTCGTCGACGAGCCGGTCGCAGCGGTAGGAGGCGGGGTCCTCCGGTGTCGCCGACCCGCCGGTTCCCCGAAGGTCCAGCATGATCAGCTGCCGGTGCGCTGAGAGGCCACCGAGGTCGCCGAGGTACGCGGAGTCCTGCATCGGTCCGCCGGGAAGGCAGATCACCGGAGGACCGTCGCCGCACACGTGGTACGCCAGCTCGGTCCCGTCGTGCGCGGAGAAGGTGGGCATGGCCACGACTTTGTCAGGGGCGTTCGGGCGGAGCAACAGAGTTCTCCAGCGCCCTCCCCATCCCAGGAGCACGGTGGCGGGCATGGTGGAAGAAGCGCCGACCGGATTGCGGATTTCGTCGTTCGAGCGATTTGATGTCACTGATTCAGCAAATTCATAGATCATTGGCTTGTGATATCGATAGCGTCCGGTCCATGACGTACGGACCTCTTCCCGAAACCGACCTCACCCGCCACCGTCGTCTCCGCGAGCAGGGCAGCCTGGATCGTGCCGACCTGGACGCGATCCTCGACGCGGGATTCATCTGCCACCTCGGCGTGATCGTCGCAGGGCGGCCGTTGGTGGTGCCGACCGTGTACGGGCGGGACGAGCAGCAGCTGTACGTGCACGGGTCGGTGGCCAGCCGGAGTCTCGCGGCCGGTGCTCCGGTGTGTGTCACCGTCACGCATGTCGACGGGCTCGTGCTGGCCCGCTCGGTGTTCGAGCACGGAGTGAACTACCGCAGCGCGATGATCCACGGCGTACCCCGCAAGGTGACCGACCCGGACGAGAAGACCGACGGCCTGCGGCGGCTCACCGAGCACGCCACGCCCGGCCAGTGGGACTACGCACGGGCGCCCAGCCGCAAGGAGCTGGCCGCGACGACCCTGCTCGCGCTGTCCCTCGAAGAGGCCTCGGTGAAGATCCGCACCGGCGCCCCGGACGATGGCGACGGGCCGGACGGCGAGCTCGGTCTGTGGGCCGGAACCCTGCCGCTGACCTCGACCTGGGGCGCGCCCGAGGCAGACCCGCTGCTGCCGCCGGACATGGCCCCGCCGGCGCACATCGTGCGGCGCGAGGGGACCCGGCAGGGCTGATGTCCGAGCAGGGGCATAACGTGAGGAGTCGAGCACGGCAGACGAAGCAGGTCGGGAGCGAGGAGAACGGGATGGGCAGCCGCACCGCGCTGGTCGAGGATCTGATGGAGCGGTTCCCGCACGTGCCGCGGGAAGCCGTCTTCAAAGAGGACCTGCTCCGCGGGGGTGTGGCCTTCGACGCCTCCGCCCTCAGTGACAACGAGAGCGGTGAGGTCAAGCCGAAGTCGTACTTCATCTTCTCCTTCGACCACGGCACCCTGCCCGAGCTGGGCGAGGCCGCGCTGCGGCGCCCGCCCGAGGAGATCATCCTCACGGGCGGCCCGTACGACCTGCGGCGGACCGTGGTGTCCGTACGCGTCA
Source organism: Streptomyces sp. NPDC050564 (assembly GCF_044457265.1). Taxonomy (NCBI): domain Bacteria; kingdom Bacillati; phylum Actinomycetota; class Actinomycetes; order Kitasatosporales; family Streptomycetaceae; genus Streptomyces; species Streptomyces sp. NPDC050564. The sequence goes on along the minus strand of NZ_JBITGS010000023.1, from coordinate 109,459 downwards.
ACCCGTCCTCGCCGTATCGCGTGGCCGCCGACGAGGACGGCGTGCTCGGGCTCTACCTCGACGGGAAGCGGATCTCGGACGTCGGGGTGCCCCCGATGCCCGAGTACTACCGGCACACCCTGTCCAACGGGAAGTCCGTGATGGAGGTGGCCCCGACGATCCAGTGGGGGTACCTCATCTACCTCACCGTCTTCCGGGTCTGCCAGTACTTCGGCGCCAAGGAGGAGTGCCAGTACTGCGACATCAACCACAACTGGCGCCAGCACAAGGCGGCGGGCCGCCCGTACACCGGTGTGAAGGACGTCGAAGAGGTCCTGGAAGCGCTCGAGATCATCGATCGGTACGACACCGCCAAGGCGTCCACCGCCTACACGCTCACCGGCGGCGCGATCACCAAGACGGTTGCCGGACGCGACGAGGCCGACTTCTACGGGCACTACGCCAAGGCCATCGAGGAGCGCTTCCCCGGGCGGTGGATCGGCAAGGTCGTCGCCCAGGCGCTGCCACGCGACGACGTCCAGCGCTTCAAGGACTACGGGGTGCAGATCTACCACCCCAACTACGAAGTGTGGGACCGGCGTCTCTTCGAGCTGTACTGCCCGGGCAAGGAGCGCTACGTGGGCCGCGACGAGTGGCACAAGCGCATCCTCGACTCGGCGGAGATCTTCGGCGCGCGCAATGTGATCCCCAACTTCGTGGCGGGCGTGGAGATGGCCGAGCCGTTCGGCTTCACCACCGTCGACGAGGCCATCGCCTCGACGACCGAGGGGCTGCGCTTCTTCATGTCGCACGGCATCACGCCCCGCTTCACCACGTGGTGCCCGGAGCCGACGACTCCGCTCGGCAAGGCCAACCCGCAGGGCGCGCCGCTGGAGTACCACATCCGTCTCCTGGAGGCGTACCGCTCCACGATGGAGGACTTCGGCCTCTCCTCCCCGCCCGGATACGGCCCGCCCGGACCGGGGAACGCGGTCTTCTCCGTCAGCTCCTTCATGGACAGTCTTCCCGCACAGGAGCCGTCCCAGGTGTGATCCGTTCCTCGCCGCCTCAGGCGGCGCAGGACGATGGGGGGTACCTCCCCGCTCGAGCGATTCCCGCCTGCCCCGCCGCCCTCGGGGTGGACGGCGGTGCCGCGTCCGCGAGGCCCGCATCCCGGCCCCAGGTCCAGGTCCAGGTCCGCGGGCGGGCAGGGGACGCTCGCCACCCCGGCCCCCGGTCCCCGTCCGCGGGCGAGCAGAGGACGCTCGCCACGGTGGACGGGGATCGATACGTTCTGGCCTTCCTTCCGTATAACACTCGGGATGCCCGGGGCCCGGGCTGCCGGGTCGTGGCCGCCGAGCGGAAGGGCCGGTAGAGACCGCCAGAGGGCGGGACGGATTCGGTTGCAGCGCACCACCGGGTGCGATGCAACCGCTTGCCCCATCATTTGAATACGTCGCTTGTCAGTTGTGCGGAAACCGTGAAAGGCTCGGGCCCCGTCGTGAGAACGGAGCCCAACTCCCGCGTCCCATAACCGAGTTGGGCGTTGCATGAGTTTGCACATGGAAGCAGCGGATGCAGGAGCCCCCCATGCCTGACCTGCCGACCCCTCAGGACGCCGCCGAGGCCGCGCGGTTCTCGGAGTGCTGGGACGCGGTTCTGTCGTACGCCGATCTGTGCACGTCCGGTTCCGACGCGGCCACCCAGCTGGCCACCGAGGCGTTCACCCACGGCATCCGCGAGGCGCGCGCCGTCGGTTCGGGACCGAAGAGTACCGGCCGCCGGGCGCTGCGGCTGCCCCGGATTCCCTTGCTGCTGACGTCGGTTCGGACCACGGCCGCCGTCTGGGAGGCGCATGGGCAGGGCCACCGGCTCGACCCCGACCTGAGGCTGTGGCTCAACTCCGAGAAGGCCGGCCGCTACACCGGCCCGCCGCTGCACCGCCCGCTCGCGCTGCGCGGCCTGAGGGACCTGCAGGAACCGGACGCGGCACTGCTGTGGCTCGCCGAGGTCGAGTCGCTGCCGCTGCCCGCGGTGGCCCGGCGGCTCGGCCTCGACCCTGCGGCCGCGGCCGAAGAACTCGCCCAGGTGCGGGCGCTGTTCAGGGACCGATGCCATCGCAACCACCTCGACACGCCGATGGACGCCAACTGCCGCAGCTACGCTCGGCTCCTCGACGCGGTCACCCGCTCGCCCGGCGCCGAGACGCCCGAGGATCTCTCCCGGCATCTCGCCCGGTGCGTCGACTGCGCGGAAGCGGCTGCCTGTCTGCGGCTGCACGGCGGCGGGCTGCCCGCGGCGCTCGCGGGCGGGGTGATCGGCTGGGGCGGCCTCGCCTATCTGGAGCGACGGCACCGGGCCGCCGAGGCGGGTCTTGCGGGCGGGCGTACGGACGCGGCCGTGGACACGGGTCTTGCCGAGGGCAAGGTGGCGGCACCCCGGATCGGCCGGACCGGGCTCCTGGTCGCGGCCGTCATCGTGTCGGCGCTGGCGCTCACGGTCTCGCTGATGCCGTTCGACGGTTCCAAGGACGGGGGCGCCGCCGCGCGCGGCGACTCGGCGGACCGGCAGCCCGTGGCGGACCCGGGCGTCTCGTCGCCCGCGGCCACCACGCGTCCCGCGGGCTCCCTGGTCTCCCCCCAACCGTCGGACTCGACGACCGACACCGAGACGAATCCCGACCCAGAACCCCAGGGCACGTCCACGTCTCCCGCCGAGACGCCCCACACGCCCACGCACCCCACAAAGAGCGCATCGTCGTCCTGCAAGGTGAAGTACGAGATCGTCAATCAATGGCCGGACGGCTTCCAGGCCACCGTCACCGTCACCTCCGCCAAGGCCCTCGGCACCTGGCAGATCGCATGGACCTTCCATGACGGCCAACGCGTCACCCAGATGTGGGACGGCACCTTCACCCAACACGACTCCCACGTGACCGCCACCGCCGCCGACTACAACAAGTCGGTCGCCGCGGGGGGCACTTTCGCGGTCGGTTTCCTCGCCTCCTGGCGGGACGGGAACTCGGTGCCTGGGGGCTTCACGCTGAACGGCGGGAGTTGTACGAGCGTGGAGTGAGCGTGCTCGGCCACGCTCGTTCGCGGGGGCACCGGCTGTCCGAGCGGCATCGCGCGGATCGACGGTTAAAACCGATGGCGCCGGAATGCGGACGCCTCTAGGCTGACGTCCGCTTCACGCAGTGGCTGTTGGCCGCTGCCGGCTGCCGAATGAGAAACGGGAGGTGTGACCGATGGCTGTCTCTGTGATGGGCGCTGCCCGCAACCAGAAGTTCATCCACTCCACCTCCGTGGTCTCCGGCTGATCCTTCCTGCTTCTTCGCGCCTTTGAGTGCGCGCGGCCGGGGCCCCCTGTGAAGGGTTCCCCTTGAATCTCTCTTCTCTTTCGGCTTCTTCCGCTTCGTCGCACCCTCTGGCCCCGTACGGCTGGGACGAGGGATGGGAAGCGGAGTTCGCTCCATACGCCGAGCAGGGTCTCCTGCCCGGCCGTGTCGTACGTGTCGACCGCGGCCAGTGCGACGTTGTCACCCCCGTCGGCACCGTCCGTGCCGACACCGAGTTCGTTGTCCCGCGTGACCCGATGAAGGTGGTGTGCACGGGGGACTGGGTCGCCGTCGACCCCGAAGGCAGCGACCCGCGGTACGTGCGGACACTGCTGCCACGCCGTACCGCCTTCGTGCGCTCGACGTCGTCCAAGCGGTCCGAGGGCCAGGTGCTGGCCACCAACATCGATCACGTCGTCATCTGTGTGTCGCTCGCGGCCGAACTGGACCTCGGGCGGATCGAGCGGTTCCTGGCGCTGGCCATGTCCTGTTCGAGTGGTGAGGCCCTGCTGCATGAGTCGGCAGTCTCCCGGGAGTCCGGCGCACACCCCGTGGTCGTCCTCACCAAGGCCGACCTCGTGCCGGACGCGGCGACGCTGGGGCATCTCGTCCAGGACGTCGAGTCGACGGCGCCGGGTGTGCCGGTGCTGGCGGTCAGCTCCACGACGAGTGCGGGCCTCGATGTCCTGGAGGCCGTCCTCGCCGGCGGTACCTCGGTCCTCCTCGGCCAGTCCGGAGCGGGGAAGTCGACCCTCGCGAACACGCTGCTCGGCGAGGACGCCATGGATGTGCAGGCCACGCGTGACATGGACGGCAAGGGCCGGCACACCACGACGACCCGCAACCTCCTCGTCCTGCCGGGCGGGGGCATCCTCATCGACACGCCGGGACTACGGGGCGTCGGCCTCTGGGACGCCGAGAGCGGTGTCGGTCAGGTCTTCGCCGAGATCGAGGAACTGGCCGCGCAGTGTCGCTTCCAGGACTGTGCGCATGGTGCCGAGCCCGGCTGCGCCGTGCTCGCCGCCGTGGACTCCGGCGCCCTTCCCGTACGCCGTATCGACAGCTATCGCAAGCTGCTGCGCGAGAACCAGCGGATCGTCGCCAAGACGGACGCGCGGCTGCGGGCCGAGATCCGACGGGACTGGAAGCGGAAGGGGGCGGAGGGACGGGCTGCCATGGAGGCCAAGCGGGGGCGTTGGCAGTAGCCCGGGGCCGAGGCGGATTTGGTTCGCGCGCAGTTCCCCGCGCCCCTTCAAGGGCGCGGGGAACTGCGCGACACGCCCCCACCGGCCCGCACCGAAAGAACAACCCTGGGGGTCCGGGGGCGAAGCCCCCCAGGTACGGGACGGGTAAGGACGGCGGGGGCCGAGGAAACCCAACGCCATGTCCGATTTCCGCCAGCCCCGTCGCTCGCGAGCCCCCACACTGGAAGGGTGATCGACGAAGACGCCAGGTATGAGGACACCAGGTACGAGGCGGTGCGGAGTCGGGATGCCCGGTTCGACGGGGAGTTCTTCTTCGCTGTCGAGACCACCGGGATCTATTGCCGGCCCAGCTGCCCCGCGGTGACGCCGAAGCGGCGGAATGTGCGGTTCTACGCGACGGCCGCCGCGGCGCAGAGCTCGGGGTTCCGGGCGTGCCGCAGGTGCCGGCCGGACGCCGTGCCGGGGTCCGCGGAATGGAATGTACGGGCCGACGTGGTCGGGCGGGCCATGCGCCTGATCGGCGACGGGGTGGTTGACCGCGAGGGTGTCGGAGGCCTCGCGGTCCGCCTGGGATACAGCGCCCGCCAGGTGCAGCGGCAGCTCACCGCGGAGGTCGGCGCGGGCCCCGTCGCACTGGCCCGCGCCCAGCGCGCCCACACCGCGCGGGTACTGCTCCAGACCACCGACCTCCCGGTCACGCAGATCGCGTTCGCCGCCGGGTTCGCCAGTGTGCGCCAGTTCAACGACACGATCCGCGCGGTGTACGCCTCGACACCGAGCGAGCTGCGTGCCGCCGCCCCGCGCACCGCCTCCGCCGCCCGGCGTGCGGCCACGCCCACCGCCGGGATCCCCATCCGCCTCGCCCACCGGGGGCCGTACCAGTCCACCGCCGTCTTCGACCTCCTCGCCGGCGAGGCGATCGCCGGGATCGAGGACGTCAGCGGCACCCGTGGCCGACGCACGTACCGGCGCACACTCCGGCTCCCGTACGGCACGGGAATCGTCGCGGTCGACGAGCGGCCGGGCGGAAGCCGGGGCCGCAGTGCTCCCAGCGACGGCGCCCACCCCGGCGGCTGGCTCGACGCCCGTCTCCACCTCACCGATCTCCGTGATCTCACCACCGCCGTCCAGCGGTTGCGCAGGCTGTTCGACCTCGATGCCGATCCGTATGCCGTCGACGAGCGGCTGGCAGCCGACGCGCGGCTCGGACCGTTGGTCGCCGCGCGTCCGGGCCTGCGTTCGCCGGGCGCCGCCGACCCCGACGAACTGGCGGTGCGCGCGCTGGTGGGGACGGCGAAGGCCGAGCGGCTGGTCGGGCGGTACGGGAAGGCGCTGGACGCTCCGTGCGGCACGCTCACCCATGTGTTCCCGGAACCGGCCGTCCTCGCGGAGGCCGGGCCGGACGGAACCCTCGGTGCCCTGGCCACCGCCCTCGCCGACGGCACCCTGCGGCTGGACGCGGGCGCCGACCGTGACGACGCGCAGGGGACGCTGCTCGCGCTGCCGGGTCTGGACGAATCCACCGTCGCCGTCATCCGTGCCCGTGCCCTCGGCGACCCCGACGTGGCCCCGCCCGGCGAGGATGTTCCGGATGCCTGGCGCCCCTGGCGTTCCTACGCCGTGCAACACCTCAGGGTCGAAGGCGAGTTGGCGCGGCACCGGGTGAACTGACCAGTGCCCCGGCGGGCAACGTTTGCCCGTCGAGGAGCGGCGTCCGGTGTGTGCTCTGGGGGTCCCCCCGGCCGAAGGTTGGGGGAGTGCCGGCCGGAAGTCCTCGTACTGGACGTACTTGGGCTTTCGGCCGGTGCGGCGAAAGGGCGTGCCGGGCGTCGCGACGGGGCGAACGTCGCCTGCTGGGGCACTAGCTCTGCGGCGATGGCAGCAGACGTGGCTCCAGCCGTTCCTCGACCGCCGAGCCTCCCTCGCGCCTGACCACGTATGCGCCCTTGCCCGGTATCTCCGTGACCGCCTCGACGAGTTGGGTGCCCCGGTACACCAGCCCCACGCCGTCGTCCGTGCAGTGGGTGACGGGCAGTGTGCCGTCGGCGACCAGCCGGTGGACCAGCGGGCGGCGGCCCTGGTCGCTGTCGTAGTGGACGCCGTTGCCGTAGGGCAGGTATCCGAGGCCGTTGGTGAGCGGGCGCAGTTCGGGGCCGAAGGAGTCCGTGGTGCCACCCCGGAACCAGCAGATCGACCCGGCGCTCACCCCGCTGAGCACGACCCCGGCTTCCCACGCGCGCCGGAAGATCGCGTCGAGTCCGTGGACGCGCCATACGGCGAGCAGGTTCGCCGCCGAGCCGCCCATGACCCACACGACGTCCTGTTCGAGCACCGATCCCTCGATGTCCTTGAGGTTCGGCATGGGAAAGAGGTGGAGCGGGGTCAGGTCGAAGCCCGCCACGCGGGCCGCCTCGCTCATGCGCGTGGTGAAGTGCTCGGCGTCGCCGATCGCTGTCCCGATGTACATGACGCGCGGACGGCGCCCCTGAACCCCCGCCAGGTCCACGGCATGGTGGACGAGGGCGTCGAAGGTCACCCTGGTGCGGTCTCCGACGCGGTGACCACCCGAAGTGGCAAGGATGGTGGGCTCGGTGGCGGTCATGGATCGCGACCTTACCAAGGCCGCGACGCCACGTGATCTTCAACGGGGCTGTTCCGAACCGATCTTGGACGGGCCCGATCCAGTGCGATCTTCGACGGGGCCGATCCGCCCGATCTCCGACGGACCCGGTCCACCACGATCTCCAACGAGCGCGGCCCGCCGCGATCTTCAACGACCTCATCCGCATCCACCAGGCCGCTCAGTCCTCGAGCCCCCAGCTGTGGATCCGCTTCGGGTGGATGCGGATCAGCTCCTCGCTGAAGTGCGGACCCAACTCGTGCGGACCGGTGAGGAGTTCGGCCTCTCCTCGAATGTCGACGCCTCTGACCTTCCACGGCGCGAGGCTGACGATGTCGTCGACGACGAGGGCGACCTTCGGGTTCTTCTGCAGGTTGCGCCACTTCTTCGTGGCGCCCATCGAGTAGCCGCCGATCAGGATCGTCCCGTCCTCCTGCGGGAAGAAGCCGACGGGGTTCGCCTGCGGCTGCCCGTGGGGGTCGACGGTGGCCAGCCGTCCCAGCCGCTGCGTCTTGAGGTAGGCGCGCTCGGCCGCGCTGAATTCGGTCATGACAGCAGCCAAACACTCCCGCGCCGCGATTGCATCGGATGCTGGTCCTAGGTCCAGGGGAGTACGGGGACGTCGTACGGGCGCGTCCATTGGGGTGACGGTGCGTTGAGGGGGCCGACGGGCAGGGAAGCCATGCTCCCATGACGCGCGCGATCAAGGTCCGGCATCTCCTGGCAGCCCTGGTGACCTCCCTGGTGCTCACCCCGCCGACCGCGCTCGCCGAGTCCGAGCCCGGCCGGGCCGTCCCCACGCCGAGCCGGATCTGGACCGGCACCTGGGAAGCCGCCGCCTCCGGCACCGCCCCCGCGCTGCCCGGCGCCTCGATCCGCAATGTGGTGCACACCAGCGTCGGCGGCCGCGCCGCTCGCGTCCGGCTCTCCAATCGGCTCGGCACGGCACCGCTGCAACTCGACGCCGTGACGGTGGCGTTGCAGCAGTCGGACGCGCCCAGAAGCCCGCGGGCCGTCCCCGGTTCGATGCGTACGGTCACCTTCGCCGGCGCCGGATCGGTGACGATCCCCGCGGGCAGAGACCTGGTCAGCGACCCCGTCGCCCTCCAGGTCCCTGCCGACGCCAACCTCCTGATCTCGCTCCACACCCCCGCCGACTCGGGCCCGGCGACCTATCACCGCTCCGCCCTCCAGACCAACTTCCTGGCCCGCAAGGGCAATCGCACCGCCGAGGAAAGCGGCAGCGCGTACACCGGCACCCTGGGGAACTGGTACTACGTGACCGGCGTCGACGTGCTCGGCTCGGCCGTCGTGGGCAGCGTGGTCACGCTCGGCGACTCCATCACCGACGGCACCGGCTCGACGTTCAGCGCCAACCACCGCTGGCCCGACCGGCTCGCCGACCGTCTGCGCCGCCTCCCGCCCCACCGCCGCCTCGGCGTCCTGAACGCTGGGATCGCCGGAAACCGCGTCCTGCTCGACGGCCGCGGCCCCAGCGCCCTGTCCCGCCTGGACGCCGATGTGTTCTCCCGCACCGGCGTACGCGCGGTGATCGTGATGGAGGGCATCAACGACATCAAGGGCACCCCCGAGCAGACGGATCCCGGCGCCATCGAGGACGCGTACCGCCGCATCGTGCGCCACGCACATGCCCGCGGCATCCGCGTCATCGGCGCAACGCTCCCCCCGTACGGCGGTCACGCCGCGTACACCCGGGCCCGTGAGGCCGTGCGGCAGTCGGTCAACGCCGTCATCCGCCCGCGCGGCCTCTTCGACGCGGTCGCGGACTTCGACGCCACCGTCCGAGACCCGTCCCACCCGAACCGCATCCGCCCCGCCTACGACCCCGGCGACCACCTCCACTTCAACGACGCGGGCATGAAGGCAATGGCCGACACGATCGACCTGACGACGCTCGCCCCATAGGGCCTGTCGTCACACTCACTTCGTCCTCCCGGAGAGCGGACGGGAGTGTGACGACCGAGCCCAGGCATCTCCAGAAATCCTCAAACGGGCAGTCCCCACCTGGGTGCCGCTTCGTTCGGCTCGACCGGCGCGATCGTCAGGTCCGGCCGGTCCCCCTTCGCCGTGATGAGCGCCGTCTCGCCCTTGCGCAGGGCGATGCGGATCGCGCCGTCGCCCGCGTCGGAGTACCGCAGGGCTCGCCCGCGTGCGTCCCGCACCTCGACGGGGCCCGTGATGCCATGCCGTACGACGCAGGGGGCACCCGCCTCGCTGACCAGTCGGACCCAGCGGGTGGCCCCGCTTTCGCGTACCGCCGAGAGCAGAAAGGCACCCTGCGTACGGAAGTTGTGGACCGTCAGGTCCGACCAGGCGGCGGGCAGTGCGGGGAAGACGCGGACGACGCCGCCCCACGACTGGCAGACCATGTCGTGCAGGGACTGGGCGGCCGAGAGGGGGGTCTCGATGACCGGGCCCGACTCCTTGTACATGGTGTTGGCCTGGATGAAGCGGGTCATCAGCTCACCCAGGTACCCGAGCGCGTCCTCGCCCTTGCCGAGCAGCGCGGACATCGAGGCCGCGCCGGTGAAGGTGTAGCCCTGAAGGGCGCCCTCGAAGCCGACCCAGTGTGCCAACGACTTCTCGATCAGGGCCCGTTCGTCGGGTGTGCGGCCGGTCAGCTCGTACAGCGGGTACACCGCGAGCAGATGCGAGTAGTGGCGGTGCGACTTCGCGAAGGGAATGTCCGCGCCGATCATGAACCCGTTGGCGTCGGTGGGATACGCCACCCGCTTGGCCAGCACCTCGCGCCAGCGCGGCGCCAGCTCGTCGTCGATGCCGAGGAGTTCGGCCGACTCCAGCAGGGTCCGGCAGCCCCAGGTCAGCAGCATCAGGTCGTAGTTGCAGTCGCGCGTGTTGCCGCCGTACTCGGGGGAGAAGGTGGCCGGAAGATGCAACTTGCCGTCCGCGCCCGGCTCCAGGAAGTGCAGGTAGTAGTTGATCGCCTTCCGCAGCAGGGGGAACAGGACGTCGCGGAGAATCGACTCGTCCATGGTGTGGCGGTAGCTGAGCCAGACGTTGTGCAGGGCCCAGGTGAGGTTGCCGACCTCGGGAGTGGGCGGATCCTGGCCGGGGATGCCGACGCCGTAGCCGGTGAGGGTGCCCGCCGCGCCGTTGACGAGGTGGGGGTCCGTGGTGCGCGGGATGCCCAGCGAGTCACCGCGGTACCGTTCCGCGACCTCCTTGAACAGGTTGTCCCGGTACTCGCTCAACGCCCTTGTCACCGCGTCGAGTTCGAGATGGTTCGAGCCCTGGATCAGCCAGTACTCCAGCTGCACGTTCAGGTTCCACCAGGTGTTGGGCCAGGGCGTGGACTCCAGCCAGGGCCCGCTGGTGGCCATCACGGGCGCGTCCCGGCGGGCGGCGGACGCCGTCTTGTACAGCTGGATCCAGTAGAAACGCTGGATGCGCGCGTCGGGGAGCGAGAGGAAGCTCTTGCGGTAGTAGGCGTTCCACCAGGCGCGATGTGCTTGCGCCAGCCGGTCGTACGGCAACGCCGAAGCCCCGCGCACGGTGGCGAGCGCCCGGTCCAGCGCCGTGGACGTCGGGTACGAGTGCGCGACATGGACGTACAGCGTGCGGGTGGCACCGCGCGTGCGCTCGCGCCAGGCGGTCGCGTGCTGTCCGCCCGACAGCAGCGGCTGTACGGCGGCCAGGACGCCGTCGTGCTCGGCGACCTCGGCGGCCGGGTTGCCCTGGTAGCCGTCCGGCAGCGGTTTGAAGGCGGCGCGCGGGCTGATCGCGTCCGCCGGATGGAACACCCACCGGAAGTCGCGCTCGCCCTCGCTCGGTGTCACCTCGACGGCGAGGACCGAGCGGGAGTTGTGCACCAGTGCGCGGAGTGTCAGCGTGCCCCGGTCCGTGGTGAGCGTCCCGGTCAGCTCGGCGTCGCGCAGCCGGAGCCGCCAGTCAAGTCCCGTGATGGTGCCGACCGGCTCCAGCGTGAAGTAGCCGAGGGGCAGCCGGGCGAGCCCGAAGAGCGAGCCGAACTCCGGGCGGTGGTCCTGCACCTCGGAGTGCTGCACGTTGAAGCGTACGGCCGAAAAGGATTCGGCATCGGCGCCCGGCTCGGCGTAGATCCCGGAGCCGAGGAAGCCGTTGCCGAGGTACGGCCCCTCGTACCAGGTCTTCGGCATCCGCTGCCAGACGAGGTCGGCGTCGTCGAGGACGGTGCGCCAGGGATCGGCGGCGCCCTCGGGGACGGCTGCCCTCGCCTGCGCGGGCAGGCCTCCGGCGAGCAGCGTCCCGCCGAGGGCGGGTCCGGTGGCGAGCACGGTACGTCTGGACGGGCTGGGCATCGCGTCTCCTGACGGCTCTTCGACTGGCGGCTCATGCGGCAACGTACGCAGGATGATTCATCGGAGCTATCCCAGACCGAAACGTAGAGATGGTGCGGCGAACCGTCAATGGCTGGAGAGAGATCCGATGTGTAGGTGTGTACATGAATGGCAGCCGTGTGCCTGGACGATGGCACTCAGCCCCGGATCACCGCCGCCAACCACGCCCCCATGATCAGCAGGCAGGCGAACAGCTCCGTCAGCACACTCCACCCGCCCGACCGCATCGCGGTCCGCACCGCCGCCCGCGCCTGTCCGTGTCCGCCCAGCCGCAGCCGCTCGGAGAGATAGATCCCGCCGATGAAGCCGGGTATCGCGCCCACCACCGGCAGCAGAAAGAAGCCGAGCAGCGCCCCTGTCCCGGCGTACACCGCCATCCGGGTGGTGGCCCCGCTCGCGCGCAGCCGCCGCGGCGGCAGTACCCAGCGGACCGCCTGGGCCAGCAGCAGGACCACGGTCGCGCCCACGAGCACGGCCCAGGAGAGCGCTCGCGGGTCGGTCAATGCCCACCACAGGACCGCGGCCCAGACGAGCCACGACCCCGGCACACCGGGCACCAGTACTCCGGCAAGGCCGAGCAGAATCACCACGCCGACCAGCAGGAGTTCCCACACTCCCATCTGCCCAGAGTGACTGAGCGGGCCCCCGACCGCAGGTCAGTACCGCGCCGAGTGGCCGCGCCGGCAGTACCGCGTCCTCCAGCCGGGCTGCTGTCAGTCCCGCGCCGGCCGGCTCCGCCGACAGCAGCCGTCCCGCTGACAGCAGTCGTCCCGCCGGTGTCAGTCCCGCGCCACCCAGCCCCGCTCGTACGCGTGCCAGCCCAGCTGGAGTCGTGTCGTCACGCCCGTCAGCTCCATCAGCCGCTTCACTCGGCGCTGGACGGTCCGCAGGCCCAGATCCAGCTGTTTGGCGACGCTTGCGTCGGTCAGCCCGGCCAGCAGCAGCGACAGGATTTCCAGGTCGGTGCTGTCGGGGCCGTCGGGCTCCTGCTCGCTGACACCTCTGCTGCCGAGCCGCAGCGGCAGCGCGTCCCGCCACACCGACTCGAAGAGGCCCGACAACAGCTCGAGGAGGCCGCTCGCGTGCACCACGAGCGCCGCGGGCTCCGCGGTGTGCGAGGTGAGCGGGACCATCGCGAGCGTCCGGTCGGCGATCACCAGCTTGGTCGGCACCTTGTCCACGACCCGCACCTGCTCGTCGCGGCTGAGCGCGGCGGACAGCTCGGTGATGCCGGTGGGCTGGTTGAGGACGGCCCGTTCGAGCACCACGCGATAGCCGACGCCCCGGCCCGCGGCCTGTTCCTCCGCGTCGTTGTCCATCCCCGAGACCGCGACCGGATTCCCGGTGACCAGCGCGCACACCTCCTCGGCGGCGCCGAGCTGGAGCTGCAGGAACCGCTGCGAGACCGCCGCCGCGCCGATCACCACCTCGACCAGGTCGTGCACTGCAGGTTCGGCGGCCGCCGCCCGGTACTCCTCCGCGAGCAGCGCTGCCGCGAGCTCCGCCTTCTCCAGCTCGTGCCGCTGCTGGGTGAGCAGCGCGCCGAGGGCGACCCCGGGCGGCGCCGCGACCCAGCGTCCGGGCCGTGCCGACGACTGGGCGGCGAGACCGTGCCGCTCCAGCCGGCGCAGGGCGAGTTCGGTGTCGTACTCGCCGAGCGTGAGCCGCCGCGCGAGATCGGGCACGTCGGCGGCGCCCACCGACACCAGCGCCCGGTAGGCCGACTCGTGCGTCTCGTCCAGACCTATCGCTCCCAGCATGCGGCGATGTCCCTCCCCAAGGATCCGTTCCGGCCGGTCGGCGGGTGTCCGTGGCGGGAAGCAGCCACGGCGCAAACCCGCCTCGGCACATCATCCCCGCACCACCTGCCTCTCTGCCAAGCTCACGCCACCGCAGCACCAACCACCGCCCGCAATACCCTGCTTGAACCTGTTCGGCCTGCGCGGACGCGCGTGGAACGACCTTGGGGAGTGGGACTTTGGGCGGAGCGATATCGCGTAGGACGGCAACACTCCCTTCACGCAGACCCGGCAGTCCGGCTCGGACCTGTACGTGTATCCGGAGGGCGCCGTCGCGGCCATCGCCGCGACGGGGCGAACGTTGCCTGCTGGGGCACTAGGTCCTGTCGGCAGTGGGGGAGTGTGCCAGGCGTCGCGGGGCAGGCGGGAGTTCGACGACAGGGCCAAGTCCGGTCACCCAGGCGCCGCCGGGCGGTTCTCCCGTGGGGGGTGGGACCGTCCGGCGGCTTCGTATCGCCGTGCGGCATCCAACCCGCGGGCCGGTTTTTCCGGATGCCCCGTTTTCATCCGGCTCCGGCGGTGGACAATTGGGGGCATGAGCCAGCAGGGGGAGAAGCCAACCGGTCATGAGGACGACTGGTGGGGGCAGTTGTACGACGACTCCACCGAGGACACGGGGCCCGCGGCCGCGGCCGATTCTCTGGACGATCGGTTCGCGTCGGCCGCGGGGACGGTGGGACTGGAGACCGCCGGGGGGCCGGCCGCCGCCGCACGGCGACCGGACACGCCCGCGCCCGACATCCCGCGGCAGCCGGAGCGACCTCCCACGGTGCCGGGCGCGTCCCCCGCCGAACCGGAACAGCCCCCCGCGGTACCGGAGCAGCGCGACGCCGCGTCCGCGTCCGGGGCCTGGCCGGGGGCGACGCCGCGGACACCCGAGGGACGTGCACCCGCAGGGGGTGCGCCTGAGAGGTCTGCGCCGCGGCCCGGCCGGCGGGAGCGCGGTGACATCCCCGGTCCGAGCCCTGACCCCGGCCCGCTCCAGCGCAGTGGCCTCGCCCCGCAACCCGCGCCCTGGGAGCCCCCGCCCCCCGAACCACCGGCTCCCGCGACCTTCCCTCCCGGGCCGCCACCACCCGGGTTTCCCCCGCAGGAGCGCGGGAGCCGAACGTCCACGGAGTCGCCCGGCAGCGCGGTGCCCGCGTCGAGGGCACCCGTGGACGCGCCACCGGCCCCCACCTCACCGCCTGCCGTGCCTGTGGGCGACACCTTGCCGATCACTCCGTCCGACGCCCGGCCCCCGCGGCCCACTTCCGCCCCCGAGGACGCCCCGCCCGGCGAACCTGCCCTCTCCGTCCCCCATCAGCCGCCCGCCGTCGACTACGTGGGCTCGGGCCCGCCCACCTACGACGCCGAACCGACCGCGCTCCCGCCCGCCGACCCGGACGACCTCGACGACCTGGTCGCCGACACCGTGCTGGACGGCGCGCGTTACGGGACGAGCACGCTGCGGGCCGCGTCCGTGCGCGGGGACTCCGCTCGCTACCGGGGCGAGCCACGCAGGGACTCGCTGCTCACCGCCCGGTTCGGGACGGGGGAGCAGGCGCTGGTGCTCGTCGCGATGGCCACCGGCGCGCGGGCCACCCCGGGCGCGCACCGGGCGGCGGCCGAGGCGTGCCAGTGGATCGGGCGCGCCGTGGGCCGCAGCCACGCACGGCTGGCCGAGGACATCCGGGCCGCCCGGCGCGGCGATCTGAAGTCGGGACTGCACCGGCTCACCGACCGCAGCCTGGGCAAACTGCGGGCGAGCGCGGCCGAGCAGGGCATCGAACCGGAGGAGTACACCGCCGGCCTGCGCTGCCTGCTGCTGCCGGCCGACCCGGGGTGCCGCACGCGCGTCTTCTTCGGCGTCGGCGCGGGCGGCCTGTTCCGGTTGCGGGACGGCGAGTGGCAGGACATCGAGCCTCGGGTCGCGGAGGCCACCGGCGAGGCCGTCGTCGGCTTCGGATCGCTGCCCCACGAGACCCCCGAGGGCGACCGGCTCACCATGGACCTGGGCATCACCACGCCCCCGAGCCCGTACGAACCCGCCCCCGCACCGCCGCGCGACCCCTTCCGGTTCCGCGCCTCCGTCGCCCAGCCGGGTGACACGCTTCTGCTCTGCACCGGCGGCCTGGCGGAGCCGCTGCGCGGCGAACCCGAACTCGCCGAACACCTGACGGAGCGGTGGTCGGCGGCGGAACCGCCCGGCCTCGCCGCCTTCCTCGCGGACACCTTGGTGCGGGTCAAGGGATACGCCGACGACCGCACGGCCGCGGCCGTTTGGGAGGCGTAACCGCGCGCCTTGTGAATTCATGGATCCAGGGGATGGACCACGGGCCCCGGGGGACCCGCAAGACCCGAGGGATCCCAGGGATCCCAGGATCGCGAAGAGGTGCGTGAAGCATGGCCAAGCAGAACGTCGCCGAACAGTTCGTCGACATCCTCGCCCGCGCGGGCGTCAAGCGGCTGTACGGAGTCGTCGGCGACAGCCTCAACCCTGTCGTCGACGCCATTCGGCGCAACTCGGCCATCGACTGGATCCATGTCCGGCACGAGGAGACCGCCGCCTTCGCCGCCGGCGCGGAGGCGCAGATCACCGGCAAGCTCACCGCCTGCGCCGGCTCCTGCGGCCCCGGCAACCTCCACCTCATCAACGGCCTGTACGACGCCCACCGCTCCATGGCTCCGGTCCTCGCCCTCGCCTCACAGATCCCGTCCAGCGAGATCGGTCTCGGCTACTTCCAGGAGACCCACCCCGACCAGCTCTTCCGCGAGTGCAGCCACTACAGCGAGCTGATCTCCAGCCCGAAGCAGATGCCGAGGCTGCTGCAGACCGCCATCCAGCACGCGGTGGGCCAGTCCGGCGTCAGCGTGGTCTCCCTTCCCGGCGACATCGCCGCCGAGCCCGCCCCGGACAAGCCCCTGGAGACCGCCCTCGTCACCTCCCGGCCCACGGTCCGCCCCGGCGACACCGAGATCGACAAGCTCGTGGCGATGATCGACGAGGCCGAGAAGGTCACACTCTTCTGCGGCAGCGGCACGGCGGGCGCGCACGCCGAGGTCATGGAGTTCGCCGGGAAGATCAAGTCCCCGGTCGGGCACGCGCTGCGGGGCAAGGAGTGGATCCAGTACGACAACCCCTTCGACGTCGGCATGAGCGGACTGCTCGGCTACGGCGCCGCCTACGAGGCCACCCACGAGTGCGATCTGCTGATCCTGCTCGGCACCGACTTCCCGTACAACGCTTTCCTCCCCAGCGATGTGAAGATCGCCCAAGTCGACGTCCGGCCCGAGCACTTGGGCCGCCGTTCGAAGCTGGACCTGGCGGTCTGGGGTGATGTGAAGGAGACCCTGCTCTGCCTCATCCCGCGCGTGAAGCCGAAGGAGAACCGGCGCTTCCTCGACAAGATGCTGAAGAAGCACGCCGACGCGCTCGAAGGCGTCGTCAAGGCGTACACGAGGAAGGTCGAGAAGCACATCCCGATCCACCCCGAATACGTGGCCTCCGTGCTCGACGAACTCGCCGCCGAGGACGCGGTGTTCACGGTCGACACCGGGATGTGCAATGTCTGGGCGGCCCGTTACATCTCGCCCAACGGCCGCCGCCGCGTCATCGGTTCGTTCTCGCACGGCTCGATGGCGAACGCGCTGCCGATGGCGATCGGCGCACAGTTCACCGACCAGAACCGGCAGGTCGTCTCGATGTCCGGCGACGGTGGATTCTCCATGCTGATGGGCGACTTCCTCACCCTCGTCCAGTACGACCTGCCGGTGAAGGTCGTCCTCTTCAACAACTCCTCCCTGAGCATGGTCGAGTTGGAGATGCTGGTGGCCGGCCTGCCCTCGTACGGCACCACGAACAAGAACCCCGACTTCGCGGCCGTCGCCCGCGCCTGCGGTGCGTACGGTGTCCGGGTCGAGAAGCCCAAACAGCTTGAAGGCGCACTGAAGGATGCCTTCAAGCACAAGGGCCCGGCCCTCGTCGACATCGTCACCGACCCCAACGCACTGTCCATCCCGCCGAAGATCAGCGCGGAGATGGTGACGGGGTTCGCGCTGTCCGCTTCGAAGATCGTCCTGGACGGCGGGGTCGGCCGCATGGTGCAGCTGGCCCGCTCGAACCTGCGCAACGTGCCGCGGCCCTAGCCGGTGAGGGGGGTCCAGCGGCGGCCCGC
The DNA here is from genome assembly GCF_044457265.1 of Streptomyces sp. NPDC050564. NCBI lineage: Bacteria > Bacillati > Actinomycetota > Actinomycetes > Kitasatosporales > Streptomycetaceae > Streptomyces > Streptomyces sp. NPDC050564. The sequence goes on along the minus strand of NZ_JBITGS010000023.1, from coordinate 92,004 downwards.
GTACCAGTAGTGGGGCAGGCCCTTGATGCCGCTGGTGCGGAACGGGCGACCGTGGTCGTCGATCCGGACGGTGCCGCTGCGTCCCTGGGAGGACCAGTCGAGTTCGAGGTACCAGCGGCAGTCGCAGTCCTCGGTGCGGGCGTCGACCAGGAGCACTTCCGGGTCGTGGGCCGACACCCTGTACGGCATGCGCCGCGCGGGAAGCGGTTCGCCCGTGTCGCTGCCCGGAACCGCGCGGGCGATGGGCCGGTCGACGTCCAGATCAACGGCGAAGGAGCGGGGGCTCATGTCTCCGCCGCAGCCCTGGTCCATGGCGTAGGCGGTGCCCTTCACGGGGGCGTCGCGCCCCACGACACGCACCCGGAGCGCCTCCAGGACGACGGCCGTGTCCGTCCGCCCCTGCACCGAGACCTCCACCAGCGTCTCGTGCCCGTGCACCGCGCCCTGCGTCTTCACCCAGGTCTCGGCGTCCTGCGGGGCCGGGGGCGGCGGGACCTGCTGGGGGGACTTGCGGATGACGTAGTCGTGGCTGCATCCGAGCTGCCAGAGCTGCGAGTTCGCGGTCCAGGTGACCGGGGCGACGCTGGGGGAGTCGGGGGAGGAACTCGCGGACGCTCCCGGGGAGTCGTGCCCCGAGCCGGGCGCCTTCGGCGAGGGGGTGTCGGACGGCTGTTCACCGCCGTTGGAGGAACTCGGGGATGGGGAGCCGTGACGACCGCCGGACGCCCTCGGGGAAGTCGCGCCGGGCGCCTTCGACGAGGACGCGCCGGACACCTTGCCGCCGTCGGTCGAGGAGCGGTCGGCCGACAGCGCCGACAGGCTGCCCAGCGTGGCGAGCAGCGCGGAGGTCACGGCGGCGGTGACGGTGACGCGCCGCCGGTACCAGGGCCGCCGGGACGGCGGGCCCGGGGTGGGCTCGCCCGTCGGCAGTCGGCCGGGGGCATCCGTCGGGCTGAGGCCGTCCGTGGGGTGGGCGATGCCCGTCCGGCCGGCGGAGACCGTCGGACGGGTGACATGGGTCGGGTCGGCGGCGGACGAGTGGGTCGGGCCCGCTGCGGGCGTCGGGTCCGAGGAGGGGCTTGGGTCCGAGGAGGGGCTTGGGTCTGAGGTGGGCTTTGAGGTTGACGTGTGGGTCGGGTCCGGGGCGGGCGTCGGGTCCAAGGCGTGGCCCGGATCTGAGGCGGGGGTCGCGCTCGCGCCGGAGTCGCCCGCCGGGTGCGGCGGTGGGCCGCTGTCCTCCACCCGTTTCGGGGCCTGGGGTGCGGCCGACGCACGCGACCGCTGTCGTGCCGCCACCGCCAGGATCCACAGCCGATGCAGTTCGATCCGCTCGGCCGGCGTCGCCCCGCACATCGCGGCGAACCGCTCCACGGGAGCGAAGTCCAGCGGCACCGCGTCCCCTGCGCAGTAGCGGTGCAGCGTCGATGTGTTCATGTTCAGGCGGCGCGCGAGAGCACCGTAACTGCGGTCCGTGCCTGCCTTCAGACGCCTCAGCAGCGCCGCGAACTCCTCGACGTCGTCCTGTGTCGACACCGTTCCCCCGTCTCCCGTCCCAGGACGGCATCCCAGGCACTCCATGTAGGGGGAGGTCAGAAGGCCTGGGACTGTTCCACCGTTGCGGATCGGGCGCGGTCCGTTGTGCCTGCCCCAGGCGGCCGCCGATGCTCTTGGTGTCGCGACGACCAGACCATCGGACCACCGAAATCGGGGAAGCACACTGATGAACCGCAACACCACCGCACGCAAGCCGCTCCGCCGCGCCGCCCTGGCCGTCGGCCTCGCCGCCGCCCTCGCCCTCCCGCTCGCACTCACCGCATCCGCGGAGGCGACCACGGGAGCCGCCGCACAGCGCACCATCAGCGGCAAGCCGTCGGACAACATCACCCGGATCGCCGACTTCTACGGCGCGTACATCGACGCACAGAGCGACCCGGACCACGGCGGCAAGCTCGCCACCGAGCTCCGGAAGTTCTACGTCCAGGCCGACTACCTCAGGGAAGTGACGGCGTGGGAGGACCGGAACCACGCGGACGGCATCCTGCGTGCCCAGAACGTCCCGGTGAAGTGGACGGTCACCGACAACGGCACGGCCGACCACACGGAGGCCGCCATCACCCTGACCTGGGGCGACCGCACGACCACCAAGCTCGTCGTCGACATGACCCGGAGGGGCCACAAGATCATCCACATCGGCGCCAAGGGCATCGGCGGCAACTAGTGCCGCGTCAGCGGCACTAGCGCGCCCGCGGCCTACGCCGGTCGCAGCCGCAGCGTGAGGATCTGGAACGGCCGCAGCTCGAATTCCGGCGGGGCTTCGTGCAGCGGCCGTTCCAGCAGGTCGGCCACCTGGGCCCGGGCCACCGGGAAGCCCGTGGTCAACGTGGCCCGTGCGCGCCCGCCCCGGGACTCGTACAGCCGGACCACCACATCGCCACCGCGGTCCTCGGCGAGCTTGACCGACTCGACGGTGACGGCCGGGTTGTCGACGCTCACCAGCGGTTCGAGCGACGGCGCCGCGGCCGATCGCAGCGGGAGGTTCAGGGCGAGCCCCTCCGCGACGGCGTCCCCCACACCAGCGCCCGGCAACAGCGCGTAGGTGAACCGGTGCGTGCCCAGATCCGTCTCCGGGTCAGGGCTGTGCGGGGCGCGCAGCAGCGTGAGCCGTACGGTCGTGCCCAGCCCGTGTTCATGCGGCGTGCGGGTCACGTCATGGCCGTACGCCGAGTCGTTGAGGACGGCCACGCCGTATCCGTCCTCCGCGACCCGCAGCCAGCGGTGCGCGCAGATCTCGAAGCGGGCCGCGTCCCAGCCGGTGTTGGTGTGGGTGGGACGGTGCACATGGCCGAACTGGATCTCGGCGGCGGAGCGTTCGGCGTGCACGTCGAGCGGGAAGGCGGCCTTGAGCACCTTCTCCGACTCCTGCCAGTCGATGTCCGTGACGATGTCCAGCCGGCGGCTCGCCCCCGTCAGCCGGATCTCCTGGGTGACGCGGGACGTGCCGAAGGCGCGGACGACGCGGACGGTCGCGCGCAGCGGCCCGCTCTCGACGAGCTCCACCGACTCGGCGGCCGTCAGATCCGTGTGCCTGCGTCGGTAGTGCCGGTCGATGTCCCAGGCGTCCCACGCATTCGGGTGGTCGGGGTGCAGCTGGAGGAGGTTGCCGGGGCCGCTGAGCACTTCGCGGTCGGCCACGCGGTCCCGGACGGAGGCGAGCAGCCCGTCGCGGTCGACCGTCACCCGCATCCACTGGTTCTCCAACAGGATGGTGTCCCCGGCCTGTTCGACCCGCACACCCGCTCCGACAGCGGCCGATACGGCCACACTCCCGAGCCCCGGCACCGTCACCAGCCCGTCCCCGACCACCTCCGTGCGTTCGTACGGCGAGGCGTTCAGCACCGCGGGCGAGCCCGGCCCCAGCGCCCGTACCGCCTCGGCCGTGATCTCCTCCAGCTCCGCGAGCACCCGTGCGTAGGTCTCCCGTGCCTCGCGGTGCACCCACGCGATCGACGAGCCCGGCAGGATGTCGTGGAACTGGTGCAGCAGCACCGTCTTCCAGAGCCGGTCGAGGGCGTCGTACGGGTAGGCGTACGCAGGGTCGCGTACGGCCGCGGCGGTGCACCACAACTCGGCCTCGCGCAGGGCGTGTTCCGATCTGCGGTTGCCCTGCTTCGTCTTCGCCTGCGTGGTGTACGTGGCCCGGTGCAGCTCCAGATACAGCTCGCCGGACCACACCGGCGCGTGGGCCCCGTACTCCTCCTCGGCGGCCGCGAAGAAGGCCGAAGGCCGCTCGATCGCGACACGCGGCGAGCCCTCCAGGGACCGCAACCGCCGTGCCTTCTCCAGCATTTCGCGGGTCGGGCCGCCCCCGCCGTCGCCCCAGCCGAACGGGACGAGTGAGCGGGTGGCCCGTCCCTTTTCGGCGAAGTTCCTTTCCGCATGGGCGAGTTCACGGCCGTGGAACTGGGAGTTGTAGGTGTCCACGGGCGGGAAATGGGTGAAGACGCGGGTGCCGTCGATGCCCTCCCACCAGAAGGTGTGGTGGGGCATTTTGTTGGACTGGTTCCAGCTCAGCTTCTGGGTGAGGAACCAGCGGACGCCCGCGAGCTTGGCCAGTTGGGGGAAGGCGGCCGTGTAGCCGAAGGAGTCGGGCAGCCAGATCTCCTCGGTCTCGACGCCCAGTTCCTGTGCGAAGAAGCGCTTGCCGTGGATGATTTGGCGGGCCAGCGCCTCACCGCCCGGCATGTTGGCGTCCGACTCGACCCACATCGAGCCCACCGGGGCCCAATTTCCTTCCTCCACCGCCTTCTTGATGCGTTCCCAGATGTGCGGCTGGTGCTCCTTGACCCAGGCGTACTGCTGGGCCTGCGAACAGGCGAAGAGCAGCTCCGGGTAGTCCTGGGCGAGCGCGGTGACGTTGGCGAAGGTGCGCGAGGCCTTACGGACCGTTTCGCGCAGCGGCCACAGCCACGCCGAGTCGATGTGGGCGTGCCCGGCGGCCGAGATCCGGTGCGCGCTGGCCGAGGCTGGCCGGGACAGTGCGTCCGTCAGCTCGGCCCGGGCGGCGGCCGCCGTACCGGACACGTCGTGCAGGTCGAGTGCGTCCAGCATGTCCTCGAGCGCGCGCAGGATCTCGTGCCGTCGGGGCCGGTCCACGGGCAGCTCGTGCATCAGCTCCGACAGCACTTCGATGTCGAGGACGAGCTGCCACACGTCCTTGTCGAGTACGGCGAGATCGGCAGCCGCGAATCGGTAGATGGGCCGATCGCCCGCGGTCAGCACGTCCCCGAGCGACGTCGGTTCGAAGCCGTGCAGCACAGCCGGGTTGGCCGCCGCCTCCAGCAGCAGATGCACGGCCTCGCCTCCCTGCGCGGGCGCGGCGACCGTGAAATGCCGGTTGCGCGGGTGGATCCCCTTGAGGGGGACGCCGGCAGCGTCGTACAGGAGCCCCTCCGCCTGGAAACCGGGGCCGTCGCCTGTGAACCCCGGGTCGATCACCACCTCCACAGGGCGGCCCGCCCACTCCTCGGGCACCCGGCCCTCGATACGGAACCAACTCGTCGACCAGGGCTTTCCCCAGACCGTGCCGGTCATGAACGGCTCGTACGCGGCCTGCAGTGCCTGGTCGACGGGCACCGGCTCACCGGGTACATGCCACACGGACAGCACCAGGGGCACCCGGTCCGCGTACTGCGCGGGGCGCAGGAACTGTCGCAGCGCGCGCTCCAGTCGCCCCTCCACCAGCGAACGGTCGTCGTGCACGGCGGCTCCTCGGCGCTCGGACGGCTCTGTGCACAGTGTCACTTCCCCGCCGAGATGCGGCGCATCCGTGCGCGCCCGGCGGGTGGTTCACGATTCGACATGACTGTCGCGTTGCCGACGGGGCATGGATCCCCGTGAACGTGTTCGAGCGGGAGGGAACCGACATCGGCGTGCAGGCGGGGGTCATGAAGAGGCAGGCACGAGGAGGTGGTCCGATGGCCATCGGGGCCTCCTCCGCGAAGGCAGTGGAGGAAGCGGCCGACAAGGCGACCGACCAGCCGGGTGACGCGCAGCTCAGGCGCAGGCTGGGGAGGGCGGACCTGCGGGCCGTGCCGGAGGTCCGAAAGGCACTGAGGGAGCTGTTACGTCACTGGGGGAAGCCGGGAAGGTCCGAGATAGCCGAGCTGCTGACCAGCGAGCTCGTCACCAACGCACTCATTCACACCGACCACGACGCGGTCCTGACGGCCACCGTCGGACCCCACGGACTCCGCGTGGAAGTCCGGGACTTCGTGGGACGCAGGCCCAGACTGCGGGTACCGAACGCCGACGACGGTACGCACGGCAGAGGCCTCGTTCTCGTCCAGTCCCTCGCGGACGCGTGGGGCGTACGGGCGCACGGCGTGGGCAAGGCGGTCTGGTTCGAACTGGACGGCGGCGCGGTGTAGGACACCGCGCCGCCGTTGTCGTCCTGTCCGGGGTCCGGCCGCTGGGCGGCCGGACCGTCCGGGCGCTCGGGATCGGATGTGCGCCCAGGCCTCAGCCGAACTGCTGCTCGAGGTCCTTGAGCTTGCGCTCCAGCGAGTCGAGTCGCGGCAGGGCCATCGTGTCGTCCTCGGCGGTGAGGTCGACGGTGATCGGCTCAGTGCTCTTGCGGACGGGCGTAAGGGAGGGCCGTGAGCGTACGGGCAGCTGCTCCGGCGATATGGCAGGCTCCGCGGAGGCCTGGGCGGGAGCTCGCTCCACGGTGGTCTCCAGCTGCTGCCGGGCGCCGCGGCCGGGCAGGCCCCGGTGGCCGCGGCTGAGCGCCTTGAGGTGCGCCCGCTCGACCCGCTCCTCATTGCGGCGGCGCAGTCGGTTCTGCTCCTTCTGGCGCCGGTCCTCGCGCACCTCGTCGACCGCCTCGTCGAGCGAGCGGACGTTCTCCAGGAGCATCAGCGACCAGGCGCTGTAGGTCTCACGGGGCGCGCGCAGCCAGCGGACGATGCGGATCTGCGGCAGCGGACGCGGGACCAGGCCCTGCTCACGCAGTGCGGCACGGCGGGTCTGCTTCAGCGCGCGGTCGAACAGCACGGCGGCCGACAGCGACATGCCCGCGAAGAACTGCGGGGCGCCCGCGTGGTCGATGCCCCGGGGCGCGTGCACCCAGTTGAACCAGGCCGCGGCGCCTGCGAACGTCCATACGAGTATCCGGGAGCCGAGCGCCGCGTCACCGTGGCTGGCCTCGCGGACCGCGAGGACGGAGCAGAACATGGCCGCGCCGTCCAGGCCGAACGGGACGAGGTACTCCCAGCCGTCGGAGAGGCCGAGGTTCTGCTCGCCGAAGCCGACCAGGCCGTGGAAGGAGAGTGCTGCGGCGACCGCGGCGCAGCAGAACAACAGCACGTAGGAAGCCGTGCCGTAGATGGCTTCCTTACGCCTGCGGCGCTCCTCGCTGCGCTCCCACGAGTCGTCACTGCTCGCGTTCTCCCCGGACCGCTTGCCGCGCGCGAGCACCGCCACCGCCGCCAGCAGTCCCAGGAGCAAAACGGCGCCCGGAAGCAGCCAGTTCAGCGATATGTCGGTCAGTCTCATCTGGGGTCCCTTGCATTGGGATAGGGCGTAACGCCCGCCATAGTGGCCCAATCCCGTCGGCCCTCAGGGGGTTTCGGGGCAAGAGGCCGCCAAGGATGTGCAAGGGGATGCGCAGGGCGACATTCTGCTCGAACTGCCGCGCGAGGGACGGGAGTTGAGTGCGAATAAGATTACCCGTACGGATGGTTCCACGGAAAGTTCCTGCGACAAGTGAGGAATTTGTGAATCGCCTGTAACCGCACGGGTGTCCCGGTCGCGGATGATCTTACGGGATCCGGGGCCGTGCCCCGTCCTGCGAAGGCCTCAACTGGCGGCGGCAGCCGTCAACTTGGCCACGCGATCCGCGTCGCAGGTGCGCGGGCAGGTGGCACAGGTGTCCTCGGGGCACAGTGTGTAGAAGAGGCAGCAGCTCGCCCGGTCGCGGGTGGGCAGCGTCTCCCCGTTCGGACCGGTCAGTTCACGGAAGGCGGCGGAGCCCGCGTACGGCTGCGTCGCCCCCGGCAGCAGCAGCTCCAGCTCGCGCATCGCGCGCCGCTCCTCGCCGAGTAGATGGGCGACGTACCAGAGGCCCTCGACGATCTCGTCGGTCGCCATGCCCCACAGGGCACGGCCGCGCCGCCGCATGCGCGGGCCGAAGCCGCCGAGGATCGGTTCCAGATGCTCGGCGACGGCGGCCCGCACCTGCGCCCGCAGCGTCTCCTCGTCCGGTACGACCCGGGCGCCGGGCAGGCCGGCCGCCGGATCGTCGGGCAGACAGGCGAAGGTCGTGACCCGGACGGCCATCCGGCCGAGCGCCCGGTCGTATGTGACGTGCTCCACAGGAAAGCGGGGTACGCGGCGCAGCAGGAACCACGGGACCGTGATCAGCAGACAGGCGGGCCAGGCGTACCGGTGCAGCCCGAAGCTCGCCACCACATCCGGCCGCGCCCGCTGTCCGTAGTCCCGGATGACCTGTGTTTCGTCCCACGCCAGGAACGCGTCGAGACCGGCCCCGCCCTCCGCGAGCCGGGCGGCGGAGACCCAGCCGCTGTCCCGCGGGGTCGCCTCCCCGTGTTGCAGCTCCGTGACGCTCAGCCCGGGGAAGGCCTCGGTCAGCCGGGCGTACGCGTCCGCGACGGGCGAGGAGGCCGGGCGTACGTCGGTGGCGGCCGGGGTGCCGGAGGGGAGGGCGGGAGCGGGCATGCGAGGACCACCGCTTCACGATCGTTTACAGGTAAGGCTTACCTTACCCCGTGTACATGATGTTTGAACTGAGGCTCTGTGCGCCTATGGTGCTTGACGGACGAGTAACAACCGCCGCAATGACCCCCAAGTGCCACCAACCCCGGAGGAGGACCCCGTGGAGCAGGCCGGCCCGCGCAATGCGCACGGCTCCGTCGGTAGGGGGGCCGGAGTCCCGGACATCCGTACGGGGGTCGTTCGGGTACCCGCACAGCCGCAGGCCGCGGATGTGGACCGCAAGCGGGGTGTCGCCGCCGAGGGCGCCGGCGCCGGCGCTCGCGGCGAGCACACGCACAGCGAGACGCCCATCCCGCGCCCGCGCGCCGAGGGCGCGCGTCCTGTCGTCCAGCGCGCCTCCGTACGCGGACAGATCCTCGACGCCCTGCGCACCGCGCTCGTCGCCGGCGAGCTCGCCCCCGGAGAGGTGTACTCGGCGCCCGCGCTCGGCGAGCGGTTCGGGGTGTCCGCCACGCCGGTACGGGAGGCCATGCAGCAGCTCGCGCTGGAGGGCGCCGTCGAGGTCGTGCCCAACAGGGGCTTCCGGGTCGTCGAGCGCGGCACGCGGGAGCTGGCCGAACTCGCCGAGATCCGGGCTCTGATCGAAGTCCCGGTGCTGCTGCGGCTCGCGCGCACCGTGCCCGCGGCCCGCTGGGCGGACCTGCGCCCGCTTGCCGAGGCGACGGTACGGGCCGCCTCCTCGGGCTGCCGCGCGACCTACGCCGAGTCCGACCGGGCCTTCCATCGCGGGGTGCTCGCCCTGGCGGGCAATGTCCAGCTGGTGCAGATCGCCGACGACCTGCACCGCCGCGCCCAGTGGCCCCTGGTCGGCGGCCCCGTGGGCCGAGGCCGCGCGGACCTCGTAGCCGACGCCGCCGAACACACCTCCCTGCTGGACGCGTTGATCGCCGAGGACCTGGCGGTCGTGCAGTCCCTGGTGCGGGAGCACTTCGCCGGAGCGTCCTGACACCGCGGATAGGTGCCCTTCCGCTCACCCGTGTCACGGATCCGTACGGTCCGCGCAACACACCCCTTCGCCGGGAACCCGGGCCGCCCCGCGCGCGTGCCTTCGCGTACACGGCGAGAGCCGGACCGAAACCGGGGGAGAGACCGATGCCCGACCCGTCCTGGATGGCGCAGCAGCAGGCACAGCAGGCCGCACAGCAGGCCCAGCAGATCCATCAGAACCAGGTACGCCACCACCGTCAGATGCACGACATGGCCCGCGCCCACGGCCCGCACTCGGGCGCGCCCCAGCTGCACCGCCCCATGTCCTACGGCGGCAGCCGCGGTGGCGGACTGCGCGGCTTCCTCACGCTCCTCGTGATCGTGGCGGTGGTCGTCTACGTGGCCCGTGACCCCGAACTCCGCACCAGTGTGGCGACGTTCGCCCGCAACCTCTTGGTGCACGTCCAGAGCAGCTAGGGCCGGTCGTGTGGATCAGGCCGGGCTCGCGGGGCTTGGCGCGCACATCTGCGGCGTTGTCGTCGTTCGCCGACTCCCCCCACGCTCGGCTTCGCTCGCGCGGGGGGACCCCCATCGCGTCGACTCCCTCCTCCGCCTTGCGGCTGCACGCGCCAAGCCCCGCTCCCTGATCCGGCCTGATCCAAGCGACAGGCCTCGGAAGGTTCCGGCGGACTCCGGGTACGGGCGGCAGCGGTAAGGGGCGCGAGGAACTGGGCGACCGGCCACGAACCACCCGCAGCCGCCGGACGTGGATGCCCTTCGCGCTCTCAGGCTGTCGCCGCGGGCGGGGTCAGCTGCTGTGCCAGCCAGGTGGGTACGCCCCCGAGCAACCGGAACAACCGCCCCGCCTCGGCGCGCAGCCGAGAAGCCTCGGGCTCGGCCTCCGCGTCGGCCAGGGACGCCAACGCCGGAGCCGTACCCACGAGATACCCCAACTCCTCACGGATCCGCAAAGACTCGGCGAAGCCGTGTCGCGCCTCCGCCAACTCCCCGTCCCGCAGGGCGAGTCCGGCGAGATGCCGCCAGGTGAACGAGAGCAGCAGCGGGTCGCCATGGGCGACCGCCCCCGCGTGAGCACGCCGGTAGGCGGCCCGCGCGGCCTGCGGCGAGCGCGCGAGGTTCTCGGCCAGCAGCCCGCGCCGGAAGTCCAGCAGGGCTCGCCCGGCGGCGCCCGGCGCGATCAGGGCCGCCGCCCGGCCGAGCGCGGCGCGTGCCTCGTCCGCGCGGTCACGTACGCCGAGCAGAGTGGCCGCGTAGGCGAGCTGTCCGCGCTCGCAGGCCGCCGCGCCCCGCTCGTCGTCGCTCTGCGCCACCGCCTCCGCCGTGCGCAGCGCGTCCTCGGCCTCGGCCCAGCCCTGCTCGGTGTACAGGCACCGCTCGACGAGGAGCGAGGCTCTTTGCAGCGCCGCCTCCGCGGTGTGCGGCTTGAGCAGCGCGGCAGCGTCGGCCCAGCAGGCGCGTGAGCGCAGCCGCCATACCGCGGTCTGGAGTGGATCGTCCCCTGCAGTCGTTCCGGAACCAGACATGGCGGTATGCGCCACGTTGCCCTCCCCGAGCACACCATTGAGCTGTTGAGTGGTGGCATCTCAGCACGGATCGCGGGGCCCGGCCAAGGGGGTGGGTGAAGGATTTCACAAAGTCGTGGGACACCGGCGCCACTTGGGGACCGTGGGGCCGACGAGCCCGCGACCTCAACTCATGCGCAACGCCAGGAAGAAATCGAGCTTGTCCTCCAGTCGCGACAGGTCCCGACTCGTCAACTGCTCGATACGGCCCACCCGGTAGCGCAGCGTGTTGACGTGCAGGTGCAGACGGGTGGCGCAGCGCGTCCACGAGCCGTCGCAGTCGAGAAACGCCTCCAGCGTGGGGATCAGCTCGGCGCGGTGGCGGCGGTCGTAGTCGCGCAGCGGGTCGAGCAGTCGGGCGGTGAAGGCGCGGCGCACGTCGTCGGGCACGAAGGGGAGCAGCAGCACGTGCGACGCCAGTTCCTGGTGCCCGGCCGCGCACACCCGACCCGGGCGCGCCGCGGCGACCCGGCGGGCGTGCCGGGCCTCCTCCAGTGCGCCGCGCAGCCCCTCCGCCGAGTGCACGGCGGCGCTGACGCCGAGGGTGAGCCGCCCGTCGTCGTTCAGGCCGGCCGACAGCGGGTCCCGTACGGCCTCCAGGAGCGTGTCGGCGAGCAACCCCGACTCGGAGCCGTCGTGTTCCGTCGACACCGCCGGCAGGGGGACGAGCGCGATCGCCTCGTCACCCGTGTGGGCGACGGCGATGCGGTCGGAGTGCTCGGGGCCCGTCGAGAGCGGGTCGACGAGGATCTCCTCCAGGAGCGACTGGGCGACCGGACCGCCCTCGATCTCGCCGCCGTCCCACTCGACACGGGCCACGACCACCTGCCAGTGCGGGGCCGCCCCGAGTCCGGGCAGCAGCACCGGCGCGGCCACCCGCAGCCGGGCCGCGATCTCGGCCGGCGCGGCGCCCGTCTGCACCAGCTCCAGGACCTCCTGCGCGAGCCGCCGGCGCACCGTGCGCGCGGCGTCCCGCCGGTCGCGCTCCACCGCGATCAGCTGGGTGACGCCCTGGAGCAGGTCGAGCCGCTCGTCGGGCCAGTCCCCGGCGTCCGCCTCGACGGCGAGCAGCCAGTCGGACAGCACCGTTTCGCGCACGTCGCGGGAGGCGCCCGTGGAGCGCCCGGCCGAGCGGATCGGGAAGAGCGAGTACGTCGTCGTGCCGACCGTCACCCGGTGTGGGCCGCGGCGTCCGGTGCGCGCCGCCGCCAGATGCTCGGCGGCCAGCTTGGCGCACATGCCCGTGGGCAGTCCGGGGCCCGTGAGCTTCGAGCCCGCGATGGGCCGCCCGGTGGGCGAGAGGACCCAGGCCCGCAGATCCAAGTCGGTGCCGAGCAGGTCCAGGACCACGTCGGGACCGCCGCCGGCCGGGCCCGACGTCATCATCCGCCGGTGCCGGTCCACCACCGCGGCCAGGTCCCCGGCGCGCTCGCCCGAGACCTGCCGTACGACGTGCTCGGTGATCGTCGCGAAGGCCACCGACTCGTTCACCGCGAACAGCGGCAGCCGGTGCCGGGCGCAGGCCACGACGAGGTCGTCGGGGATGTCGCCCAGCTCCGCCTCACCGGCGGCCAGCGCCGCGACCCCGGCGCTCGCGAGGATGCGTACGAAGGGCTCCGAGTCGTCGGCGTCGTGCCGCCAGGCGAGGCCGGTGAGGACCAGTTCGCCGCCGGAGAGATAGCGGCTGGGGTCCTTGAGGTCCGTGGTCATCACACCGCGGACGGTGCGGTCCAGCTCGTCCTCGCCGCCGAGCAGCCGCAGGCCCAGCGCGTCGGTGTCCAGCAGTGCGCGCAGCCGCATTCTCGTCGCCGCCGTTCTTTGTCTCGAAATCTACGATGGATCTGTGCTGAGGACCCGGCGAGCGGATTCTCGGACTCCGGAGAGTCGGCCCGCGTGTGCCCAGGACGCCGGTCCCGCCCCCTCCGAGGCTGTGTCCTGGGCTTTCGCGAGCTGTGCTCTCTCTGTCCCGGGCCGTGCTTGAAGTTTCCAGAGGAAAACAAGGAGGTTACTGGTGCCCTCCGTTCATACGAATCTACAAGATGCGCGCCCTGGCCAGCCAACTCCTTCATGGTTTCGGTGACTGACCCCGGCGTTGTACGGCGCGGTGTACTGACCCCGATCCGCGTGAACAACTCATGAACGAGCCGGGCCGCCGCACACGATCTTTGGCTCAAACAGAACGACCCACGATACGAAGAAGAGAGCCACTCATGGACTTCCTTCGCCCCGCCAGCTGGGAGGAGGCGCTCGCCGCCAAGGCTGAGCACCCCACCGCTGTGCCGATTGCGGGTGGCACCGATGTGATGGTCGAGATCAACTTCGACCACCGTCGGCCCGAGTACCTCCTTGACCTGAACCGCATCGGCGAGCTGAGCGAGTGGGAGGTCGGCGAGGAGAGCGTGCGCCTGGGCGCCTCCGTTCCGTACACCCAGATCATGGAGAATCTGCGCGGCGAGCTTCCCGGCCTGGCCCTGGCCTCGCACACCGTGGCCTCCCCGCAGATCCGCAACCGCGGCGGCGTGGGCGGCAACCTCGGCACCGCCTCCCCGGCCGGTGACGCCCACCCCGCGCTCCTGGCGGCGGGCGCCGAGGTCGAGGTCGAGTCCGTACGCGGCTCGCGGCTGATCCCGATCGACGAGTTCTACACCGGCGTGAAGCGCAACGCGCTCGCCGCGGACGAGCTGATCCGGGCCGTACACGTCAAGAAGGCGGACGGCCCCCAGCAGTACTCGAAGGTCGGCACCCGCAACGCGATGGTGATCGCGGTGTGCGCCTTCGGCCTGGCTCTGCACCCCGAGACCCGCACGGTCCGCACCGGCATCGGCTCGGCCGCGCCGACCCCGGTCCGCGCCAAGGCCGCCGAGGAGTTCCTGAACGCGGCGCTCGAAGAGGGCGGCTTCTGGGACAACGGAAAGATCATCACCCCGTCGGTCGCCAAGCAGTTCGCGGACCTGTGCTCCGCCGCCTGCAACCCGATCGACGACGTCCGGGGCACGGCGAGCTACCGCCGCCACGCGGTCGGCATCATGGCCCGCCGGACGCTCACCTGGACCTGGGAGTCGTACCGCGGCACCGCCGCCGGCACGGAGGGAGTCGCGTAATGCGCGTCAATTTCACGGTCAACGGCCGTCAGCAGGAAGCCGACGACGTGTGGGAGGGCGAGTCCCTGCTGTACGTGCTGCGGGAGCGCCTGGGCCTGCCGGGTTCGAAGAACGCCTGTGAGCAGGGCGAGTGCGGTTCCTGCACGGTCCGCCTCGACGGTGTGCCGGTGTGTTCGTGTCTGGTCGCGGCCGGTCAGGTCGAGGGCCGCGAGGTCGTCACGGTCGAGGGTCTCGCGGACTTCGCCAAGCAGCGCGCGGAGCACGGCGGTTGCGCCACCGGCGCCTGCGGCACCTCCGGGACGCCGGGCACCTCGCTCGACGAGGCCAAGCAGTGGGCCGCCAAGGGCCACGACTCGCAGACCGGCGAGGGCGGGGAACTCTCCCCGATCCAGCAGGCGTTCATCGACGCCGGCGCCGTCCAGTGCGGCTTTTGCACCCCGGGTCTGCTGGTCGCGGCGGACGAGATGCTGGAGCGCACCCCGAACCCGACCGACGCGGACATCCGCGAGGCGCTCTCGGGCAACCTGTGCCGCTGCACCGGCTACGAGAAGATCATGGACGCGGTCCGCCTCGCGGCCGCCCGGCAGTCTGAGGCGGTCTGACCATGGGTACCACTGGTACGCCCACCAACATCACGCAGGGCTCCAAGACCAAGGGCGGCATCGGCGAGTCCACGCTGCGCCCGGACGGCACCCTCAAAGTCACCGGCGAGTTCGCGTACTCCTCCGACATGTGGCACGAGGACATGCTCTGGGGCCAGATCCTCCGCTCCACCGTCGCCCACGCCGAGATCGTGTCGATCGACACCTCCGAGGCCCTCGCGCAGCCCGGCGTGTACGCCGTCATGACGTACGACGACCTGCCCACCGAGGTGAAGAACTACGGCCTGGAGATCCAGGACACCCCGGTCCTCGCGCACGGCAAGGTACGCCACCACGGCGAGCCGGTCGCCATCGTCGCCGCCGAGCACCCGGAGACCGCGCGCCGCGCCGCCGCCAAGATCAAGGTCGAGTACAGGGAACTCCCGGTCATCACGGACGAGGCTTCGGCGACCGCGCCCGACGCGATCCTGATCCACGAGGGCCGCGACGACCACCACATCGGCCACGTCCCGCACCCGAACATCGTGCACCGCCAGCCGATCCTCCGCGGCAACGTCGAAGAGGCCGCCAAGAAGGCCGACTTCGTCGTCAAGGGCGAGTACACCTTCGGCATGCAGGACCAGGCCTTCCTCGGCCCGGAGTCCGGTCTCGCCGTGCCCTGCGAGGACGGCGGTGTCGAGCTCTACATCGCCACCCAGTGGCTGCACTCGGACCTCAAGCAGATCGCCCCGGTCCTGGGCCTGCCCGAGGACAAGGTCCGCATGACGCTCTCCGGCGTCGGTGGCGCCTTCGGCGGCCGTGAGGACCTGTCGATGCAGATCCACGCCTGTCTGCTGGCGTTGCGCACCGGCAAGCCGGTCAAGATCGTCTACAACCGTTTCGAGTCCTTCTTCGGGCACGTCCACCGTCACCCCGCGAAGCTCTACTACGAGCACGGCGCGACGAAGGACGGCAAGCTCACCCACCTGAAGGCCCGGATCGTGCTCGACGGCGGCGCCTACGCGTCGGCCTCCCCGGCGGTCGTCGGCAACGCCTCCTCGCTGGGTGCCGGACCGTACGTCGTCGACAACGTCGACATCGAGGCCATCGCCCTCTACACCAACAACCCGCCCTGCGGCGCCATGCGCGGCTTCGGCGCGGTCCAGGCGTGCTTCGCCTACGAGGCCCAGATGGACAAGCTCGCCGACGCGGTGGGCATGGACCGGGTCGCCTTCCGTCAGCTCAACGCGATGGAGCAGGGGACAATCATGCCGACCGGGCAGGCCGTCGACTCACCGGCCCCGGTCGCCGAACTCCTGCGCCGTGTCAAGGCGATGCCGCTGCCGCCGGAGCAGCAGTGGCTCGCGGCGGGCGAGGCCGCCGACGTACGCCAGCTGCCGGGCGGCCTCTCCAACACCACGCACGGCGAAGGCGTCGTACGCGGTGTGGGCTACGCGGTCGGCATCAAGAACGTCGGCTTCTCCGAGGGCTTCGACGACTACTCGACCGCCAAGGTCCGGATGGAGGTCGTGGGCGGCGAGCCCGTCGCGACCGTCCACACGGCCATGGCGGAAGTCGGCCAGGGCGGCGTCACCGTCCACGCGCAGATCGCCCGCACCGAACTGGGCGTCACCCAGGTGACGATCCACCCGGCGGACACGCAGGTGGGCAGCGCCGGTTCGACGTCCGCGTCGCGTCAGACGTACGTCACCGGTGGCGCCGTCAAGAATTCCTGCGAGCTCGTGCGCGAGAAGGTCCTGGAGATCGGCCGCCGCAAGTTCGGTACGTACCACCCCGCTTGGGCCACCGCCGAACTCCTCCTGGAGGGCGGCAAGGTCGTCACCGACGGCGGCGAGGTCCTCGCCGACCTGGTCGACGTGCTCGAAGGCGAGCCCGTCGAGGTCGAGGCCGAGTGGCGGCACCGTCCGACGGAGCCCTTCGACCTGCGTACCGGGCAGGGCTTCGGCCACGTCCAGTACACCTTTGCCGCGCACCGCGCGGTGGTCGAGGTGGACACCGAGCTGGGTCTGGTCAAGGTCATCGAGCTGGCCTGCGCCCAGGATGTCGGCAAGGCACTCAACCCGCTGTCCGTCGTCGGCCAGATCCAGGGTGGCACCACCCAGGGCCTGGGCGTGGCGGTCATGGAGGAGATCATCGTCGACCCCAGGACCGCGAAGGTGCGCAACCCCTCCTTCACGGATTACCTGATCCCCACCATCCTCGACACGCCGACCATCCCCGTCGACGTGCTCGAACTCGCCGACGACCACGCGCCGTACGGGCTCCGTGGCATCGGTGAGGCCCCGACCCTGTCGTCCACCCCGGCCGTCCTCGCGGCGATCCGGAACGCGACGGGTCTGGAGCTCAACCGGACGCCGGTACGCCCCGAGCACCTCACGGGCACCGCGTAAGGCACCGGGCAGGACTCTCCGGGCGGCGAGGGAACGTCACACTTCGCCGCGCCGCCCGGAGTACTCAAGTACCGCACCGCTCGCGGAACTTGGCACATCGGCAAGTAGCAGTGAGCATCAGCCGCAGTCAGTACCAGCGGTACCAGCAGTCCCTATCGTTCGTCTCGGGCCGTCCCCCGGGTCGTGCGGCCGAAGCACCTTCCCAAATCCCGTAGCCGCGCTCGCGGTTGATCAGCCGTCAGGGCGGCTGTGGCGGGTGCCCCTTTGAACCTTGGGAGTAGGCCCACATGACCCAGCAGTCACTGGAGCCGAAGACCGCCGCGGAGGACGCGGGCACGGGTAGCCGTGTCCCGGCCGGACGGTCTTGGCTCGACCGGTACTTTCACATATCCCAGCGGGGAAGCTCGATCGCGCGTGAGGTGCGCGGTGGCGTCACGACGTTCATGGCGATGGCGTACATCCTGCTGCTCAACCCCCTCATCCTGTCCGGCAAGGACGTGGCGGGGGACATGCTCGGCCAGAAGGCCCTGATCACCGCGACCGCGTTCGCGGCGGCCTTCACCACGCTGCTCATGGGCTTCGTCGGCAAGGTGCCGCTCGCCCTCGCCGCCGGACTTTCCGTCTCGGGTGTGCTCTCCTCGCAGGTGGCCCCGCAGATGACCTGGCCGCAGGCCATGGGCATGTGCGTGATGTACGGCGCCGTGATCATGCTCCTGGTCGTCACCGGCCTGCGCGAGATGATCATGAACGCGATTCCGTTGGCACTCAAGCACGCGATCACCATGGGCATCGGCCTGTTCATCGCACTGATCGGCCTGGTGAAGGCGGGCTTCGTCCACCAGGGCAAGTCGACT
This sequence comes from Streptomyces sp. NPDC050564, assembly GCF_044457265.1. NCBI lineage: Bacteria > Bacillati > Actinomycetota > Actinomycetes > Kitasatosporales > Streptomycetaceae > Streptomyces > Streptomyces sp. NPDC050564. The sequence goes on along the minus strand of NZ_JBITGS010000023.1, from coordinate 74,255 downwards.
CCGGTCACCCTCGGCCCGACCGGTGAACTCGCCGGCTGGCCGGTCCTGCTCTTCGCGGCGACCCTGCTGCTGATCTTCATGCTGCAGGCACGGGGCGTTCCCGGCGCGATCCTCATCGGCATCGTCTCCGGCACGGTCGTGGCCGTCGTCCTCAACGGCCTCGGCGTCATCGACCCCAAGCAGTGGGCCAGCGGCGCTCCCGAACTGCACGGCAGCGCGGTCTCGATGCCGGACTTCTCGCTCTTCGGCCATGTCGAGTTCGGCGGCTGGGGTCAGGTCGGCGCGATGACGGTCGGCATGATCGTCTTCACCCTTGTGCTCGCCGGGTTCTTCGACGCCATGGCCACCATCATCGGCGTCGGCACCGAGGCCAACCTGGCCGACGACAAGGGCCGGATGCCCGGCCTGTCCAAGGCGCTGTTCATCGACGGCGCCGGCGGAGCGGTCGGCGGTGTCGCCGGCGCGTCCGGCCAGACGGTCTTCGTCGAATCGGCGACCGGCGTCGGCGAGGGCGCCCGCACGGGCCTCTCCTCGGTCGTCACCGGCCTGTTCTTCGCGGCCTGCCTCTTCTTCACCCCGCTGACGGCGATCGTCCCCGGCGAGGTGGCGGCGGCGGCGCTGGTCGTCATCGGCGCGATGATGATGATGAACGCCCGCCATGTGGACTGGGCCGACCGCGCCACCGCGATCCCGGTGTTCCTGACCGTGGTGATCATGCCGTTCACGTACTCCATCACCGCGGGTGTCGCGGCCGGAGTCATCAGTTACGTTGCCATCAAGATCGCCCAGAGCAAGGCCCGGGAGATCGGGGCGTTCATGTGGGGCCTGACGGCGATCTTCCTGGTCTACTTCGCCCTCAACCCCATCGAGAGCTGGATGGGCGTGCACTGACGCCCAGGGTCCTGTCGCCGAACCGGCGCCTGCCGCGCGGCGACAGGACCCGCCCTGCACACCACCGCTGTTACGTCGTCCAAGGAGACCGAGACATGCTGGACATCGCCGAAGAGCTGCACCGGTGGGTCGAGCAGGGACGCGACTTCGCCGTGGCCACCGTGGTGGCCGTCGGCGGCAGCGCACCCCGCCGGCCGGGCGCCGCACTCGCCGTCGACCGCGACGGCACGGCGATCGGCTCGGTCTCCGGCGGTTGTGTGGAGGGCGCGGTCTACGACCTGTGCCAACAGGCGCTGGAGGACGGCGAGACGGTCCTCGAACGTTTCGGCTACAGCGATGAGGACGCCTTCGCGGTCGGTCTGACGTGCGGCGGCATCATCGACATCCTGGTGACGCCGGTCCGTTCCGGCGACCGCGCCAGGCCGGTGCTCGCGACCGCGCTGGCCGCCGCCGCGGCCGGGGAGGCGGCGGCGGTCGCGCGGATCGTGAGCGGCCCCGGCGAACTGCTGGGCCGTGCGGTGCTCGTCCGCTCCGACGGCTCCCACGAGGGCGGCTTCGGCGCCCAGCCCGAACTGGACCGCACGGTCGTGGGCGAGGCGGCCGCCTTCCTGGACGCGGGCCGCACCGGCACCCTGGAGATCGGGGAGCAGGGCTCTCGTTGCGGCGCACCGCTCACGGTACTGGTGGAGTCCTCGGTGCCGCCGGCCCGGATGATCGTCTTCGGCGCGATCGACTTCGCGTCGGCGCTGGTCCGCATCGGCAAGTTCCTCGGCTATCGGGTCACCGTCTGCGACGCCCGCCCGGTCTTCGCCACCGCCACCCGTTTCCCCGAAGCCGACGAGATCGTCGTCGAGTGGCCCCACAAGTACCTGGAGCGCACCGAGGTCGACTCCCGCACGGTGCTGTGCGTCCTGACCCACGACGCCAAGTTCGACGTACCGCTACTCCGGCTCGCGCTGCGGCTGCCGGTGGCGTACGTGGGCGCGATGGGGTCACGCCGGACGCATCTCGACCGCAATGAGCGCTTGCGGGACGTGGGCGTGAGCGACCTGGAGCTGGCGCGGCTCAGGTCGCCGATCGGCCTGGATCTGGGGGCACGTACGCCCGAGGAGACGGCGCTGTCGATCGCCTCGGAGATCGTGGCCAATCGGCGTGGGGGGAGTGGGGTTTCGCTTACGGGGGCGCACACGCCGATTCATCATGAGGGCGCTGCGGCGCCTGCGGCGCGCATCGGGTCGGTGGCCTGACCGACGTACGGGAAAGGGTCCGCCACAGGCCGTGGCGGACCCTTTCCCGTGCCCGGTGTATTGACGCGAGCATGACCCTCGACGAGTCTCCTGTGGGAGCGCTCCCGCAAGTCCCCCGTGACCGTTGCGAACAGGAGTGAACCCGGATGAGACGTGCCTCAACATGGCTCGCCGCCTTGTCGGTCGGGCTGGCCGCCGTCTTCGTGGGACCATCGGCGCAAGCCGCGGAGCCGGTGGACCACGGACCTTCGCTGTACGTTCCCGACGCCAATCCAGCGGCATACCGGCAGGCCCTCGAACTCGCCCGAGCGGGCCAATTCCTCGACGCGGCAGGCGTCTTGGCCATGGCGAACACCCCGCAGGCCGTCTGGTACGGCGATCAGTCCCCGGCCCAGGTGGAACGGCTGATCCACGCAGTCGTGCGGGACGCGGACCGCGCCGACGCGATCCCCGTGCTCGCGCTCTACAACATCCCCGGCCGCGACTGCTCCAACTACTCCGCGGGCGGCGCCGCCGACACGGCCGAGTACAAGGAGTGGATCGACGCGGTGGCCCGGGGGATAGGCGGTCGCGACGCGATCGTCACCCTCGAACCCGACGCCCTCGCGCTGCTGCCGGCCGACTGCGGCCAGGACGACGCGCAGGGCACCAAGACCGCCGCGCGGTACGTGGAGGTCAACTACGCGGTGGACAAGCTGGAGCCATTGGCCGGCACCCGGGTCTATCTGGACACCGGGCACCCGGGCTGGCACACCGTCAACTCCATCGTGCCGCGCCTGATCAAGGGCGGCATCGCACACGCCTCCGGCTTCTACACCAACGCCTCGAACTACAACACCGACGACACCAACGCCTGGTACGGCAAGCTGATCTCGTCGTGTCTGGCGTACGTCGACGGAGACGGCGACGTCGCCGCATGTCCCCACCAGTGGTGGCCGCGGGCCGACGCACAGGCCTGGCTCGACACGCATGTGCACACACCTCCCTCCCGGATGAAGCACTTCGTCACCGACTCCAGCCGCAACGGGCAGGGGCCCTGGACACCGCCCACGGGTAAGTACACGGACCCGCAGGACTGGTGCAATCCGCCGAACCGGGGCCTCGGCGCCCGTCCGACCCTGCGTACCGGCGACCCGTTGCAGGACGCCCGGCTGTGGATCAAGACGCCCGGCGAGTCGGACGGGCTGTGTCTGCGCGGTACGGCGGGGCCCCAGGATCCGGAACGGGGGATGGTCGACCCGGATGCGGGGGACTGGTTCCCCGAACAGGCCCTGGAACTCGTCCGTTTCGCCGACCCGCCGATCTTCAGCGGGCCTTGAGGCCGGGCAGGGCCGGCTCCTCCGGGCCGTCCGCGCCTGCCGGTCGGACGGCGGCCTCGACCGGGGTGACGGCGCCGATGCGCCGTGGGCCCCGGCCGTGTACGGGGGCGGCGCTTCGTCCGCCCCCGTACACGGCGGTGAGCCGGACCGCGACCGGGCGGGTCGCTCCGGGACAGGGCATGGTCGGCGCCGCGTCAGGCGGAGTCGCGCCGGCGGTTGGTGATCGGCTAGGGCCTGTCTGTCGGATCCCGCCGACTTCGGGTTGCGGCGCCTTACCACTGCCGGTGAGCGGGGCTTGGTGCGTGCAGCTGCAAGGCGGAGGAGGGAGTCGGCGAGTGACGACAACGCGGCAGATGTGCGTGCCAAGCCCCGCGAGCCCGGCTTGATCCAAACGACAGGCCCTAGAAGGCTCATGAAGATCTTGGCGGGAGTCCGCCGGGTCGTGGGTCGGGTGGCCTCTGTGGCTATGCGGTGGCCGGGTTGAGGTGCCAGGTGTTGTTGGCTCGGGTGAGTCCGAGGTTGATCAGTCGGCGGAGGTTGAGGGCGGCGGCCCGGGTGTGGAGCCAGGTGTTGTTGGCGATGGTTCCGCGGTAGCGCAGGCGGCGGTTGCCGTGCTGGACGAGCCAGGCGACGGCGCGTTCGACCGGTGGTCTCCAGCGGCGGTAGTCGGCCTGCCAGTCGGAATCGGTGGCGGCCTGGTGACGGGCGGCTGCGAGCTGGTCGTGGTTGGGGCGGAGGGTCACGGTCCGTCCGGCCTTGGCTTTGGTGCACCGTTCACGCAGCGGGCATCCGGTGCACAGGTTCTCGAAGGTTGCCTTGCGCTGGTGGTGCTGCCCGCCGGGGTCTGACAGGCAGACGGTGTGCCCGGCGGGGCAGGTCACGGTGGCGGTGGTGGTGGTGTCGATGGCGAAGTCGTCGAGGGTGAAGCCGCCGGGGACGGCTGCTCGTAGGGGGGCGGGTTTGAGGAACAGCCGGTGTCCTTGCTGTTCGAGGGTGTGGCGGGCGTCGCCGGTGGAGTAGGCGGTGTCGCCGAAGGCGTCCACCGGGGTGTCCTCGTCGGCGAGCAGGTCGATGCCGATGGCTGCCTCGTGGTGCTGTGCTCCGGCGCCGGGTGTGAGGGCGACGGCGGTGTATAACCCGGTCTCGGGCTCGACGGCGAGGTGGGCCTTGAAGCCGTCCTGCTGGTGGGTGCGGGTCTTGTGCACGTGGCGGGCTTCGGGGTCGACGGTGGAGACCATCCGGTCGGGAGCGGTGCCCCGGGTGATGCGCCAGCGCCCGTCGCGGCCGTCGGAGTCCTCGGCCGGCTCGACGTCCTGCCCGGCGACCAGGGCCAGGATGCCGACCGCGTTCGCGGCCTTCTCGCCGAGCTGCTGCTCGGGCAGGTGACCCAGCAGCCGCACCGCGTCGCCGGCCAGGGCATCGACCAGCTCGGCCCGGGCCTGCTCGTCGTTCCAGGCGATGCGGGGCTTGCCCGGATCGGTGTAGTCGTGCGCGGTGCACTGCCCGGCCGCCACCTGCCCGGCGCCGGGAACCTCGCGGATCACCGCCCGGACGGCGGCGATGATCTGGGTCACGGTGTCCTGAGTGGCGACCGCGTCGTCCAGCACGGTGGAGTCCAAAGCCCGCCGGTGCTTGCCCTTGAGGACACCGGTGGCCTTCACCACTTCCCGCACCGCCTCGAACACCCGGTTCGGCCGGGCCGAACGGGCCAGCCGACGTCGGAAGTACGCCAGCAGCGACGGGTCGAACGCCATGTCGTGCAGGCCCAGCCCGCACGCGGCCTTCCAGCGCAGGTCACACCGCAGTTCCTGGACCGTTTCGAAGTCCGACAGGCCGTGCAGGGCCTGCAGTGTGATCGCGGCGGCCAGGATCTGCGGCGGCATGCTGGGCCGCCCGTTCGCCGACGGGTACATGTCCGCGAACATCTCCGCCGGGAACAGCACACCGCGATGCTCGGCAAAGAACGCGAAAACACTCCCGGCTGGGATCAACTCCCGGCAGGTCTCCCACACATCCGGCCCGACCGTCTCCCCGGCCCACTCACCCATCGCCACACCAACGAGTCTGGTCCCGCTGCTCACGCGGCGGGACCAGAACCCCAAGATCTTCATGAGCCTTCTAGCGGCGGTCCTTGCCGAAGACCATGGCCCGCCCAGGCGCTCAATCCCGGCGCAGCAGCCCGTCCAGCGCCCGCCCGAACATCCACCGCGCCGCCCACCTCAGCGGCAGGTCGGCAGCCCGGGGCAGCCACCGCACCCTCAGCTCCTCCCGCCAGAGCACCTGTGAGCCCCCGTCGGCCGCCGGGCGCACCTCGATCTCGGCCCACCCGGTGACGAAGGTGCCGCGCTTGACCAGCCGGCACGTCCCCGTGCCCCCGTCCCGCGGTGGCTGCCACGTCACGACCTCCATGGGGTCGTCGAAGGCCAGGGGACCCGCCCCCGACCGCGCCACGATCACCGTGCCCTCCCGAGTCGGCGGCGGCGTGAGGACGGTGACTCGCGTCAGCGGGACGACGTCCGCGTGCCGGGGCCAGTCGGTGAGGCACCGCCAGCTCTCGTCGACCGGGTGCGGGGACAGGCGTTCCAGCAGAAAGAGGACCACCGGGTGATCGTAAGCAGTCGAACGGGAAGTGAATTCTCACGCAACCGCCTGATATCGGGCGCCATCGCCCTACCATTCCCTCATGGGGTGAGCAATGCCGCCGCCCCCAGGGGGAGTTGGTCACCATGCCGCTGAAGGCGTACGGCGTACTGATCACACGGGCGGTCGACACCCGCCGAGAGGGATCCGTCGACACCCCGCACTACCAGATCCATCTGACGGATGATCAAGGGACTCACTACCGTGCTGCGGTGAACGTGATGTCCCAGGAGCGGCCCTCCGAGTTGCTCTATCTCGTCGACGACGACTTCCAGCACCCGGGCACCGCGCACCTGGAAGGCCTGGCCTCCGGCTGGAACGCATTGCCGCCGGGCCCCGGTGGCCCGAACCTCGACTTCGTACGGGGCAACCTTTTCGACCCCGCGAAGATGCGTCCGCTGCCACCGGACGTGGAGGGTGCCGACAACGACCTGGCCGACCTGCTCGACCACTACGTAGGACGCGCGGTGGACGACCCGGCCGCCCGGATGTACGTCTTCGGCGAGCGCTTCGGTCCCGAGCCGACCGTCCGGGACAAGATCTTCGGCTTCCTGCCCGGAAACGGCGTGCACGACATCCATATGAACCAGGGCAACAGCGCCCGCTTCCAGGACGACGACGGGGTCTGGCAGGACGGTGGACTGCTCATCCACTTCCCGGCCCAGTCGCGCTGGGTGGGTGTCTTCCTCGCCTTTCAGAGCCAGGCCTGGCACACGGACGACATCACCGGCCACGCAGTCGTCCCGCCCGACGACTCCCGCCCCGACCCGGGCGGTCAACCGGTGCGCATCGTGGCGGCCCTCGTCAACCCCCGCGGCCCGGCGCCCGAATCCGAGAACGTCACGCTCATCAACGCCTCGCCCGACCCGGTCGACCTCACCGGCTGGCGCGTCGCAGACAGACTCGGCCACACCTGCGCCGTGCCCACAGGGCAACTCGCGGCCGGAGCCGCCCTGGTGGCCCCCCTCACGGACGGAGTCCAACTGGGCAACAGCGGCGGCCGGATCACCCTGCTGGGTGCCGACGGCCTGAAGGTGCACGGCGTCTCGTACACCGCCCAGCAGGCCCGACGCGAGGGCTGGACCGTGGTGTTCTGACCAACTTGTTGGGGGCGACATGTCCGCTGACGGTCCGTCACGGCGATTCCGCAAGAAGCGTACGAAACAGGCCATCGAGGAGGGTGACGCGCTGCTCGCCCAGGGGGAGTTGGATGCTGCCGAGGCTTGCTATCAGGAGGCCGTCGCCCTGACTCGGGAGTCCGCGGAAGCGCTCTACAGCGTCGGCTGCGTCGCCTCCCATCGACGGGACTTCCCGACGAGTCTGGACTGGGCGAGGCGAGCGCTCACCGCAGACAGCGGGCACCGGGGAGCCCGGCTGCTGGCGGGCAACGCACTGCTGGGGATGGAGCGTTACGCCGAGGCACTCGACTTCTTCGTCGGCGCGCGGCACGCCGAGGACCCTGGCACCGAGGTCCACATCGCTCTGTGCCACGAAGGGCTCGGGGAGCTGGAGACGGCCGAGAGCGAGCTCCGAGCGGTGCTGGAACGCGACCCGGCGTACCTCACACGGCACCTGGCCTTCGCGTGGTACGACCATGGCCCGTTCTGGGCCGATATCCACGCCCACCTGGCCCGGGTGCTGCGGCGCCGTGGCTCCGACGAGGACGCGCGGCTGCACTACCACCTCGCGAAGCGCATCGATCCGACCGTCGAGCTCGATCCGGGCTACCTGGAGATCATGGGCAAGGAGGATCTCGAGGACCATTCGATCGACCGGGCCCGGGAGGCGAGCCGGTTCGAGGACCTCGACCTGTCCGGCTTCGGAGACCGGCAGGAAGCGGTCAGGACCTTGCTGCGGTTGACCCACTCTCCCGATGCCGACGCGCTCGTCCGCGGCGCCGAGGTTCTGGACGCCCAGGAGCGTGAGCCGCTACTGCCCGTCGTCGTGGATCTCATCCACGCCACCCAGCTCAGTGGCGATTTCCGACTGTCCGCCGCGCTGCGCGCGGCCGGGGACGAACTGGACGAGGGTTGCGGACGGGACCTGTTCGCCGCTGTGCGTTCCGCTCCCTGGCAACGGCTCCTGGAGATCGCCGAACTGCTGCACGCCGGGAGCCGCACCGCCGAGGAAGCCCTGGCGTCCGCCGTCAGTGACGACGAACCGCTGCCGGCGCCGGACCTCCTCGTGGCGCTGCTGAGGCGCTTCGTCCACGTCGACACGGCCACCGCACTGCCGCTCGCCCGAGTGGCGGCCTCGGCACTGGCTGCCCGCGGCAGCGAGGCGCAGAGCCTGGAAGTGCAGGTGCTCCTCGGCAGTACCTGGCAGCAGACGGGTGATCTGGCGGCGGCCGAGTTCGCATTGCAGACCGCCGTCGACACGGCGCGGGAGGCAGCAGGAGCGCACGAGGACGTGCTGCTGGACGCCCTGAACCTGCTCGGGCAGGTGCAGGGCGAGCGTGGGCACGATGCCCGCGCGACGGCGACGATGCGGCGATACATCGATGCCGCCGACCGGAGTGACAGCTGGGACCATCGCATCCGCAGTCGGTACAACCTGGCCGTGGCGCTGGGCAACAGTGGCCGGGCCGACGAGGCCGACGCGGCGGCGCGTCACGTCGCCGAGCTCGTCCGCGCGGCCCCCGCCGATGCCGCGGACGACGGGCTCGGCGCGGACCTAGACCGGCTGCTGAGCTGGACGGCTTCGCTCACCGGCGCCGATCGACCACCACGGGAAGCGGTTTCCCCCGACCCGTCGGCCGACGCCTCCTTCGAAGGGCTTCGGAACCGGGCGCTCGACCTGCACGAACAAGGCCGTGCCCAGGAGGCGTTACCCCTGCTCGATCGGGCCGGCGAGGCGGCTCTGGACGCTGGCCGGCGCAGGGAAGCGGCTGAGATCCGGTTGGAACAGGGAGCGGTCCTCGTCACCCTCGGCCGACTCGGACCGGCCCGCGACGTCCTGGAATCGAATCTGCGACTCGTGCCCGAGTCCCGCGCCGGTGTACGGGCCGTGGCCCACCTCAATCTGGCGGCCGTCCACGCACAGCAAGGCCGCGCTGGTCAGGCCCTCGACGCCCTGACGCAGGCACAGGCCGCCGCCTACCGGCTGGCTGACCAAGGGATCATGGCCGAAGTGCACGAGGCCTTGAGCGGCGTTCTGCTGGATCGCGAGCCCGACGCGGCGATCTATCACTACGGGCTGGCGTTGAGGCTCCGAACGCCGGACTCCGACAGACGGGCGGAGCCAGGTGTGCGAGCCCGTTTCGCCGGGCTCTCCGAACAGGCACGCGCCGTGCGTGCCGACCGCGACGAGCTCCTCGCGACCCTGGATCTGATGGCGCGGGAGCTTGCCGCTCTCGACTCCGGGCCGGACCGGCGCACAGCCGCCCTGATCACCGGCGGCACCCTGCTGGACCTCGGTCTGCCGGACTCGGCCGAGGAGCCCTTGCTCGACGCCCTCGCCCTGGCCACCTCGCCGCAGTGGCGCGATCCCGAGTCGGAACTCGACGCCCGGTCCGCGCTGGGGATGGCGTACCGCCGTACCGGGCGCCACGCCGAGGCCATCGACCAGTACCGCGCGGCCCTGCGTCTGACCGAGACACTGCGGGACGAGGGCAGAGCGGCCGCGCTGCACGGCTATCTGGCCATCGCGCTGCGCTACGACGATCAGCTCGACGCGGCCGTGGAGGCGTACGAGAAGTCCATCGCGATGCTGCGGCGATTCGGCCGGGAGCAGGAAGTCGCGGCCAACCGAACGAACCTCGCGGCGGCCCTCTTCCTGCTCGGCCGACGTGAGCGCGCGGTGGAACTGGCCGTACAGAACCTCGACGACCTGATCGCGCAGGGCAACGAGGACTTCGTGCTGCGCACGCTCGTGCTGCTGGCGAGTGAGTACGTCTCGGCGGACGAACTTCCTGAGGAGATGTCCCAGCGCTTGCGCGAGGGCGCGGCCCGCTCCACCGATCCCATTCTGCGTGCATGGAGTTGGACCGACCACGCGGAACAGCTGCTGGTCCGGGGCGACATCGACGGGGCCGGACGCGAGCTGGAACGCGTCGTCGAGGTGCATCGGGCACGCGACGACAGTTTCAACGAGGCGCTGGCTTTGCTCAACCGGGCAGGGCTGCTGCACGAGGTACGCCCCGAGACCGCCCGGTCTGACGCCGAGCAGGCGTACCGCATCGCGGTCACCGCGGGCCAGGACCGGCTCGCGGTCAAGGCGCTGACCGAGTGCCTGTGGCTGGCCCTCGCCAAAGGCGACACCGCCGACATCGACCGGTTGCTGGGCACCCTCACCCCGGGGTGGGCCACGCATCGCCGTGGCCTGCGCCAGGACCGTGACCGGATCGCGCTCGCGAACGAGGCGGTCCCGCTGATCAAGGGCTGTGCCGCGCACTTCCTGCGGTGCGGAGATCCCGTCCGCGCCTTCGACGCCCTTGACCAGGCACGTGCTCTGGGACTGGCCGACCTCCTGGCCGAGAGGTACCTGCCCGTGGACCAGGATCCTGCCGCACAGCCGGGTCCGCCGGTCGCGACCTCTGCCACGGACACGGCCCGGGCACTCCTACGCGCTCTGGGTGTCCCGGCCGTGGCGGTGACCCTGGACATGGTCGTCGGAGGGCCAGTACTCGGCGTACTGCGGCCCGGCGCCGCACACCCCGAGTTCTGTCTCGCGGACCTGACGGAGGACGAAGCGGCCGCGCTGTTGGACTCCTTCCGGTTGGAGATGCTCGACTACGCCGGGAGCGGGCCCCAGACCTGGCACCGGGGCCTGCAGCGCCTGCTCGAACCCGCGCTCGAGACGATCGGCGAGGGAGAACTCGTCGTCCTCGTCCCGGAGGGAGATCTGCAGCAGCTGCCCCTGCACGCCGTGCGGTATGCAGACGGGCGCTCGCTCATCGAACGTTCGCCGGTCCTGTACGCACCGAGCTTCGCGACGCTCGACCTCGCGATCGGCGCACCGCGGCCGACAGCCGACCCGCTCGCCCACCTGGTCACGGTCGGAGTGTCCTTCCCGGACGAGGCGAGAGCGATCTCGTTGGCCTTCGGCGGCCCCTGTCTGTCGGGCCGGAACCTGGGCAAGGAAGATGTGCGGCAAACGGTTCGGGGAGCCTCCCTCGTGCATTTCTCGTGCCACGGCTACTTCGACGCCCACGACTTCCTCGACTCGGGCCTGTTGCTGCGCGTGACCGAGGCCCCTCTCCGCGAGGAGATCCTCTCGCTGCGCGATCTCTCCGACTGGCATCTGCACGCCGACCTGGTTGTGCTCAGCGCATGCGAGACCGGCCAGGGCCGGGCCGTACCGTCGGACTTCCTGGGGCTCGCGCGGGGCATTCTCGCCGCGGGCGCCCGTGCCGTGCTGGTCACGTTGTGGCCCGTCCGAGACGAGGCCACCCAGTCCCTGATGCTCGACCTCTACCGGGACATGACGCGGCAACGCGACGAGACGGGACTGATCGATGTCGCCGCAGCCCTGGCCGTGGCCCAGCGCGAGGCGAGCCGGACCCGACCGCCGTACGACTGGGCGGCCTTCAAGCTGATCGGCTGGCCACGCATCGAATGGAGCGGCCGATGAGCGAGCCGGGGCACGGCGACGAGGTACCTTTCACCACGTTCGAGCTGGAGCCGTTGGACCTCGGAGAGAAGCGTTCCTGGCGTGCGGAGGAGGTCTGGCGGACCGCACGGAACAAGACGAATCGCATCGCCCTCGGGCGGCCGTCCTGGCACACGGCGACGAGTCCGGACGACCCTGAACTCTCCTTGGTGCCAGAGGAGTTGCGGGACGCCCTGCGGAGCGCGACGAGGGGCGACGAGCAGTTGTGGGCGCTCGGCCTCGACCTGACGCTCCTTCCCGACGAAGGATGTCGCTTCGTATCGGCCCAGCTGTCCCTCGGCTTCGCCGGTGGCGAGGCATCCGACGGTGCCCTCCCGCTGGTGCGTCGGCTCCGTCCGGCCGAACTCCGCGAACAAGAACTCCACGTCCAGGAACGGACCGTGGGCCTGGAGGTGTCGGCGTCGGCGCCCGTGGTGAATGTTGTCGGCGGAGGAGCCAATGCCGGCCGGACGCGCCGCACGGAAACGAATCGCACGCTGGTGTACCTGTCCGGCTTCGGGGCGGGCACAGCCGAAGCGGGTTGGCGCTTCCGCCTCACCAACGCCCGCGAGATCCCGTTGAACGCAACCGACCTCCAGGCCTTCGTCGTCGCTGACCGCGGCTTCCGTGGCCAGATCGTGTACTCGGTCGTGGCGCGGATCGAGATCCGGTCCACGGTGGACCGCTGGCTCACTGCCGTCTTCGTCCCGAAGGAGAGCGGCACGCTGCGCCACAGGCAGGACTTTCCGCCACCGCTCTGACCGAATCCTGCTCGCCGGGCCAGGGCGCCCTACCGCCCCCGGCCCACCCTGCGACACCATGAGCGCGACCCCGCACCGTGTTCGGAGGGCGCCCCATGGATCCTGAACTGCACGGCAGACTCGATGCGTTGCAGCGCGATCCCTACCCGCACTACGCACGAGCGCGGCGCACCGACCAACTGGTGCATGTGCCCGAGCTGGACGCGTGGCTGGTGACTCGTGACGCGGACGTTCGGGAGGTGCTGCGGCGGTCGGAGGACTTCTCGTCGGCCAATGCGCTCAGGCCGGACGTACTGCCGTCGCCTGCCGCGCTCGCCGTGCTGGGCGGCGGATTCGGCGGCCGCCCCGTTGTCGTCACCGCCGACGGGGCCCGGCATCAGGAACTGCGGGCCCCGATCGTCCGGGGTCTGTCGTCGGCACGGGTCGCGGCCGTCCTCCCGTACGCCGCCGAGCGCGCCGCCGCGCTCGTCGACGCCTTCGCCAAGGACGGTCGTGTCGAGCTGATGTCCGGGTACGCGCGGCGGCTGCCGGGCGAGGTCATCGGGCGGATCGTCGGATTGAACCCCGGGGACGTTGCCGCTGTCGTCCACGGCGGTCATCGGGCCGAGGAGCTGCTGTTCCGCCCCCTGGACGAGGACGAGCAAGTGGCCGCCGCCCAGGATGTCGTGACGATGCAACACATCCTCGACGGGCTCATACGGGAGCGCCGTGCCCGTCCGCGGGAGGACCTCGCCACCGAACTCATCGCCTCCCTCGCGCCCGGGGACGGCGAGCTGACGCTCGATCAGCGACACGAACTCGTGGCGCATCTGCAGAACTTGCTCCTCGCAGGCCATCTGACCACCACCGCCCTCATCGGCAGCACCGTGCTGCATCTGCTGCGGCACCCACGCCAGTGGGCGCTTCTTCGCGCGGAACGCGACCGCATCCCCGCCGCCCTCGAAGAGGCCGCGCGCTATGACACCGCACTGCAGGGATTCCGGCGCGTCACCACCCGCGCGGTCACTCTGGCCGGCACCGAACTGCCCGAAGGATCAAGCGTGTTCGTCGCCTTCGGCGCGGCGAACCGGGACGGAGCGCGCCACTCGCGGCCCGACGAGTTCGACATCACCCGCGAGCCCGGCCGCCATCTGGCCTTCGGTTTCGGGGTGCACGCCTGCCCCGGCGCACAACTCGCGCGCGAGCAACTCCGCATCACCCTGGAGCTGTTGACACGCCGACTACCAGACCTTCGGCTCGCCGCGAACCAGCCAGTTACCATGCGACCGACCATGATCCACCGCTCGCCCGAAACACTGCACCTCGACTGGTGACCCACCCGCGACAGGAGCCCACGTGCCGGACCAGCCCTTCGTCATCGATCCCGCAGGCGCCGACCTCCACGGGGAGGCGGACCGGCTGCGCGAGCGCGGCCCCGTGGCCCTCATCGAACTTCCGGGCGGGATACGGGCCTGGGCCCCCACCCAGTACGAGATCCTCAAGCAACTCCTCGCCGACGACCGGGTCTCCAAGGATCCCAACCAGCACTGGCCCGCGTGGATCGACGGCGCGTACCGGGACAGCTGGATCACTCTCTGGGTCGGCGTGACCAACATGTTCACGGCGTACGGCGCCAACCACCGCAGGCTGCGCAAGCTCGTGTCACCGGCATTCACGAAGCGGCGTACGGACGCCCTCAAGCCCCGGATCGAAGAGCTCGCTGTCACTCTCCTCGACCGCATGGCCGAGGCGCCCGACGGACGGGCCGACCTGCGGTCCGCGTACGCCCACCCGCTCCCGATGCAGGTGATCTGCGAGCTGTTCGGCCTGCCCGAGGAGAAGCGGGCCGACACCGCCCGTCTCATCGAGGCCAACATGGACACCACCATCACTCCGGAACAGGCCATGGCGACCTGGCAGGAGATCCATGAACTGCTCGCCGGTCTGGTCGCGTCCAAGCGCGAGCAGCCGGGCGACGACATGACGACCGCTCTGATCGCGGCTCGCGACGAGGAGGGCTCCCGGCTCAGCGAGGCCGAGCTGATCGACACCCTTCTCCTCGTCATCGGCGCGGGCCACGAGACGACCGTGAACCTGATCGGCAACGCGGTGCACGCCCTGCTGAGCCACCCCGACCAGCTCGCGCGCGTCCTCGGCGGCGAGGTCCCCTGGAGCGACGTCATCGAGGAGACCCTGCGCTGGGCCCCCTCGATCGCCAACCTCCCGCTGCGGTACGCCGTCGAGGACATCAAGCTCCCCGACGGCACGCTGATCCCGCAGGGCGACGCGATCCTCGCGACATACGCGGCGGCCGGCCGCGACCCCCTGCGCCACGGCGACAGCGCGGCCCGCTTCGACGTCGCCCGCGCCGACAAGGAGCACCTCGCCTTCGGTCACGGCGTCCACTACTGCATCGGCGCCCCACTGGCCCGGCTGGAGGCGTCCGTCGCGCTCCCGGCCCTGTTCGCGCGATTCCCCGGCCTGAGCCTCGACGGGTCGGCGGGACGGGCGCGGCTCGCCGAGTCGTTCATCGGCCACGGCTACCGGACACTGCCGGTACGCCTCGGCGGAGCCTCCTGATCCAGCCTCGCGTTCCCTGATGTCACGTCAAGGCCGGTACACCGTACCGGGCTTTGCCTTCCCCGGCGCCAGCAGCTGCGGCACCGTCACGAACACGTACCCCCGCTTCTTCAGCGCGTCGATGATCCCGGGCACCGCGGGCACGGTGCCCGGGTAGAGGTCGTGCAGCAGGATGATCCCGTCCCGGGACGACTGCTGCAGAACGCGCTTCTGTATCAGCTTCGGGTCGCTCGTCCTGTAGTCCTTGGCGGTCACGCTCCACAGGACCTCGGCGAGCCCCAGTTCGCGGCTGATCCTGTTCACCGTGTCGTTCGTGCGGCCCTGCGGCGGCCGCATCAGCGTCGGCTTGTGCCCGGTGAGCCGCTCTATCGCGTCGTTCGGCTTCTGCAGCTCCTCCCGTATCTGCTCCGGCGAGATCCGCGTGAGGATCTTGTGGTCCCAGGTGTGGCTGGCCACCTCGTGTCCCTCGTCGGCCATGCGCTTCACCAGCTCGGGGTACTTCTCGATGTGCCGCTTGCCGAGCAGGAAGAAGGTCGCCGGGACCTGCTTCTCCTTGAGGATGTCGAGCAGCCGGGCCGAGTGCTCACTCGGGCCGGCGTCGAAGGTCAGCGCGATGCACTTCACCTCCCTGCAGTCCACGGTCCCGAACCGCGCCTGCACATCGGCCGTGGCCTGCGCACGGGCGGCGCTCGGTGCGGTGGTGTGAAGCGTCGTGCACCCCGTGAGCGGCAGGGCCAGCGCGACGAGGGCGGAGACCGCCGCCGCCGCACGGAACCTGGTCCCCGGTCTTTTCATCTTCCTGGTCAGTGAAGGCATGCCGAGACTATACATGTGGTGTATACATTGCGTGCATAGTCCCTTGTGCTGCGTGAAATGCCCGCGCCGGACGGCCGTGCGCCATGGCCGCGGGTCGCGTCACACGCGTGCCGACGATCACGCCCCTCTTCGCATGCCGCCCGCCTCCGTGGTGAACGCGTCCTGTGGGGACGGCCTTTACTGAATAAGTCATCGCCTGTAGAATTCTGCGCACCGAGAATTCCTGTGCGCCGAGCGGCGGTGAGGCACGTGAACGTGACCGGCAAGGACAGTCCGCGCACGATGTACGAGGTCGCCGTGATCGGCGGTGGCTTCGCGGGGTCGCTGCTCGCGGCCGTCCTGGCGCGGAACGGGGTGCGAACGCTCCTCGTCGACGGCGAGCAGCCCCCGCGCTTCGCGGTCGGGGAGTCGATGGTGCCCTACACGGCGGCACTCGCCCGTGTGGTCGCCCGGCGTTACGGCGTGCCCGAGGTCGAACACCTCACCAGTCTCAAGGCGGTTCAGCGGGAGGTCTCCGCCCGCTGCGGCGTGATGCGCAACATGGGGTTCGTCCACCACCGCGCGCACCTGCGTCAGCACCCCGGCGAGATCTACCAGGTCGTCAACCCCTCCGTCGTACCGCCCGTGCCGCATCTCTTCCGGGAGGACGTCGACGCCCATCTGCTGGGCGTCGCACGGCGGTACGGAGCCGATGTGCGCACCGGACCCGGCGCACGCGTCGACGGGCTCCGGATCGACACGGGCACCGGGGTGGCGCTGCGCACCGCGGACGGTGAGGAGTTCGCCGCGCAGTACGTGGTCGACGCGGGAAGCCACGACGCCCTGTTACCACGGGAGTTGGCGCTGCGCGAGGAGCCGACCCGGGCGCGGCACCACTCCCGCACTCTCTTCACGCACATGACGGGCGTGACGCCGTACGACGAGACACCGGCCGGGCGACTGCACGACCGGCCCAGCCCCTGGCATCAGGGGACGCTGCACCATGTCTTCGACGGCGGCTGGCTGTGGGTGATCCCCTTCGACAACCAGCCCCGCTCCACCAACAGCCTGTGCAGTGTCGGCCTCACCCTGGACCCCCGCAAGCACCCCTCCCACGACCTCTCGCCGCAACAGGAGTTCGATCAGGTCCTGGACCAATTCCCCGATCTGGCACGACAGTTCGCGCAGGCCGAGCCCGCCCGGCCCTGGACCGCGACCGGACGACTGCAGTACTCCTCGAAACGCGTCGTCGGTGACCGCTACTGCCTGGCCTCCCACGCCGCCGGCTGCGTCGACCCGCTCTACTCGCGCGGTCTCGCCCACAGCCTGGAGATCGTCAACGCGCTCGGCCGGCGTCTGATCGACGCGGCGCGCGACGGCGACTGGTCCACAGGGCGGTTCCAGTACGTAGAGGACCTTCAGCAGGCCCTGTTCGACACGCACGACGATCTGGCGTACGCGTCGTTCGTGTCCTTCCGCGACTTCGAGCTCTTCAACGCCGTCGTACGGACCTGGACGGTGAGCACCGTGCTGGGCGCGCTCGCCGTGGAGAACGCGTGTGCCGCGTACGGCAGAAGCGGCGACGACTCCGTCTTCCGTGACCTGGAGCAGACCCGGCACCCGGGCTCGCCGTTCCCCGGCAGCGCGCACTACAACGCCCTCGGGCCGCTGACGCGCACCCTGTGCGAGGAGGTCGAGGCCGGCACGCGCACGCCCAGGTCGGCCGCCGACCGTATCTTCGGCGCCATCCGGGAGGCGGACTACCTCCCGCCGTCCCTCGGTCTGGGGGACCCGGCCGACCGGTTCTTCCACAACACCCCGGCGCGCATCGCGCGCGCCGCCCGCTGGGTCCGTACCGACGCCCCCGACGAGGTGGGCGCGTTGCTCAAGGGCGCCATGGGCGGGCTCATCCGGGAGCGGCTGCGCGGCGTGCGCCGTCCCGGGTGACCCGGCGGGTGCCTTCCGGGTCACGACCGGAAGGCACCTACCAGGTCTGTCCCGGCACGTCACGGGCCTGTCACGGGCCTGTCCCGGGCACCTCCCGGGCCTGACGGGCGGACCGGACCCCGAGCCGCCCGGTCGCCGTGTGCCGACCCCGTCCTGTCCCACCCGACGACAAGGAGAGAGCACGTGAACTCACCGGGCACCTCTGAGCTGGAGAAGGAGACGTACGACGTCGCGATCCTCGGATCGGGCGTCGCCGGATCACTTCTCGGCGCGATCCTGGCCCGGCACGGGACCAAGGTCCTGCTGCTGGACGCCGGTTCGCATCCGCGGTTCGCGATCGGCGAGTCGACGATTCCCTTCACCCTGGTGTCGCTGCGCACCCTCGCGGAGCGATACGACGTTCCGGAGATCGCCGCGCTCGCCTCGTTCACCGACACCACTCGCACCATCGGCCCGCGCTTCGGCGTCAAACGCCACTTCGGATTCCTGCTGCACCACGAAGGTGCGCCGCAGAACCCCCGCGAGGTCAACGAGTTCAACACGCCGCCCCAACTGCTGCACGAGGCAGCCCACTTGTTCCGCCAGGACACCGACTCGTACCTCTTCCAGGTGGCCGTCAAGTACGGCTGCAAGGCCCGCCAGAACTTCTTCGTCACCGACATCGACTTCGACGGTTCGGGTGTCACCCTGGCCGGGCGCGACGGCGAGTACCGGGCGCGCTATCTGGTGGACGCCAGCGGATTCCGTTCCCCGGTCGCGGACAAGTTCGGGCTGCGCGAGGATCCCTGCCGGTTCAAGCACCACTCCCGGTCGATCTGGAACCACGTCGTCGACCTGACGCCGACCGACCGGCTCTTCGACCACCTCCCGGACAGCCAGCGGCCGCCCGTGCCCTGGTACGAGGGCACCGTCCACCACATGTTCGACCGTGGCTGGGCCTGGGTGATCGGCTTCAACAACAACAAGTGGTCGAAGAACCCGCTGTGCAGCGTCGGCATGACCGTCGACCCGCGACGCTTCCCCAAGCCGGAGGGGGTGAGCGCCGAGGAGGATTTCGCCCGGCTCGCCGCGCCCTTCCCGGACATCGTCCGGCAGTTCGAGGGCATGAAGGCGGTGCGGGAGTGGACCTCGACCGGACGCCTCCAGTACTCCTCGAAGCAGACCGCGGGTGACCGCTGGTTCCTGCTCTCGCACGCGGCCGGCTTCCTGGACCCGCTCTTCTCGCGCGGGCTTTCCAACACGACCGAGGCGCTGAACGTGCTGGCCTGGCGGTTGCTCCAAGCGGTCCAGGACGACGACCTCTCGGGAGAGCGGTTCGCCCCCGTGGACCGCCTCCAGCAGTCGCTGTTCGACTACAACGACTCGCTGGTCAACTCGGCCTTCATCTCCTGGTGCGACTACGACCTGTGGAGCGCGGTCTTCAGGATCTGGGCGTGGGGAGCCAACGCCGGCGTGTACCGGATGCAGACCGCGCTCACCAAGTTCCGCAAGGACGGCCGCGATCGCCACTTCGTGGACCTGGAGGACGTTCCGTACCCCGGTCTGTACTGGCCCGACCACGACGGCTTCGCCGAGCTCTACGAGACGATGGTGAAGCAGTGCGAGGCGGTCGAGGCCGGCGCCGTACGCGCCCGGGACGCGGCGGACCTCCTGTACGAGCGGCTGCTGGCGGCCGACTTCGTGCCCAAGCACTTCGGATACGCCGAACGCGAGGTGCGCTTCCTGAACCCGCAGCCCAAGACCCTGCTGAAGATGCTGCGTTGGGCCGCCACCGAGGCCGATCCGGTCGTGCGCCGACTCGTGCTCGGAAATGGGCGCGAGGCCATCAAGGCGAGGCTGAAGGGCAGCAAGCTGTTCTGACGGAGCGTCAAGCAGTGAAGCGAGTTGTTCCGATGAAGCGTCAAGCGGTGTCGCCGCTTCTCAAGTGCCGCCGCGTCGCGAGGGTTTACCGTCGAAGTCAACGTGTGTAGAATTCAATGCGTACGGAATTGCGCTTCCCCACCGGGAACGGGTTCCGGAACCCATCGTTGGCAATGGCGATGAACGAGAGGTGCGCGGTGATGTCGGAGACCCTGACGTGGCGCGGACGGTGCGAGGCGGTGCGGCCGTGCTGAGCCGGATCCTTCCGCCACGCGGTCCCGCCCGCACGCTCACCGGAATCACCCTGGTGCACACCATGGGCCAGGGTCTGTGGATGGCGCTCAACGCCGTCTACGCGACAGCCGTACTCGGGCTGTCGCCCGGCCGGTTCGGGCTCGGCGCCGGGGCCGCCGCCGCGGTCGCCCTGGCGCTGAGCACCCCCTCCGGGCACCTCGCCGACCGGGTCGGCCCCCGCACCGTACAGATCTGGTCCTTCGTGGCGCTCGGTCCGCTGACCGCCGCGCTCCTGTTCGTCGACGGGTTCGGTACGTACGTGGCCGTGATGTCCGTGCAGGCGGTGGCCTACAGCGCCAGCCGCAGTGCACGGATGGCCATGATCGCCGGACTCGTCCCCGCCGCCGAGCGGGTGACCCTCCGCGCCCAGCTGCGCGCCGCCGCCAACATCAGTGTCTCGGTCGGTGCGGGCATCGCGGGAGCCGTGCTCGCCGTGGGCACCCCGGCGGCATACCGCGCGGCCGTGGTCCTCAACGCGCTCACCTATCTGGCCACCGGCCTGCTCACCCTGCTGCTGCCGTCCGTGCCGCCGCAGCCCGCCCGGCCGGGACCCGCGCTCGCCGTCCTGCGCGATGGCCCCTTCCTCACGTTCGTGGTCCTCGACGGACTGCTGTCCATGCACAACCTCCTCCTGGACGTCGTCCTCCCGCTGTGGGTCCTGCACCACACCCACGCCCCGCGCTGGATGATCGCCGTCATTCTGCTGACCAACACGGTGTCGGTGGTGCTGCTCCAGGTCAGGGCCGCCCGCGGCACGGACGAACCGGCGGGCGCCGCGCGCGCCTCCCGTGCCGGATCCTGGTGCCTGGGCGCCGCCTGCCTGATCTTCGCGCTGAGCGAGGGTGCCGCCGCGCCGGTGGCCTCGGCCCTGCTCGTCCTGGGCGCGCTCGCCCATGTCCTGGGCGAGGTCAGGCAGTCGGCGGGGAGCTGGGGCATCTCCTTCGGGCTCGCCCCGGAAGACGCCCAGGGGCAGTACCAGGGCACGTACGCGATGGGCGCCGACATCGGCAAGATGGCCGCGCCCGCCCTGCTCACCTGGCTGGCTGTCGAGCACGGCACGGTGGGCTGGGTGGTGATGGCCGCGGGGTTCGCGGCGCTCGGCTCCGCCATGCCCGCGGTGGTGGCTCTGGCCCGGCGGCGCGGCAAGGAGAGTCCGGTGCCGGTGACGGTGTGAGGGCCGGGACCTCCGTGTGCGCAGGGCCCTCCGTACGTGCGTGCCCCCGTACCTGGATGTCGGCGGTCCCGGTTGCGCGGCGCGCCGCCGGGAGCGGCGGGGGTCCTGGAGGAGAGCCGTCGGCCGGCCCTCGTGCGCAGCCGCGCACACGCCATGCGTTCCGTGCGTGTCACACGTCCAGCCGGCGGTGCAACAAGCCGCCTTCGTGCGCGCCACACGTCCACCGCGCGGTGCAACAAGTCGCTGCACAAGTTCCTGATGAGGAAAGGGAGTTCAGTCCGTGGATGACACACTCGCCGTCGCGGGACCGCGGCCGCCGGTCGAGGTGCGCGCGGCTCGGCGGCAGGAGCCTCCCGCCGGCCCTGCCGCCCCCGCGCTCAGGCTGCCCGTCGCCCGGGGCGACCTCGGCACCGGTGACCCCCACGCCGCGTACTCCTGGTCCTCGGAGGCCGGTCAGGAGGCCGCCGAGCAGTCCCTGGCCGCATTCGCCGTACTGATCCACCGCTACAGCGGGCAGGGCGACATCGCGCTGGGCCGGGTCTGCGGGCCGGGCGGGGTGATGGCGCTCCGTTCCCGGGCCGAAGCGGACACCACCTTCGCCGGGCTGGGCGCCTCGCTCGCGGAGCAGCACCGGGCCCCTGGGCCGGGTGCCGCCGCCGGCCTCGGGACCGGACTGCGTGTCGGTGTCCTCTTCGGCTCGGAGGCCGGGTCGGGGGCCGGATCGGAGGAGGCCGGCTCGGAGGAGGCCGGGCACCCCCCCGTATTCTCGGGCGACTTCGACTTGCTGCTCGAAGTCGGGACGGGCGCCCGCCGTACCCTGCACTACGACACCGGGCTCTTCCCGCGCGAGGTCGTCTCCCGCATGGCCGCCAACCACGAGGCCCTCCTCCTGGACGGCGCCCGCCGCCCCCACGCGCCGCTGCACGAGCTCAAGCTCTCCGAGCGGGAGACGCGTTTCCTGCTGGACGAGGTCAACGCCACCGCGCGCCCCTTCCCGGACGGCACCCCGTTGCACGCCCTCGTCGAGGCCCAGGCCGCCCGCACACCCGACGCGCCCGCCGCGGAGTGGCGGGGCACCGTGCTCACGTACCGAGAACTCGACGCGCGGGCCAACCGGATCGCCCGCGCGCTCCTCGCCCACGGGGTCGCCCCCGGAGCGCGGGTCGGGGTCTCGACGGCCCGCAGCCACCACACCGTCTGCCTGCTGCTGGCCCTGCACAAGGCGGGCTGCGCGTATGTGCCGTTGGACCCGGCGTATCCCGCCGACCGGCTGACCGCCATCGCCGCCACGGCAGAGATGGCCGCCGTGGTCTTCGACGATCCGGGCGTCAGGGACCGGCTCGGCCCGGCCGGCGTGACCGCGCTGCCGTGGGCCGAGCTGTGGGAGAGGGCCCAGGGCGAGCGGCCCGACCCCGTGGACGTCGCGGTGAGCTCTTCGGACGCCACCCATCTGATCTACACCTCCGGGTCGACCGGCCTGCCCAAGGGCGTGGTGATCAGCCATCGCAATGTGGTGGCCCTGCTGGCCTGGGCGTGGGACACGTACTCCCGCCAGGAGGTCTCCCGCGTCCTGTTCGCCACCTCGCTCAACTTCGATCTGTCGGTGTTCGAGCTGTGGTGCCCTCTGACGATGGGCGGCTGCGTCGTGGTCGTCGACAACGTCCTCGCGCTGACGGAGCAGGCGCCGAGGCACGACGCATCCGGACCGGGGCTGCGACCCTCCCTCGTCAACACGGTGCCCAGCGCACTGAATGTGCTCCTCCAGCGCGACGCCGTGCCGCCGTCCACCGTCGTCCTGAACGTCGCGGGCGAACCGCTCGCCAAGGAGCTCGTCAACGCCGCCTTCGAGAAGACCTCCGTGCGACGCGTCCTCAACCTCTACGGGCCCTCGGAGGACACCACGTACTCGACGTGGAAGGACTTCACCGGCCCGCTCGCCCAGCAGCCCACCATCGGAGTGCCCCTGCCCAACACCGTCGCGTACGTGCTGGACCCGTCGGGGCGGCTGGTACCCCGGGGAGCGATCGGCGAACTGCACCTGGGTGGTGCGGGATTGTCCCGCGGATACCTCAACGACCCGGAACGCACGGCCGCGGCCTTCGTGCCGGCCCCGGCCCATCTGACCGGCGCACCGGTCGACACCCTTTACCGCACGGGCGACTTGGTTCAGTGGACCGAGACCGGCGAACTGCGCTTCATGGGCCGCAAGGACACCCAGGTCAAGGTCCGTGGCTTCCGTATCGAACTCGGCGAGATCGAGGCCGTGCTGCGGGAGACTGTCGGCCTGCGCGATGTGGCCGCTCTCGCGGTCCAGCGCGCGGACGACACCCTGCTGGTCTGCTACGTCGGTCTGGAGGGCGACCCCGTCGCCGTGGACGCGATGAGCGAGCGGCTGCGCCGGAAGCTGCCGCACTACATGCAGCCCGCGAAGATCGTGGTCGAGGACCGGCTGCCCCGGCTGCCCAACGGCAAGGTCGACCGCAAGGCCCTGGCCGCCCGTACGGTCGACTGGGGACCGGCCGGGGGAGGTGCGGAGCACCTCGGCGACGACCCGGACGAGGCCGCCGTCGCCCGGGTGTGGAGCGACCTGCTGGGTCTCTCCCGGCTCTCCCCGGATCTCGACTTCTTCTCCGTCGGCGGGCACTCCCTGCTCGCCACGCTGCTCGCCGCCCGCCTGAGCGAGGAGAGCGCGGCCCCCCTTCGCGTCGCCGACATCCACGAGAACCGCACCCTCGGCGCCCAGGCCGCGCTGCTGCGCCGGGCCCGCGGACGCGCTCCCGCCGCGCCGACTGCCATCGGCACCGTCGAGCGGCTGCGCGCGGTCGCCAGGACCCTGCACGAATCCGCGCGCGGGCACGGCGTTCCCGCCGCCGCGGCCGCCGTGTACGCCGACGGCGCACTGCAGTTCACGTACCACGGCATGGACGACATGGAGACTGGTCCCGCACGCACCGCCGACTCCCGGCAGCGCGTCACCTGCATCACCAAGGCGCTCCTCGCCTTCGTTGCGCTGCGTCTGGTCGACCGGAGACTCGTCGGGCTCGACGAGCCCCTCGACGGTCTTCTGCCGCACGCCGTCGTACGACGGGACGGGCGGACCCGAGCTGTGACGCTGCGTCAACTCCTCTGCCATACCAGCGGAATCGACGACTCCTACGAGGTCTGGCACGACACCGATCACCCGGACCTCGACCACTACCTCGACTCGTTCCGGGACTACGGGCAGCTCTTCGAACCCGGCGAGGTCTTCGCGTACTCCGCGTGCGGCACCTCGATCGTCGCCGGTCTCATCGAAAAGCTCCTCGGCATGCCCTGGCGGCGCGCCCTCAACGAGCTGCTGCTGACACCACTGGGCATAACGCCCGTCCCGGAGAGCGGGACGGCGGAGGACCACTACGGCGCCGTGGCCACCGGATATCTGTGGAGCGAGGCGGGCCGGGGATACATACGGCACGAACCCGGGCCGCAGACCATCGCCGACGACGCCGCCGGATCCTTCTCGATCTGCCTCACCCTCCCCGAACTCGCGCGCATCGCCCAGCTCGCCCTCGACGACGGTGTCACCGCGAGCGGTGAGCGCCTGCTGTCCGCCGAACTCGCTGCACAGATGCGCACCCCGCAGATCGACGTGCCGGGCCACCACTTCATGCACGCGTGGGGACTTGGCTGGCTGATGTTCGGGCCCACCGCCTTCGGCTTCAACTCCAACGGCAGCGGCCATCACAACTTCATCCAGATCTTCCCCGAGCAGCGCGCCTTCCTCCTTCTGCTCACCAACGCCTACCCCGCCTTCGGCCTCTACGAGGACCTGCTGCGCGCCTTCACCGGCGAAGGCCTCATCCGCACCGGGCGCGCCTTCGGCATGGCGCTCGACGACTGCGTGGGCCGCTACGAATCCGACGGCTACCGGCTGGACGTCCTGCCGGGGCCCGAACGGCTCCGGTACGCCTACGCCGAGCGACAACGCGACGGCGACTGGCTGCTCCTCGACGAGGGCGATCTCGTCTCCTCCGGAGCCGGCGGCTTCACCTCCATGTCGGAGCGCAACATCCTCGCCGGATCCATCTCCTTCATCCCCACGCCCGGAACGAACACCCCGGGCTTCGTCCGCATAGGCCAGCGATTCACAAGGAAGGTCCGATGACAGACCCAGTCAGTGGGCGCCCACCCGTGCCGAGTGGACGCCGACACGTGGTGTTCGTGACCTGGAAGACCGGCAACGCCCCGGCGTTCCGGGCGGCCAAGCGGCTCGGCCACGAGGTGACGCTCATCCGCTCGCTGCGCATGGAGCGCGCCCAGCACATCGACTTCACCACTTCGTCCTACCAGGAGTACGTCGACACGGTGCACGTCCTCGACGACGCGACCGACGCCGAGGCGCTGCGCGCCCGCGTCCTCGCCGTCCACCGGGAGCGGCCGATCGACGGATTCGTGGCGACCGTCGACGCCCTCGTCGTCCCGGTGGCCCGTGTCGCGGAGGAGCTCGGCATCCCGTTCACCAGCGCGCACGGCGCTGCGACGGCCAAGCTCAAGCACCGCTGCCGTGAGGTCCTGGCGGCCGCCGGCGTCGACGACACGCGGTATGCCGTCGTCGGCGGCTACGTCGAGGCCGCCGCGTTCGCCGCGGAGGTCGGCTACCCCGTCGTCCTCAAGCCGGCCAGGGGTTCGGCGAGCGAAGGCGCGCACATCGTCCCCGACCGGGCCCGGCTGTGGGACCTGTGGCGGCAGGTGAAGCCCGGCCGCGCCCCCTATCAGGACGGCGTCCTGGTCGAGCAGTACCTGACCGGCCGGTTCCTGTCGGCCGAGCTGGGGCTGTCCCACGGGCGCTTCCTGCGGCTCGCCGTCAGTGAGCGCAAGACATGGGACCGGCACGAGGCGCTGGAGGTCGGTACGACGATCCCGGCGGCCATCGACGCCGACTCCTACGAGCGGGTCATGGCGTTCGCGGAGGCGGCCGTGTCCGCCGTCGGGCTGCGTCTGGGCATCTTCCATGTCGAGATCATGCTGGGCGACGACGGCCGTCCCCGCCTCATCGAGCTCAACCCGCGCCTGATGGGCTCCTGCCTGCCCAACCTCTTCCAGCTCGCCGGCGGCGGCGACCCGTTCGAGCTGCTCGTGCGCATCCACCTCGAGGAGGCGGTGGAGCTGGGAGCGATCGCGTTCAACCGCTACGCGACGGTCCGCTGGTTCGGAGCGGCGGACCGCGTGCGCAGGCCCGCCGGACCGCCGAGCCTCGACTGGGCCGACGAGTACGGCGACGCCCTGCACGCGCTGACCCTGAACCTCCCCGACGGCGATGTGCTCGCGCCCTGCCGGGGCAACCTCGGCAACTTCGGCGAGGTGCAGGTCGTGCACCCCGACCACGCCACGTCCATCGGCGTCGCCGAGGAGATCGTCGCCAGAGCGGCCGAACAACTCGGTATCGAGGTGACGCGGTGAGCGCGGTGAGTTCTGCGAGTCCCCTGTTCGACGAGACCCGGGCCCAGCTCGGCCGGCTCGGGCTGCCCGTGCAGGACACCGCGCTCGTCGAGGAGTCGCCGCGCACCTTCGACGACGGCTGCCACTTCCGGATCGAGGTCCCCACCGTCAACTCCGCGCAGGCCGCCGAGACGCTCCTGTCGGAGAGCCGCCGGCGGGGCTTCACCATCAACCGCGTCACCGAGACCCGCGGCATGTACCGCCACACGGCCCGGGAGCTGCGCGCCTACGCCGAACTGGGGGAGGAGTACGGCGCGCAGATCCTGATGTCGGTCGGACCGCGGGCCGCGTACGACATCGGGGCGGGCGTCCAGACCCCCGAGGGCGCGCGCATCGGCTACCGGCTGCGCGGCCAGGAGCAGATCGTTCGCGCGATCGAGGACGTGAAGCGGGGTATCGAGGCCGGGGTGCGCGGCTTCGTCGTCTACGACGAGGGCCTGCTGTGGGTCCTGCACCGGCTGCGCACCGCGGGCGAACTGCCGGCCGACATCCATCTGAAGGTCTCCGCCCACTGCGGTCACGGCAACCCCAGCTCCGCGCAGATGCTGGAGATGCTCGGCGCCAACAGTTTCAATCCGGTGCGCGATCTGCCGCTGCCGATGATCGCGGCCATCCGCGAGGCGGTGTCGATCCCGCTGGACTGCCACGTCGACAATCCGCGGCTGTCGGGCGGTTTCGTGCGCACCTACGAGGCACCCGAGTTCGTCCGCGCGGCCGCCCCCGTCCACCTCAAGACCGGCAACAGTGCGCTGGAGGGCCACGGCGTGAGCCCGACGCCGTGTCAGCTGGAGGACATCCTGCGCCAGGTCGAGATCGTCACCGAGTTCCTGGACCGCCACCTGCCGACGGCCCGCCAGTCACCGGCGACGTGCCCGACTCCGGCCGTCCGCCAGGCACCTGCCATCCGTCAGACACCGGCCGGGCGCCGTCACGCGCCCGTCGTCGGGTGACCGGGGGGTTCACGCATGTGCCGCATCTACGGCAGCTTCGGCGGGGAGCCCATCGCCCCCGACGTCCTGCACACGGTAGGGGAGGCCCAGCGCCACGGTGGCCCCGACGCCCGGACTCTGCGGACCGGCGACGGCTGGGCGCTCGGCAACAACCGCCTCGCCGTCCAAGGGATCGCCCATGGCCGACAGCCCTACGTCCTCGGCGACATGACCTGCGTCTTCAACGGCGAGATCTACAACCACCGGGAACTGCGCACCGAACTCGCCGCCCAGGGCCATCGGTTCAAGGGTGACTGCGACGGCGATGTCCTGCTGCCGCTGTACGAGCGATACGGCGACGACTTCGTCCGGCGGCTGGAGGGCATGTTCGCCCTCGCGATCGTGGACCGGCGGGACGAGCCCTGTCTGAAGCTGTTCACCGACCACGCCGGGATGAAGTCCCTCTACTACTACGTCTCCGCCGACGGACGCAGACTCTGCTTCGCCTCCGAGCCGGCGGCTCTGGCGCGCTTCCCCGACTTCCCGGACGCCATCGACCCGTCGGCAGTCGACCGGTACTTCGGCGGCAGGGCGATCTGGGGGCCGGGCACGGTGTACACCGGGGTACGGACCTTGCCGCCGGGAAGCGTCCTGCGCTTCGACGGATCCCAGCTCGACTTCGAGCAACATCAGTTGGACGCACTGGCCGTCGAGGAGAGCGTTTCGGTCGCCGACCTGCTCGACCGCACCCTGCGCCATGAACTCACCCGCATGCTCGACGCCGACGTACCGGTCTGTGTCGTCACCAGCGGCGGCCTCGACTCCAGCTATCTCACCGCCCTGGCGGCAGCCACCGTGCCCCGACCGCACTCCTTCACCATCGCCTACCGCGGCGACTGGCCCGGCGACGAGCGGCGCTTCGCCCGCGAGGTCGCCGCGCACTGCGGTACCCGCCACCACGAAGTGGTCGTCGACCCGGCCGACTTCCCCGATCTGATCGACCGGTTCGTCCGCCATCTCGACCAGCCGAACAACGCCCCCCACGGCCTGAGCACCTTCGCGCTGTTCGAGGCAGTGCACGACGCCGGCTTCAAGGTCGCCCTCACCGGTGACGGCGCCGACGAACTGTTCGGCGGCTACGCCCGTTACGTCAAGGCGGCCCGCGACGACGGGGCGAACTGGCATCGCGCCTATCAGGACACGATGGCGGCGGCGGGCCCCGCGACCCTGGCCCGGCTCTACACCCCCGAGTATCTGGCCCAACTCCGCTCCAGTGGTGGCCACTTCGGAGATGCCAACGGCGACGACCTCCAGCGGCGGGTGCGCGGCGGCCGACACGGGAAGCTGGAGACGCTGCTGCGCTACGACCAGACGGAGCGGTTCCCCTACTACATCCTGCGCCGCGTCGACCACCTCAGCATGGCGCACGCGGTGGAGGCGCGGATCCCGTTCCTGCAGCCGTCCGTGATGCGTCTCGCGCACGCCGTGCCGCCCGCGCTCAAGGTCGTCGGCGAGACTGTCAAGGCTCCGGTCGCCGAGGCCGCCCGCCGCCGGCTTCCCCGCAGCGTCCTCGACCGGCCCAAGCAGCCGTTCACCCTGCCCGTCACGGCGATGATCAAGCCGGGCGAGGCGCTGTACGACCTAATCGGCGACACCCTGCTGGGCTCCCGCACCCGTTGCGGGGCCTACATCCGCCGCGACACCGTACGCGAACTGTTCCGGATGCAGACCGAGCGGCCCGACACGCACGCGGCCGAGGTCCTGTGGTCGCTGCTGATCCTCGAAACCTGGTTCGCCACCAGGAATCTCCGACCGTAGCCCGACGCGGCACAACCGAAGTGTTCGAAGGAGCCGACATGCCCGATGCCCGACCGACCACCATCGCCGTCGAGTCCATCCTCGCCAAGGCGACCCGGGCCGACATCCGCCGCGACCCGTTCCCGCACATCGTGCTGCACAACCCGCTGAGCCCGGACCTCTACCAGGCCCTCGCCACCAGCATGCCGACCGCCGAGTACATCGGCACCCGCATCGGCAAGCCGATCACCTCGAACGAGCGCTACAACTACATGTCCCAGCACATCCTGGCCGACGCGGAGATGGCCCAGGTGTGGAAGGACTTCGTGACCTACCACGCCTCGCCCGCGTTCTACCGCGAGTTCCTCGACCTCTTCCACGACGACCTGATCGCCGCTCTCCCGGACGCCGAGGCGCAGTGCGGCCCCCTGCGCTCGCTGCGCGTCGGCCGCCGCAACCACGACACCTTCGCGACCCACGACATCCTCATGGACTGCACGGCCGTCATCAACTCGGCGGTCACCGGCCGCCCTTCGTCCTACCGCGGCCCGCACGTCGACAAGCCGTACAAGCTCTTCGGCGGTCTCTTCTACATGAAGCTACCCGAGGACGACGCCACCGGCGGCCACCTGGAGCTCTACAAATACCGCGACAGCGCACACCGGTTCACCACGAGCGCCTCCGAGTACGGCGACAACCGTTTCGACATCGACCCGAAGTACGTCGAGGAGGTCGGCACCATCACCTACGACAGCAACGTCCTGGTGATGTATCCGATCAACCCCCTGGCCCTGCACGGCGTTTCGGTGCGCAGCGTCACCCCGCACGAGCGCCGTTTCGTCGCCCTCGTCGGCGACCTCCAGCACCCGCTCTTCGATCTCGCGCTCTGAGGTGACCCAGGTGCTTCCCTTCGATCAGCGCACCGGTGAGATCTGGCTCGACGGCTCCCTCGTCCGGTGGGCCGAGGCGCGCCTGCACGTCCTCAGCCACGGACTGCACTACGCCAGCAGCGTGTTCGAGGGCGTACGCGTCTACGGCGGCGCCCCGTTCCTGCTGCGGGAGCACATCGCCCGGCTGCGCTCCTCCGCACGCCTCCTCGACTTCGACCTGGAGTACGGCGACGAGGTACTGCACGCCGCGACCCTCGACGTGGTCGCCGCGGCGGGCATCCGCGACGGGTACATACGCATGAACGCCTGGCGCGGCTCGGAGGTCATCCAGACGGCGGCGCTGCACACCTCCGTGCACACCTCGGTCGCCGCCTGGGAGATCCCGGCCGGCTACTACGCGGCGGCCGACGTCCTCGACCAGGGCATCAGCCTGCGGACCGCCGAGTACCGCAGGCCCTCGCCGCAGTTCGCGCCGGTCAAGAGCAAGGCGGCGGGCAACTATATGATCGGCACGGTCAGCAAGAACCAGGCGCTGCGGGCCGGCTACGACGACGCGCTGCTGCTGGACGACGCGGGCCTGATCGCCGAGGCCACCGGCGCCCATGTCTTCTTCACCCGTGCGGGCGTCCTGCACACGCCCACCACCCGCTGCACGATCGACGGCATCACTCGCGCCCAGGTGCTGGAACTGGCGCGCCGCGAGAACATCCCCTGTTCGGTGGAGTATCTGAGCCCCGCCTTCGTCCGCGAGGCGGACGGCGCGTTCATCTGCGGTACGGCGTGCGAGCTGCTGCCGGTCTCCCGGATCGACGACCACGCGTACGCACCGGGCGAGAACGCCGTGATCCGCAGGCTGATCACCGGTTACCGTGCCCTCACCGACGCCGGGGAGGCCATACGTCCATGGGGGCACTGAACGCGCTGGAGAAACTCGTACCGGTCGTGCTGGCCTTCGGCTGCGGCGTCCTGCTCGCGCGCCGCAAGGTCGTGCCCGCGGACAGCTCGCGGGCCTTCGCCGACTACGCGTTCCTCTTCGCGGTCCCCTGCTATCTCTTCGGCAACATCTACCGCAGCGATCTGGGCGCCCTGTTCGACTGGCGCGCCATCCTGGCGTACGCGACCACGGCGGCCCTCGCGGTGCTGACGGTCGGCGTTCTCGCGACTCTGGGCGGCGTACGCGATCCCCGGGGCATCGCGCTGCGCATCATGGCCGGGGTCCAGGTGAACACGGCCTACTTCGCCGTACCGGTGTTCATCACGCTCTTCGGGAACGCGGCCCCGATCTTCCCGGTGCTCCTCTTCCAGGTCTGCGTCCTGACCCTCGTCATCATCTCGATCATGGAGCTGGGGCGTCCGGAGCGCGACGCCGGCGCGGGGACGGGGCCCCGGCTGCTGCTGCGCGCCGTGGGGGCTTCCCTCGTCACCCCGGTCGTCCTCGCCTGCAACGCCGGCATTCTGCTCAATCTGCTGTCGCTGCACGTCCCGAAGGCGGTCCTGGACGGCTTCTCGTTCGTGGGCGACAGCGCGTCCCCGGTGGCGCTGTTCGCCCTCGGACTGCACCTGGGCGGCAGCGGACTCACCGTGCGGGGCACCACCCGGGAGGAGCTCGGGCTCATCGCCTTCAAGTGCCTGGTCTTCCCGCTGATGACCTGGGCGGTCTGCGCCGCCGTCTTCGGCGTCGACGGCGACTGGCTGAAGTACCTCGTGCTCATCGCCGCGATGCCGGCCCCGCAGAACCTGTTCATCTTCGCCCAGCGCTACGACGTCGGCGTCGACATGTCGGCGTCGCTCGTCATCAAGAGCTCGGTCGCGGCCCTGTTCCTGCTCCCGCTGTGGATGCAGTGGGCGGTGCACGTCGGCTGAGCGGACCCGAAATCTCCAATGGAGGCGAAAACATGACCACGACCATGGAAGCGAGCACGCGCGGTGCCGGCATCGCCGTCCGGCGGGTCGCCGGGCACATCGGCGCCGAGATATCGGGAGTCGACCTCGGCAAGGACCTCGACGACGCCACGGTGGCCGAGATCCGGCAGGCCGTCCTCACCCACCGGGTCGTCTTCTTCCGGGGCCCGGACATCGGCCATGCGCGGCACGTCGCGTTCGGGCGGCGTTTCGGCGAGCCGACCCGGCGACCCGGCAAGAAGCACGGGGTCGCTCCGGACGGCTTCCCGGAGATCCTCACGGTGGACCCGAAGGCGGACGTCGAGCGTTACGGCGCCGACTTCGAGGAGCACTACCGCCGCAAATGGGTCTCCCCCCTCGCCGGTTGGCACAGCGACCTCACGCAGGCCGTCAACCCGCCCGACGCGTCGATCCTGCGGGCGGAGACGACGCCCCTGTTCGGCGGGGACACCCAGTGGACGAACACCGTGGCCGCGTACGAGGGCCTGTCACGGCCCCTGCGCGACCTGCTCGACTCGCTCCGGGCCGAGCACGCCTTCTTCACCGGTGTCCATCTGCGCCACTCCGACGAACGCGACCGCGAGATCCTGAAGCTCTACTGCGAGGATCCGCAGGTCGCCGTCCACCCCGTCGTCCGTGTCCACCCCGAGACGGGGGAGAAGGCCCTGTTCGTGAGCCCCGGCTCCACCACCCGGATCGTCGGCTTCACCGAATTGGAGAGCCGCCGTCTCCTCGACCTCCTCTTCGAGCACCTGACCAGTGCCGAGTACACGGTCCGCTTCCGCTGGGAGCCGGGCTCCATCGCCTTCTGGGACAACCGCACCACGTGCCACCTCGCCCCGACGGACTTCGCCCAGCTGCGGGCGGACCGCGTCATGCACCGTGTCACCCTCCTCGGTGACACCCCCGTGGGCCCCGACGGCTTCACCTCCCGGCAGGTGACGGGGGAGCCCCTGCGGGCCTGGTGATCCGCCCGCCGGTGTCAGGACGCGTACGAGGCGTTCCGCGCCGTCTCCACCACCTTCTCGCCGTCGGCCTCACCGAGCAGGCCCGCGGCCACCCAGGCGTCCACCGTGGCCCGCACCCGGGAGAGCAGCGCGCCCTTGCCGCTGAAAGGGGCCCCTGCCCAGATCTCGTCCAGGAGGGTGGTGCCGTCCTCCCCGGCCGGGTTGGCGACACCGGAGTCGTGGCCGCCGAAGACCACCAGCGGCTCGGCACGCCGGAAGTAGGCGTGAGTGGGGTCCGCGGTCCCCTCGAAGAAGGGGGCGAACTCGGTGCCGTCGAGCACGTAGTGGAGCGGCTTGCCCGTCACGGGGGTGAGCGTGGGCAGCAGGTCGCCGGAGAGAGCCGCGTTGCGGTAGAGCCCGAACGGCAGGAAACTCGCGCTCGTGTTCCTGGCGAC
The DNA here is from genome assembly GCF_044457265.1 of Streptomyces sp. NPDC050564. NCBI lineage: Bacteria > Bacillati > Actinomycetota > Actinomycetes > Kitasatosporales > Streptomycetaceae > Streptomyces > Streptomyces sp. NPDC050564. Next base: position 40,781 of record NZ_JBITGS010000023.1, on the reverse strand, counting down.
CAGGTTGACCGGCCCGTAGAACAGGGTCTGTAGCGACGGGTCGTCGAGGGCCTTCTCGACCCGCAGCCGGAACGGCACGGCGACCCGCACGACGTCACCGCGACGCCAGGTCCGGGAGACGGTGAAGTAGCGGCCGGCGACCGGAGTCCCGCTCACCGCTCGGCCGTTGACCGTCACCCGGAAGCCGTCGGTCGCCCAGGACGGGACCCGCAGCCGCAGCTCGAAGGCCGCGCTGCCACCCCCGATGGTGAGCGTGGCCCCCTGCTGCCTGGGGTAGTCCGTGGTCTGTGTGACGGTGACGCCTTTCTCGGCCCAGGTCAGCGTGGTCGGGCTGTACAGATTGACGTACAGCGCGCTGCCGTCCGCCGCCTTGAAGTACACCGAGTCCTGGTACTTGGTGGCGCTCTCCATGCCCGTGCCCTCGCAGCAGGTGGTCCCCTGCTTGGGTGTGTAGTCACGGACATGACCGGGCGTCAGGCCGATGAAGTAGGTGACGAGCGGTTTCTCCGCGTCGGCCTTGTCCTGCTTCGAGCCGAGCACCTGGTTGTAGAGCGCCCGCTCGTAGTAGCCCATGTACTTCGGGTCCCGCGTGTGGAAGAAGAGCATCCGGCTGAGCTTGAGCATGTTGTACGCGCAGCAGGTCTCGGCGTCGGTGGCGCCGATCGTCCCGGCGATGACACCGCGGGCCTTCCAGAACTCGCCGGTGCTGGTCCCGCCGATCCCGTACATCCGCACCGGCACGACCATGTCCCAGAAGTTGCGCGCGGCGCTCAGATACCGCTGTTCGCCCGTCGAGTCGTACAGCCGCAGCAGCCCGGTGAAGATGGGGATGTGCTGGTTGGCGTGCAGCCCGTCGAGGGTGTCGTCGCCCGCGGCGCACGCGTCGATGAGCTTGTCCAGGTCGAACAGCCGGGCCAGCGCGAGGTGTTCGGCCTTGCCGGTGAGGGCGTGCAGATCGCAGATCGCCTCGACGATGCCGCCGAACTCGCCGCTGGAGAAGATGCCCCACATCCGCTGCAGGGTGGTGCCGGGCAGCCGGGACAGCCGCGAGTACATCCAGTCGCACATCCCCGACGCGAGGTCGAGTGCCCGCGCGTCGTCGGTGCAGAGGTAGGCGTCCAGCAGTCCGCGCAGGATCTTGTGAGCGGTGTAGTACGGCGCCCACACCTTGGTGTAGTCACCGCTCGTCATGGACTCCAGCAGGATGAACTGCGTCTCCGGGTACGCCGCGAGGAACCCCGGGTGGCTCGGCCCGCCCCAGGTGCGGCGCAGGACGGCGTCCAGGCCGCGCCCGGAGGCGTCCGCGAAGGTGTCACCGGTCGTCTCGTCGAATGCGTACGAGGCCAGGTCGCCGCGGCCGGTCGACGCGTCGGCGGCCCGGCCGCTCTGCAATGCCGTGATCTCGTCGGCGGTCAGCGCCCGCGACCAGACGTTGAACTCGTCGAACGCCCCGGCGAACACCGGGTCGGTGGCGTAGTTGGAGCGACCGAGCCAGTTGTTCTTCAGGGCGCCCAGGGCCGCCGGGGTCAGGGTCATCGCCGTGTTGCGCGCCACGGCGGTGCCGTTGACGTAGAGGGTGCCGGTGCCGCCCGCGATCGTCACCGCCAGATGGCTCCACGCGTTCAGCGGCAGCGCGGCGGCGCCGTCGAGACCCTGCTCGCCGCCCGGCCCACCGGTCGTGATGGCGAAGCGCGGGGCCCCGCTCGCGTTGCGGGCGGCGAGGTAGAGATAGCGCGTGGTGTCGTTGCCGAAGTCGAAGACCCGGCCCCAGTTGGCGTCATGGGCCGGCTTCACCCAGGCCGACAGGGTGATCGCCGAGGCACCGCCGAGCACGTCGGTCGGCAGGTCGAGGTACTGGTAGGAGCCCCGGACCTGCTCCGCGCCCGTCCCGAACCGGCCCGCCACGCTCAGCACCGCCGGATCGTGCCGCAGCGCCTCGCGCACCTCGGTGAGCGCCCCGACCATGGAGCCGATCTTGTCGGCGTACGCCTGCTCGCCCGTGCTGCCGTACGCCTGCGCGAGCATCGTCAGGAAGTGACCGGTGTAATGCCCGCGGAGGTTGCCGTTCGCCTCGCCGTCGAGCCCCTCCCAGCCGCCGGGGGCGACCGCGCCGAGCGTGGAGAGCCCGGCGTTGGCGCGGAAGACCTGGAGCAGCCGGTTCACGTCGTAGCCGCGGCCGTGGTCGAGCATCAGCGCACGCTTCGCGGCGAACAGGCCCTCACTGAGCGCCACTTCCTTGAGCTGGAACGGCCGGAGCGTCCAGGCGGACGGCGCCGGGAGCGTGGCCGCTCCGGCCCTGCCGGCGGCGGCGCAGGCGACTCCCGGGGCCGCCGCGGCGAGTATCGCGGTCTGCAGCACGGCACGTCTGGACAGGGGCGGTGTCATGGTGAGCGTTCCTCGTCTCGTGTTCGTGCGGGAGGGGAGAGCTGCTCGACGGCGAACTACTCGGCGTAGAACGTCGCGTCCGCCTTGGCGGTCGTCGTGTCGGCGGGCTGTGTGTAGAGCAGGTAGTTGTAGTGCCGGAGGTAGCGGCCGGGGGAGCTGTACGACTCGAAGGAGACGCCGGACGCCGTGTCGGCGAGCCCCGCCCGCCGGTAGAAACTGGCGTCGCTCTTGAACGCGGCCGTCCCGTCGTCCTTTTCCACCCACACCTCGTAGTTCTTCTGGTGGAGGTAGTAGCCGGGGTAGTTGGTCGACTCCAGGGAGACGGTGCCCGTGCCCGCGAGACCGATCACCACCCGGAACTGCGAGTCGGCGAGAGAGGAGACGTTCGGTTCGATCTTGGCCCGGAAGTCCCAGTGGCGGATGTAGCGGTCCGGGTAGTTGTACGAGGACAAGCGGACCGGGGAGACGCCGTCGGCGACCGGGATGCCGAAGTCGGGGGTGCCGTCGGCCTTCCAGTAGATCTTCTGCAGGCGGGTGCGGCGGTTCGGGTCGTTGAGCGGGTCGCCGGTGATGTCCTTGTAGCTGCGGTCGTGATAGACGAGGATGTCCGACTTGCCGTCCTCGGACACGGTGAACGAATTGTGGCCGGGCCCGTACTGGGAGGTCGCGGCGTTGGTCTTGAAGACCGGCTGCTGACTCTTGGTCCAGGAGGCGGCGTTCAGCAGGTCGGCGGAGGCGGACGCGGTCAGCATGCCCAGGCAGTAGTTGGCGTCGGTGGCGCTGGCCGAATAGGTGAGGAAGACCTTGCCGCCGTGCTGGATGACCGCCGGGCCCTCGTTGACCTTGTAACCGACGGTCTCCCAGGACAGCGTGGGCTGGGAGATCTCGACCGGCGTGCCGCTGATGGTCCAGGGGTTGGCCAACTTCGCGAGGAACAGGCTGGTGTTGTTGTCCTCGGCGGGATTGCGCTGGGCCCAGGCGAGATAGCGGACGCCGTTCACGACGAACGTGGTGGCGTCGAGCGAGAAGGAGGACACCGGGGTGGCGATCTGGCCCTTCTCGGTCCAGGCGCCGGTCAACGGGTTCGCGGCGCTGCTCTCCAGGACGTACATCCGGATCGCCCATACATCACTGGTCGACCCCGCCGCGAAGTACACGTACCACTTGCCGTCGATGAAGTGGATCTCCGGCGCCCAGATGTGAGCACCCATCACACCGTCGGCGTGCTTGGTCCAGATGGTGGTCTCCGGGGCCGTGGCCAGGCCTTGGAGCGTGGTGGACCGGCGCAGCACGATCCGGTCGTACTCCGGCACGGTCGCGGTGAAGTAGTAGTAGCCGTCGGTGTGCTTGAAGATGTGCGGGTCGGCGCGCTTCTCGGCGACCGGATTGGTGAAGGTCACGGCCGGCGAGGCCGGGGCGACGGCTTGGGCGGGCGTACCGGCGGTCAGCACGGCCAGCGTGGCCAGGACCGCGGTCAGCAGGCGGCCGATGAGACGTCTCATGATCCTGGGTCTCCGGGTGTCAGACGGTGGGCTTGAGCTGCCACTGCTGGCAGGTGTTGTTGAGCCAGGTCCACTGGCGTATGTCGGTGCCGTCGGCCGTCGCGCAGTTGGCCACGTCGGCGACCTTGCCGCTGTTGGCGTTCACGATCCGGACGTAGTCGCTTCCGGTGTAAATGAACCGGAACTTCTGGCAGTTGTTGTTCAGCCACGACCACTGTCGTAGGTCCGCCCCGTCGGACGTGGAGCAGTCCGCGGTGTCCATGACCTTGCCGGTGGCCATATTGACCAGGCGGCTGGTGTCGTTGCCCTGGTCCTCGATCCGCCACTTCTGGTTGGCCCCGCCGGTGCAGGTCCACTGGAAGATGTTGGTGCCGTCCGCGGTGTTGCCGCCCTCCACGTCCAGGCACTTGCCGCTGCTGCGGTTCACCACGGTGTACGCCGTGGGGGTCGCCGCGGTCTCTCCGGACGGGCCCGCGAGAGTGGTCCCGGTCGCGACCGGGCTGCCGAAGTTCGGTGTGCCGTCCGCGTTCCACGTGAACTTCTGGGCCCGTGTCGTACGACCGTTGCCGCAGCCGCCGCTCGAGGAGCTGTTGGCGTGGTAGACGATCCAGTTCTCGGTGCCGTCCGGCGAGGTGAAGAAGCCGTTGTGGCCGGGTCCGTAGACCCCTGCGGCGTCATTGCGCTGGAAGACCGGGGTCTGCTTCTTCGTCCAGGACGCGGCGGAAAGCGGGTCGCTGCCGGTCAACTCCAGCTGGCCGAGCTTGTAGTCCGCGGTCTGGCAGTAGCTGGCGGAGAACGTCAGGAACGTCCTGCCGTTGTGATACAGCGGCTCGGGTCCCTCGTTGACCGGGGCGCCGGAGGTCTCCCAGCTCAGTGTGGGGCTGGAGATGACGGTGAAGGTGGAACTGCTCAGCGTGTACGGGTTGCTCATCGGCGCGATGACCAGGCTCTGCTTGCTGCCGCCCACGGAGCCGCTGCCCACCAGGTACAGCTTGCTGTTGTACTGCAGCACGGTGGCGTCGATGAGCCAGCCGCCGAGATCGAGGTTGGAGCCGGTCAGGCCGTTCTTGTAGGTGTACGGCCCCATCGGGTCGGAGCCCGCGCTCTCCAGGACGTGCGTGCGCTGGGTGTCGCAGCAGGCGGCTCCGCTCTGCGCCCCGGAGTAGTACAGGTACCAATGGCCGTTGAAGAAGTGGATCTCCGGGGCCCAGAAGTTCGCGTTGCGGCCGGAGGTGGTGTCCGTCCAGATCTGCACGCTCGGGGCCGTCGAAAGTCCCGCGAGCGTCGGCGACTTGCGCATGGTCAGCTCGTTCGTGAACGAGGTCGTCACCAGGTAGTAGTTGCCGTTGTAGTACTCCAGCCAGGGGTCGGCGCCCTTCTGGGACTTGATGGGGTTGGTGTACGGCCGGCCATCGGCAGCCGAGGCGGGCCCGCTGACGAGCGACGTGAGCAGGGCGAGCAGCGCTGCCCCCAGGACGAACCAATGGCGGGTGCGGAACACGGCGAGTCCTCTTTGACGGCCCGGAATGTTCGAAATCTCGTATGCTGTGCGGAACTTCGACCAGAAGATAGGTTTCCGGCAGGCGCACGTCAACGCTTCCGACAGGTTTCGATTCCGCTTCGACGCACGGCACTTGAGAACCGCGGGTTCAGCCGGCAGGTCAGTCGGCGACAGGGAACCCCGCGGTGCGCAGCACCCCGCGCTCGGCGTCGACGGCGAACACCTCGCAGCCCTCCCGCGCGACGCCCTCCGTACCCATGGCGAACGCCGCCGTCGCCATGGCGTCCGCCTCGGTCAGTGACGGCGCCACGACCTTGACACCGAGCAGCCCGGTCGCGGGCCGGCCGGTGCGCCCGTCGAGGATGTGGTCGCCCCGCTCGTACCGCGCGGAGGTCGCCACCGCGCCGTCGGTGATCTCCAGCATCGCGCACAGCCGGTCCGCCAGCTCGGGGTGGCGTACGCCCACCCGCCAGGGACCGCCGTACGTCACCACATCACCACCGGCGTTGAGGCAGAACCTGCGCATCCCGTGCGCCGCCGGCAACTCCGCGGCCCGCTGCACCGACCAGCCCTTCACCACCGCGCACGGGTCGAGGCCGCGGCCGGGCAGCCGGACGTCGAAGGCGCCGCGGCTCGCGACCCGGTACTCCTCGCAGAGGCCGAGGACTTCGACCAGATCGCGGCTGAGCTCGTCGGGCCGCAGCTCGCCCCGGTCGAGGCGGGACACCTCGCTGTCCGCGAGGAAGGGGCTGAACCGGGCGTCGACCTCGCGCAGCAACGCGAACACCGGGTCCGCGGTCTCCTCGTCGGCGCACGCGTCGTCGATCCGCAGGGAGACCGGGAACCCCATGACGTGTTCGACGCGGCGCACTTCAGGAACCCTTCGCGTCGAGGGCGGCCTGGAGCGACTGGGCGTAGCCCTCGCTGGTGACCGTGGCGCCGGACACCGTGTCGATGTCGGCGCTCTGCGCCCGCAGCGTCTCCTTGATCAGCACCGGCACGGCGGCCGTGGTCTGCGGGTGGTTCGGCTGCTGGAGCATGCGCACGGAGCTGATCCTGTCGCCCGCGAACGTCACCTCCACCTGCACGGCGCCCTTCGAGGTGTCGACGGTGGAGCCCTGGACGACCTGTGAGGCGGCCGACGCGGACGGCGAGGACGAGGACGATGCCGTCGAGGAGGGAGCCGGGGTCGGCGCTGCGACCTCGGTGGTCGTCGTCGTACCGCTCGACGGCTCGTACCGCCAGAGCGGGATCAGCCCGGCCGCGGTCAGCACCACAACAGTCATGGCACGCTTCATGACGTCCCCCTCATCCCGCCAGGCTGAAGCGCTCGGCGTGTATCTGCTGCTTGGGTACGCCCAGGTCGCGCAGGGTGCGCAGGACGGCTCCGGTCATGCCGGGCGGCCCGCAGACGAAGACGTCCCGGTCCGCCACGTCGGGTACGAGCCGGGCGAGCTCCCGGGGCGCCAGCTTGTCGGGTGTGGCGGGACCGGTGATGACATGCAGCTCGGCGCCCTTGGCGGCGGCGAGTTTCCGCAGTTCGTCCAGGAGTACGGCGTCGCGGTCCGTCGCCACCCGGTAGATGAGGACCCCATGGCCGTACAGCTCCTCCAGCAGGGCTCGGATCGGGGTGATGCCCACACCGCCGGCGACGAGCAGGGTGTCGGGGCGCGTCCGGTGCAAGGTGGTGAACGCGCCGTACGGTCCCTCGGCGAACACCCGTGTGCCCACCCGGAGATGGCGCAACGCCGCGGTGCCGTCCCCGGCGGTCTTCGCGGTCAGCCGCAGCGTGTGGCCGTCCGGCGCGGCCGACAGGGAGAACGGATTGGCCTGCCACCAGCGGTCCTTGGTGAGAAACCGCCACAGGAAGAACTGGCCCGCCCGCGCGGGCAGCCGGTCCAGGTCCCGTCCCGTGATGTGGATCGACACCACGTCGTCGGACTCCGGCACCACGGCCGAGACCCGTAGCTGGTGGCGCAGATTCCGCCACACCGGGAGCACCAGCCGCCCCAGGAACACCGAGCCCAGCGCCGCTCCCCACAGAACCCACCAATAGGCGGTGGCGGCGGACGACGTGGTGAAGGTCGTTCCCACCGCGACCTGGTGCGTGAACGCCAGCACCACCGCCACGTACGTGTAGAGGTGGATGAAGTGCCAGGTCTCGTACGCCAGTCGGCGTCGGGCGAAGCGCGCCGACACCGCGCCGATCACGATGATCAGGGCCAGTGCGACGACGGCTCGCAGCACTCCCTCGACCGTCGTGGCCAGTTCGACCAACTCCTCCATGAAGGACATGGACGCCGGCCGCGCATAGCCGAGAATGATGAACACCGCGTGCGACAGCAGTGTCCACAGCAGGCCGAAGCCGACCCAGCGGTGCCAGGACGTCAGCCGGTCCATGCCGATCCGGTGGTCGAGCCACGGCAGCCGGGCGACCAGCAGCAACTGGAAGGCCATCAGCAACGCGCCGTACAGCCCGGCCAGTCGGCCGATCGCGATCAGGGTGCTCGAGCCGAGTCCGGCCTGGAAGAAGAACGCGGTCACCACGCCCGCGTTCGCCGCCAGCACGGCGTACAGGCCGGCGCGGGCCACCACCTTGGGACGTACCGCCGTGGGAGGCGGCTGGACACGTTCGACAGTGGTCACGGAGGGCAGCTCCTCGTTCGGGTGTGGGGACACCGAGCCTGCCCGGTGGGAGCTGTCGTTTTCCTGTCGGTCAACTTTCAAGTTTTTATCGATGTCGATCAGGAGCGACCGCGGGTATGGCGTCCGGAGACACGTGAAGCAGTATGAGCGGGTGGAAAAAGTGCGCCTCCTGGTCGTGGACGACGACCCTCCCATCGCGGACCTCGTGGCGACGGTCGCCCGTTACGAGGGCTGGGAGGCCGTCACCGCGTACTCCGGCGAGGATGCGCTGCGCCGGGCCGTCGAATTCCATCCCGACATCGTGGTGCTCGACCTGATGCTGCCCGGCCTCGACGGGTTCGCCGTCCTGGACCGGCTGCGTCAGTCCAGGACGATGGTGCCCGTGGTGTTCCTCACGGCGCGCGACGGGGTCGCCGACCGGGTGGCCGGGCTCACTCGGGGCGGTGACGACTACCTGGTCAAGCCGTTCGCGGTCGAGGAGCTGATGGCCCGGCTGCGGACGGTGCTGCGGCGCAGCGCCGGGCCGACCTTCCAGCGCTCGGTGCTGCGGGTCGCGGACCTGACGATGGACGAGGACACCCGTGAGGTGCGCCGCGGCGACAAGCTGCTCACCCTCACTCCCACCGAATACGAGGTGCTGCGCTACCTGATGCGCAAATTGCCGACCGTGCTGACCAAGGCGCAGATCCTCGACCATGTGTGGGCGTACGGCTTCGGGGGCCGCTCGAACGTCGTCGAGCTGGTCGTCAGCCGCCTGCGCCGCAAGCTCGACGACACGGGCGATCCGCTGATCCACACCGTGCGAGGCTTCGGGTACGTCATCCGGCAGGCGGCCGAGTGATCGGGCGGCTGCGGCGGGCGTACCGGCGGCTGCGGCTCGGCACCCGGCTGGCGCTGGGGCTCGGGGCGCTGGCCCTGGTGGCGTTCGCCGTCGTCGGCACAGCCCTGACGACCTACATGCAGGACTATCTGTCGGCCCAGCTCGACGACCAGCTGGGACTCGCCCAGATCGCCCAGTCCAAGAGCATCGCGGCGAACGGCACACTCCAGGGCAAGAAGTACTACCGCTGGTACTACGCCGTGTACGACGTGTCGGACGGCACCCCCGTGCTCCGCAAGCCCGAGGAGGCCGGCGACCTGCCCGAGGACATCGCCGACCTCACCTCCGTGGCCAGGGCGCAGATCTCCGCGGGCACCGAGGTGCTGCGCACCGAGCACCTCACGGGCGAGGGCGAGTACCGGCTGCGCGGCTGCGAGGTCGAGCCCGGTGTGCTCCTGGTCAGTGGCGCGCCGATGGACGACATCGACGACACGGTAAGGCAGTTGATCACGATTCAGGTGGTCACCTTCGGACTCGCGCTCCTGGCGCTGGTGGTGTTCGGCCGCAGACTGCTGCGCCGTGGTCTCAAGCCGCTGAGCGACATGGCGCACACCGCCCACGGCATCACCTCGCACGATCTGACCGAGTCGGCGGCCCGGCTGCCGCTGCGCGCCGACAAGCGGGGCGGCGGCCCGGAGGTCGAGGAACTGCGCACCGCCTTCAACATGATGCTGGAGCACATCGACGACTCCCTCGCGGTCCGCGCGGAGGCCGAGCAGCGGCTGCGGCGGTTCGTCGCGGACGCCTCGCACGAACTCCGCACGCCCCTGATGTCCGTCCGGGGCTATGCGGACCTCTTCCAGTACGCTGCCGCCCACGCAACCGAGGAGCGGGACAAGCACCTGGCCCGGCTGCGCGCCGAGGCGGCCAGGATGGGCGTACTCCTCGACGACCTGCTGCTGCTCGCCCGTCTGGATGCCGCCGAGGTGGAGACACCGCTGCGGCTGGAGGACGCGGATCTGGCGGAGCTGACGCGGGAGGCGGCGGACGCCTTCCGCGCGGGACACCCGGACCGCGAGCTGACGGCGACCATCGGCCCGCACCCCGTGCGGCTCGCACTGGACTCCCTGCGCATCCGGCAGGTGCTGGACAACCTGCTCACCAACGCCGCCGTGCACACCCCGGCCGGTACGAAGGTGAGCGTGGAGCTGTCCGTCCCGCCCGGCGCGGCGGTCGTACGGGTCGCCGACTCGGGACCCGGCATCCCGGCCGCCGAGCGGGAACGCGTCTTCGACCGCTTCTACCGCGTCGACAAGGCCCGCAGCCGCGACCGCGGAGGCAGCGGCCTCGGTCTCGCGGTCGCGCGCGCACTGGTCCGGGCGCACGGCGGCACCGTCGACGTGACCAGCAGCCCGGGCTCGACGGCCTTCACGATCAGGCTTCCCCGCGCCGAGGACGGCGCCGTCCCTCGCACGGGGGACGGCGTCATGGCTCGCGGGAGGGACGATCTCGAACGGCACCCACTGCCATAATGACCGGTGTGCACCGTGCGACGGCTTGGCGTGACACCTGGAGGGGAACGCAGCGGTGGGCGGCGGAACTCCCGCACACGGGTGCCGTGTTCGGGGCACTGCTCGGGCTGCTCGCCGTCCTGGAATCGCTCGGCGAATTCGTCGCCGTCCATGGGTCGATTCCCCGTATGTTCGCCGACGCCACCACGCACACCGGTCCACACGGCAGCGCCGCCGGTGTGCAATTCGCCATGGTGGTCGGCCTGTTGTGCCTGTCCACCGCCTTGCCCCTGGCCTTTCTGCGCCCCCTGACAGCAGGGATCGCCGTCACCGCGGCGAGCGTCGGCTCGCTCGTGATCTTCCAGACGCTCACGCTGGCGGGCCTGGCCGCGCAGCTCATCGCCCAGTACCGGCTCGGCCGCAGCGGCTCCGTTCTGCCGGCCGCGCTGCTCGCCGCGCCCTTCCTCGTCCTGGCCCTGACGGTGCTCGATGGGTCTGACGACACCGACCACCACGTACGACTCGTCCTTATCTCGGCGCTGGCCCCGCTGGCGGCCTTCACCGGACTGGCCGGCCGGTCGAAGGAACAGCACCGGCAACACAGCGCCATCCGCGAGGACATGGACGGCGCCCAGTGGGAGTTCGCCGTACGCGGAGAACGCGTACGCATCGTCCGTGAGCTCCACGATGTCGTCGGCCACCACATCTCCATGATCGCCGTACAGGCCGAGACGGCCCGCGTGGCCACCGCTGGCATGCCCGCCGAGGGCGCCGAACGGCTGCTCGGCATCGGGGACACCGCCCGCGCCGCCCTCGCCGAGATGCGCCGCCTGCTCGGCGTGCTCCGCGAGGACACCGAGTCCGTCACCGGCGGCGACCGCCGGCCGCAGCCCGACCTGCGTCAGCTCCACGCACTGCTCGACGAGTCCCGCAAGGCCTCCGCCACGACCATCCGCCTCATCCTCAGCGGACCCCCGCGCGAACTGGAGCCCGGCATCGAACTCGCCGCCTACCGCATCGTCCAGGAATCCCTCACCAACGCCCGCAAGCACGCCACCGGCGCCGCCGTCGACGTGGAGCTCACCTACACCGACGACGCGCTGCGCATACGCGTCCGCGACAACGGACCGGGGCCGCCCCCCGACCGCCCCCTGGACGGACACGGCCTGCTCGGCATGTGCGAACGGGCGGCCGCGGTCGGCGGAGACGTACGGACCGGTTCGGCGTTCACCGGCGGCGGGTTCGTCGTCGAGGCACGCCTGCCCGCCAAGACGGAAGGGACCTCATGAGCGCCTCGTCCTCGCCCATCCGGGTCGTCGTCGCCGACGACCACGTGGTCGTCCGCACCGGGTTCTCCGCGCTGCTGGACAGCCAGCCGGACTTCACCGTCGTGCGGACCGCCTCTTCCGGACTGGAAGCGGTCCACGTCTGCCGCGACGTGTTGCCCGACGTCGTCCTCATGGACATCCGCATGCCCGAGATGGACGGCATCGAGGCCACCCGACAGCTCGTCGGCTCCTCGCCCGACGGCGCGGACGCACCACGCATCCTCATCCTGACGACGTTCGACCTCGACGAGTACGTCTACGACGCGCTGCGCGCCGGAGCCAGCGGCTTCCTCCTCAAGGAGGCCACCGCCGAACGGCTCTTCGACGCCGTGCGCGTCGTCGCGGCCGGGGACGCGCTGCTCGCGCCCGGGATCACCCGACGGCTCATCACAGAGTTCGCCCTGATGCCCGCCAAGCCCGATGTCGCGCCGCCGTCCGCGATGAAGTCGCTCACCGCGCGCGAGACGGAAGTCCTGCTGCTGGTCGCCGAGGGTCTGTCCAACCCGGAGATCGCCGCCCGGCTGGTCGTCAGCGAGGAGACGGTGAAGACCCATGTCAGCCGCATTCTCGGCAAGTTGGCGCTGCGCGACCGTACCCAGGCCGTCATCGCGGCGTACGAGACGGGACTTGTCGTCCCCCGCTCCCGCAAGTCCGCATAGCCGTCACGCGGCTCGCCGTCACCCTCAGGTAGGGCAACCCGCGTCCCTCGCGTGGGGGACGGCCGGTCCGCGTCGTGGCTCCTGTGAGGGTCCTCGGACTTGGCTCTTCGTCGTGACGACCCGGGCACCGCCTTCTTCCTAGTCTGCCGGCATGGAGAAGACGATCGACGGTTCGCGTGCCACGATCGAGGTCAGGAACGTGCGCAAGCGCTTCGGGAGCACCCTGGCGCTGGACGGGATGACGTTCGACGTCAACCCCGGGCAGGTCACCGGCTTCGTGGGTCCCAACGGCGCGGGCAAGTCCACCACGATGCGCGTGATCCTCGGCCTGGACCGGCCGGACGAAGGGGCCGCGCTGGTCGGCGGCCGCCCCTACCAGGAGGTGCGCACCCCGCTGACACACATCGGGGCCCTGCTCGATGCTGCGGCCGTGCAGCCGAGCCGTACCGCCCGCCACCATCTGCTGTGGCTCGCCCACTCCCAGGGGCTGAGCGCGGGGCGGGTCGACGAGGTGATCCGGCAGGTCGGCCTTCAGGGCGTGGCCGGGCGCAAGGCGGGCGGCTTCTCCCTGGGCATGAGGCAGCGCCTGGGTATCGCGGCGGCGCTGCTCGGCGACCCGCCGGTGATCATGCTCGACGAACCCTTCAACGGCCTGGACCCCGAAGGGTTCCGGTGGATACGCGGCTTCCTGGCGTCGCTGGCCGAACAGGGCCGGGCCGTGCTGGTCTCCAGCCACCTGATGAGCGAACTGCAGGACAGCGCGGACCACGTGGTGGTCGTCGGGCGCGGCAGGGTCATCGCGGACATGAGCGTGCGGGACCTGCTGGCGTCGGTGTCCCGGGGGCGGGTGACCCTGCGGACAACGGCCCTCGCGCAGGCGATGACGGTCCTGGCGCGCGCGGGCGCCACGGTGAGCTCCGCGGAAGCCGAGACGATCAGCGTGACCGGGCTGCCGGCCGAGGACGTGGTGGCGCTGCTCGGTGCGGACTCGGTGCCCTTCTCGGAGATCTCCGAGCACCGCGCGTCGCTGGAGGAGGCCTACATGGAGCTCACTCGGGATGCCGTGCAGTACCGCGGCATCGTTCCCGAGGAGGTCGGTCGATGACCTCCACGACGATGCCGCCGCGTGCCGCGGCCCGGCCGGGGCGGGCCGGCTTCGGTCGGCTGCTGCACGCGGAATGGACCAAGTTCCGCACGGTGCGCGGCTGGACGCTGAGCACGGTCGGCGCGGTCCTGATCATCTGTCTGGTGAGCCTGCTGGCCACGGCCCCGGCCGGCGAGTCCCATCCGAACGGCAGCTCCGCGCTTCCCACCGGCCCGGACGGCGAAGCGGTCAACGACGACTTCTTCTTCCTGCACCAGCAGGTGCGGGGCGACGGCAGCCTCACCGTCTCCGTGTCCTCGTTGACCGGTGTCGTCTCGACCGGTCCGGCGGACAACAGGGCCGGGGTCGCGCCCTGGGCGAAGGCCGGCATCATCGTGAAGGACAGCCTCGACCAGGGATCGGCATACGCGGCGATGATGGTCACAGGCGCCCATGGCGTGCGGATGCAGTACAACTACACGCACGACAGGGCCGGGAGGACCGGCACGGCCTCCCAGGACTCGCCCCGCTGGCTGAGGCTGCGGCGCTCCGGTGACACGCTCACCGGTTACCAGTCGACGGACGGCTCCCAGTGGACCGAGGTGGGTCGCGCGGACCTACCCGGACTGTCGGCGACACCGCAGGTCGGGCTGTTCGCGACCTCCCCGTCGATCCAGGACGGGACCGGAACCGGCACGGGCTTCGCCCCGGCCGTCGTCACTGGCACCTTCGACGAGGTCGCCCTCGGCGGCCGGTGGACCGACGGCTCCTGGCAGAGCGGCCGGGTGGGCGGGGACGCCGGCACCTCCGGCAGCTACCTCCAGGACATCAAGGGCGGGGCCACCGTCTCCGGCAGCGGCTTCCGGGTGACCGGGGCGGGCGACATCGCCCCCGTCGTCGGCGGGCCCGCCACGAGCGGCGTACGACCCATCGAGAACTTCCTCGTCGGCGCGTTCGCCGGGCTGATCATCATGGCCGTAGTCGGCGCGGGGTACATCACCGTCGAGTACCGGCGCGGGATGATCGGCGTCACCCTGGCGGCGAGTCCACGCAGGGGCCGCGTCCTGGTGGCGAAGGCACTGGTGATGGGGTCGGTCGCCTTCGCGGTCGGGCTGCTCGCCGCCGCCGTCATGGTCCCCTTCGGGGGATCGAGGTCGAAGGCGAACGGCTTCCCGGTGCTGACGGTGCCCTCCGCGACAGAGCTGCGCGTCATCGTCGGCACGGGCCTGCTTCTGGCCGTTGCGAGCGTGTTCGCCCTCGCGCTCGGCACCCTCCTGCGGCGCAGCGCCGTGGCGATCACCCTGGTCGTCGTCGGCATGGTCCTGCCCTACCTGCTCGCGGCCGGGTCCGTGCTGCCCGACGGGGCCTCGCAGTGGCTGCTGCGGGTCACTCCGGCCGCCGGGTTCGCCATCCAGCAGAGCGTCGAGCGCTACGACCAGGTCGTCACCGTCTACGCGCCGTCGTCCGGCTACTTCCCGCTGGCCCCATGGGCGGGCTTCGCCGTCCTGTGCGCCTATACCGCGGCCTCGTTCGGCGCCGCCGTGGTCCTGCTGCGCAGGAGGGACGTATGAAAGTTCCCCTTGCGTCGCAGGGACGTATGACGCGCGCGGGACGCGCCGAGTGGACGAAGCTGCGGACGGACGCGAGCAACGGCTGGCTGACGCTCGGCGTGATCGTGCTGACCGTGGCCGTCGGCGCGGCGGTGGCCATGACGTCCAGATGCGACGCGGCCGGCTGCGGCGGGGACCCGCCGCGGCTCAGTCTCACCGGGGTCATGGTCGGACAGGTCGTCGTCGCCGTCGTGGCGGTTCTGATGGTCGGCAACGAATACAGCACCGGCATGATGCACACCACGCTCACGGCGATGCCGCGACGACTGACGGTCCTGTGCTCGAAGTCGGCCGTGCTCAGCGCGGTGACGCTGGTGGCCGGGACCGTCTCCGTACTCGGGTCCCTGCTGATCGGCCGCGTCGTGCAGCCGGGCCGCGGCTTCACCGAGCAACACGGCTTCGCGGCCCTGTCGTTGGCCGACGAGCCGACGCTGCGGGCCGCCGTGGGCTCGGTCCTCTATCTCGTAATGATCGGGCTGCTCAGTCTCGGCATCGCGCTGGCCGTACGGAACTCGGCGACCGCCATCGGAATCGTCCTCGCCCTGCTGTTCGTCTTCCCGATCCTCGCCCAGGTGGTCGCCGACCCCGACTGGCAGCGCCACCTCCGGCAGATATCGCCGATGACGGCGGGCCTCGCCGTCCAGACGACGGTCGGTGTCGACGACCTTCCCATCGGCCCCTGGCAGGGCCTCGGCGTGATGACCGCGTGGGCGGCGGGGGCGATGGCAGCGGGCGGATGGCTACTGAGCTCGCGGGACGCGTGAGGGCGCTTGGGGAGCACTGCCGCTGACGTGATGTCAGGCCCGCGTTGCGGCTACGGCACCAGGCGCGGAGCGGTCGTCGTCGCCTCGGGCGGGCGGCGTCCTTGCCGGGCCTGACATACCCAGCAGCCCTGCCGCCCGCCCCAGGCGAAGCCTCGCCCAGACGCGGCGGGCGCCGTGGACGAGGTCCATGGCGCCGCCCATGCCCTTGACCATCTTGCCGGGGATCATCCAGTTGGCGAGGTCGCCGTTCTCCGACACCTGCATGGCGCCGAGGACCGCGGTGTCGATGTGGCCGCCCCGGATCATGCCGAAGGAGAGCGCGGAGTCGAAGAAGGAGGCACCGGGCAGGACGGTGACCGTCTCCTTGCCCGCGTTGATCAGGTCGGGGTACACCTCGCCCTCGTACGGATAGGGGCCGGTGCCGAGGATGCCGTTCTCGGAGTGCAGGACGACGTGCACACCGAGGGGGAGGTGGCCGGGGACGAGGGTGGGCAGGCCGAGGGCCACCTTGCCTTCGAGGCGCTTCATGGCGCCTCCCCGCGCAGCGCGTCGGAGACGGACTTGACGCCGCCGTGCGCGGTGAGCCCACCGTCGACCGGGATCTCGGCGCCCGTGATGAACGACGCCTCGTCGGACAGCAGGAAGATCACGAGCGGGGTGACCTCGTCGACCGTGCCGGTGCGGCCGAGCGGGGTCTCATGGAGGTTCGCCGCGCGGAAGGCGGGGTGGGCGGAGGCGGTCATCTCCGTTTCGATGAAGCCGGGGTGGATGGTGTTCACCCGGATACCGCGCGGGCCCAGCTCCGTGGCGGCGGTCTTCGACAGGCCGCGCAGGGCCCACTTGCTGGACGTGTACGCGACCGGGTAGTGGCCGGTGAGCGCGGCGGACGAGCCCACGTTGACGACGGACGAGCCGGGAGGCATCAGCGGGACGAGGTGCTGGAGGCCCAGGAGCGGTCCGCTGACGTTGACGGCGTGGACGCGGGCGAAGTCCTCGGGCCGTACGTCGCCGAGTCGGGCCCGCCAGGTGATGCCCGCGTTGTTGACCAGACCGTGCACCGCGCCGTACGACTCCCGTAGTTCAGCGGTCAGTCGGGCCCAATCCTGCTCGTCGGTGACGTCGAGCCGGCGGCATCCGTCCGCCTGCTCGGCGTCGGTGGCGATGACCCGGGCGCCCTCGCGGGCAAGGGCCAAGGCCTCGGCGGCGCCCTGACCGCGGGCGGCCCCGGTGACGACCACGACCTTGCCGAGCAGCCGCTTGGGGTGCAGATCGTTCACGGCCGCTCCCGAGTACGTCGGCGGGCCGCGGGGATCGGCACCGGATCGGTGCCGGGCACCACCGTGTTGGACGTGGTGCCGATGCCCTCGACGGTGAGCGTGACCGTGTCACCGGGCTTCAGCGGAGGCGGTTCCTGCCGCCCCCGTACGCCCCACAGCTCCGCCAGGCAGCCGCCGTTGCCGCAGGTGCCCGAGCCGAGGACGTCGCCGGGGCGGACGGCGGTGCCCCGGGAGGCATAGGCGACCATCTCCTCGAAGGTCCAGCTCATGTTGGACAACAGATCCTCGCCGACGACCTCGCCATTGACCTCGGCGGTGAGAGCCAGACGCAGGAAGCCCTCGGCGTCGCGGTACGCGTCCAACTCCTCGGCGGTGACCAGATACGGGCCGAGGGTGGCCGCCGTGTCCTTGCCCTTGCACGGGCCGAGGCCCACCCGCATCTCACGGGACTGGAGATCACGCGCGGACCAGTCGTTGAAGACCGTGTAACCGACGATGTGGTCACGGGCCTGTTCCGGGGTGAGGTCGCGGCCCTCGCGGCCGATGACGGCCGCGACTTCGAGTTCGAAGTCGAGGACCTGCGCCCCGGGCGGCACGGGCACGTCGTCGTACGGCCCGAGAACCGCGTACGGATTGGTGAAGTAGAAGGTCGGGGCGTCGTACCAGGCGTCGGGCACCCCGGCGGCGCCGTCCACGGACCGGCGTACACCTTCGATGTGCTCCTCGAAGGTGACGAAGTCGCGGACGGTCCGGGGCTCCAGCGGCGGCAGCAGGCGCACCTCGGCGAGGGGGACCGCGGGGCCCACCGGGCGCACCCCGACGGCCTCGACCGGTGAGGTGCCGTCCGGCAGCGCGCGTACGACGCCGTCCTCGACGACGCCACGCAGACGACGGCCCTCGTGGACGTAAGTGGCTATGCGCATGTGTCCCTCATACCGGCGGGGCGACGAACACGCCGCGGTCGACGTCGTTGAACGACTCCTTCGCGACCAGCTCGTTCATGGGGTTGGCGGTGCCCCACTGGTCGGCGACTTCGGGCTGGGAGAAGTCGTAGACGTGCGGGTGCCAGGTGTCCTCGTCGAGGACCTCCAACTCCGTCGTGTACTCGATGGTGTTGCCGTGCGGGTCGAGGAAGTACGTGAAGGTGTTGTCGCCCGCAAGATGCCGCCCCGGGCCCCAGATCTTCCGGTGGCCGGCCCGGATGACGCGCCCGGAGCCGCGCATGTACTCGTCGAGGCCGCGCATCTCGAAGGAGACGTGGTGCAGGGCGGTGTGCGGACCCTGGGCGATGGCCATGGAGTGGTGCCGGCTGCTGATGCGCATGAAGTGCATCGCCTCGCCCATCCTCGGGTGCATGAGGGTGTCGGAGAGGCGGAAGCCCAGGTGGCGCTCGTACCACTCCCGAGTCCGGTTCAGGTCGGGGGAGTTGAGGACCACGTGCGACAGCTTGACCGGGATCGACTCCTTCTCCTCGATCCTGCGGTGCCGCCGGACGTCCACGTCGGCCGACACCTCGATGGTGCGCCCGTCGACGTCGAAGAAGCGGAAGCCGTAGCCGCCGCCGGGGGTGTCGACCTTGCCCGGCTGGGAGATCAACTGTACGCCGGACGAGGACAGTTGCTCCGCGAGCGTGTCGACGCCGGCCGCCGATACGGCCCCGTACGAGACGAGGTCCAGCCGCTTCTCGTCGGCCTTGCGCAGCCGTACGACGTACTGCTCGGGCGAGCCCTCGGCCGCCAGGAAGGAGATCCCGGAGTCCTCGGCCACCTTGGTCAGGCCCCAGACGCCGGCGTAGAAGTCGAGCTGCTTGTCGTAGTCGGGCACGGCGAGGTCGACGTGGCGGAGGTGGGTGAGCAGGCGCATGGTGGTCAGTCCTTCCGGAGGAGGGCGGCGGCGTTGCCGCCCCGTACGGCGTGGAACTCGGCGTCGGGCAGCCGCGCGGCGCGCAGGGCGCCGACCGGGTCCTCGGTGCCCATGTCGAAGGGGAAGTCGGAGCCGAGCAGGACCCGGTCGGCGCCGACGGCGCGGATCAACTCCCGCAGGACGTACGGGTCGTGGACCAGGGAGTCGAAGTACAGGCGCCGCAGATAGCTGCTGGGCAGGTGGGCGCAGCCCGCGCCCGCGTCCGAGCGGGCGGACCAGGCGTGGTCGGAGCGGCCGATGTGGGTGGGCAGGTAGCCGCCGCCGTGCGCCACGATCAGCTTCAGATCCGGATGCCGGTCCAGGACTCCGGAGAAGATGAGATGGGACAGCGCGACGGCGTTCTCGGTGGGCTGCCCGACGACGTTGGACAGGTACCACCGGTCCAGTCGCTCGTCGAGCGTGCACCCGAAGGGATGCAGGAAGAGGAGCGCTCCGGCCTCCTCGGCCCGCGACCAGAAGGGTTCGTACGCCGGATCGGACAGCTCCCGGCCCGGCGCGTGACTGGAGATCTCGACTCCCGACAGGCCTTGGTCCAGGGCGTGTTCCAGGGCGCGCACCGCCTGGTCCGGGTGCTGGAGGGGGGCGAGCCCGAGCCCCTTGAGCCGGTGCGGCGCCTGGGCGCAGTGGGCTGCGGTGGCCTCGTTGGCCAGCCGGTACGCCTTCTCGGCCGTCTCCTCGTCCGCCCAGTAGTGGTAGTGCGACGGGGACGGACTGACCAGCTGCACGTCCACGCCCTGGGCGTCCATCGCGGCCAGCCGCAGAGCGACCTCGGTCGCCTTGGGAACGCTCTCGCGGACCATGGCGCCGCTGACGGCCAGGGCCGCGGGGCCGTTGCGCCGGGCGTCCAGTGCCTTCGCCTCGGCCGAACCGGGCAGGCCGGCCACCAGCGCCTCGACCTCGGGCAGCAGGACGTGGGCGTGCACGTCGATGGTGGGCGCCGTCACGGCAGCTCCTTCAGGAAGGCCATCGTGCGGCCGATCAGGCCGGGCGCGTCGCCGCGCACGCCGTCCAGTTGCCACTGTCCGAGCTGCACGGACGCCTCGACGACGGTCCGCACGCGCGGGATGCGGCGCTCGTAGTACGCGCGGAACAGCTCGTCGTCCCAGGCCCGCCCGCTGGTGAGCAGCTCGGCCAGGACGGCGGCGTCCTCCAGGGACATGGCGGCGCCCTGGGCGAGGGTGGGCGGGCAGCAGTGGGCGGCGTCACCGACGAGGACGACCCGGCCGCGGTGCCAGGAGCCCTCGACCAACAGCCGGTCGAACCAGGTGTAGTTGACCTGTGCTGGGTCGTCGAGGTGCTGGACGATCTCCGACCAGACACCGCCGTAACTCTGCGCGAGCCGGCGCATCTCGTCCGCGTACGCCTGCGGAGGGATCGAGGCGCGGTCGCGGCACGCCTCGACGACGTACGCGTAGATCGTGTCCTCACTGGTGGGGCAGTAGCCCGCGATGTAGGCCGGGCCGCCGTACGTCAGGTCCGTGCGCGTGACGCCCTGAGGGCGCGGGGCGGGGGCGCGCCAGATGGCCATGCCGGTCGGCTCGGGTTTCGTGGTGATGCCGATCGCGGCGCGGGTGGCGGAGCCGAGGCCGTCGGCGCCGATCACCAGGTCGTAGCGGCCGGCCACGCCGTCGCTGAAGCGCACCGAGACGCCCTCGGCGTCCTGCTCCAGGCTCTCGGCGGTGGTGCCGAGGCGTACGGTGGCACCGGACGCGCGGACGGCGTTCATGAGGATCTGCTGCAGCCGGGGCCGCTGCATGCCGAGGGTGGCGGGCAGGTCCTCGCCGCCCGTCTGCAGGTCCTCGGCCACGTGGAGCAGGGTTCCGTCGGGGGCGGTCACGCCCAGCGAACCGAAGGCGAACCCGTAGGTGCTCACCTGGTCCCACACGCCGAGTTCGCGCAGCACACGCAGGGCGTTGCCCTGCAGGGTGATACCGGAGCCGGTGGTGGCGTTCCAGTCGGCCCTGGCCTCGATCAGGTCCACGGCGAGGCCGGCACGGCGCAGCAGGATGGTCATGGCGTTGCCCGAGGCGCCGCCGCCGACGACGAGGACGGTACGGGGGTTGGTCATGGGGAACTCCCTTGTTCCGCCGGTCACTTGACGGCAATCGGATTGACCGGGGAGCCGACGGCTCCGGTGATGGGCAGAGGTGCGGCGGTGAGCCAGAACTCGTACACGCCGTCCCGCGCGCAGTCGGCGGCGAGCGCGTCCAGGTCCCACATCTCGCCGATGAGGAGGCCGATGTGGGGGATGGCGACCTGGTGCAGCGGCTGGAAGGCGTGCTCGAACTCGTTCGGCCGTACCTCGAAGCCCCAGGTGTCGGTGGCGATCGCGGCGATCTCGGTGCGGTGCAGCCAGCCGGCCGTGGTGAAGGACAGTCCGGGCGAGTCGCCGCCCGCGTAGTCGCCCCAGCCCTCGCGACGGGCCCGGGCCAGCCGCCCGGTGCGTACGACGACGATGTCGCCCCGGCCCACGGCCACCCCGTGGGCTTCGGCGGTCGTGGTCAGGTGCTCCTCGCTGACGGCGAATCCGTCGGGCAACTCACCTTCATCGCCGATGACTTGGCCTACGTCGAGGAGTACGCCCCGCCCGGCGACGTACGACGCCATGTGTTCGATGCCCGTGACCAGGTCGCCGTCGGAGGTGACGGTCCTCGCGGCGTCACGTCCGTTCCAGGCCTTGCCGTGGTCGAAGATGTGCCCGAGCCCGTCCCACTGGGTGGAGCACTGCAGCGGCATGCTGATCACGTCGTCGGCGCCGCCGATGCCGTGCGGGAAGCCCTGGTTTCCGAGGGCCGCGTCGGTGCCGGTGTCGAGCATGGTGTGCACGGGGTTGGTGCGGCGCCGCCAGCCCTTCTGCGGTCCGTTCATGTCGAACCGCTGGGAGAGCGAGAAGCTCACGCCCCGCCGGACGAGGGCCGCGCCCTCGCGGCGCTTGCCCTCGTCGAGGAAGTTGAGTGTGCCGAGCACGTCGTCGGCTCCCCAACGCCCCCAGTTGGAAAAGGACTTGGCGGCATCGGCGATCGCGGCCTCGGGGTCCTCGCGGTTCACGCGTCCTCCCCGACACATCGCGTGCGCTGTGCGCCCAGTCCCGTGATCGAGCCGTCCATCACGTCACCGTCGCGCAGCAGCCGCCCCCAGTGCATGCCGTTGCCGGCCGGGGAGCCCGTCAACACCAGGTCGCCGGGCAGGAGTTGCGCGGTCTGTGAGGCGTACGACACCATTCGCGCGACGCTGAAGATCATGTCCTTGGTGGACTCGTCCTGCATGGTCTCGCCGTTCAGCTTCAGCGTGACCCGCAGGTCGCCCGGGTCCGCGATCGACTCCGCCGGAACGATCCACGGGCCGAGCGGGGTGAAGCCGGGTGCGTTCTTGCTGCGCAGCCAGTCGGTGCCGATGGCCGGCATGTCCCGGCGGAAGACGGTGGCGCGGTCGGTGAGGTCGTTGGCGATCGTGTAGCCGGCCACGTAGTTCAGCGCTTCCGCCACAGAGACCCGGTAGGCGGGTGCCGCGATGACAGCCGCCAACTCCAGTTCCCAATCGGGCTTTTCGGCCCAGTCGGGGAGTACGACGTCGTCGTACGGGCCCGCGATCGCGCTCGGCAGACCGATGAAGACGTAGGGCAGGTCCTCGGCCGCCCGCCGGTCCATGATCTCGGCGATCTCCGCGCGCGCCTCTTCGACCGTGCGAGGGTCGTCGGGGGAGCGGTGGGCGACCTCCAGGTCGATCACGTGCTGCCGGTAGTTGGCGCCGGACTGGAAGACCTGGCGGGGCTCGACGGGTGCGTGGATGTGCAGGCCGTCGAGCGGGAGCCGGTCGCCGGTCGTGACGGTTGCCAGTGCGTGCAGGCGGGGAAGCAGTTCCTCCCAGCGCTCGAAGATCGCACGCGCGGTCAGAGCGGGCTCGCCGATAGCCGTACGAAGGTTCAGCACGCTGCCCTCCGGGACCACGAGACCAGGGAAGGGCTCCTGGCCGGGGACGGAGACGGTGCCGAGGGCGAAGGGTCCGGAGAAGGACGCGGAAGGGGCTGCGGGTTTCACGGGGGATGTCCTCCTGATTGCGGTGTGACTAATCTGGCCCCGCACCTCGTAATCCGGGAAATCGATTCTGTGGATGCGGATCATCCAGCCCGTTGATGCCCGCCTCTGTGCCCTGGGAGCACGCCGTGAACCTGGCCAGCCTCGACCTCAACCTCGTCGTCGCCCTGCGCGCGCTCCTGGAGGAGCGCAACGTCACCCGCGCGGGCAGGCGGATCGGCCTCAGCCAGCCGGCGATGAGCGCCGCCCTCGCCCGGCTCCGGCGCCACTTCGATGACGACCTGCTCTCCCGCATCGGCGGCCACTACGAGCTGACCGCCCTCGGCCAGGTCCTCCTCGACCGCACCTCGACCGCCTGCGACCTGCTGGAACGCCTCTTCACCAGCCAGGCCGACTTCGACCCCGCCACGGAGTCCCGCGAGTTCACGATCATGGCCTCCGACTACGCGGTCGCCGTCTTCGGCGCCCAACTCGCCCGCACCCTCCACCGGGAGGCACCGGGCATCCGGCTGCGCTTCACCCAGACCCCGACCGGCATCATCGAGGCGACCGGCACAGTGCTCAGCACGAGCGACGGCCTGCTCATGCCGCACGGCATCATCAGCGACTTCCCCGCCACCGAGCTCTATCAGGACCAGTGGGTCTTCCTGGTGGCCGACGACAACCCCGAGGTGGGCGACCACCTCACCCGGGACGACCTGGCACGGCTGCCGTGGGTGACCTACCTGCGCACGTACGATTCCCCGGCCGTGCGCCAACTGGGCATGCTCGGCATCGAGCCGAGGGTCGAGGTATCCGTCGACAGCTTCCAGGTGCTGCCGTTCATGGTGGCCGGCACGCGGCGCATCGCTCTCATCCAGGAACTGCTCGCCGAGCGGCTGCGCGGCCTCGCCCCCGTACGGATCATGAAGGCCCCCTACGACGCCGTACCGCTCCGGGAGGCGCTGTGGTGGCATCCGGTCCACACCCACGACGCCGCGCACATCTGGTTGCGGGAGACGGCCGCGCGAGTCGCCGCTTCGGTGAACGGGCAGGTCATCCACGGGGCGGATGAAGGTGATCCGGGAGATCGATCGCGTGAGGGCTAGGCGCCGGGTGCGGGCTCGCTCATAGTCGGGTCAGTTCCTGACGCCCGCTGTTCCGGGCGCAGTCCCCTCGGGTGTGCGGGTCCCCACGGCGTGGCACGGCCACGGCAGGTACGGCTCGGCACCCTCTGCCACCGCTCGTGGAGCTCCGTATGCCCGGATCCGTTCCCCTGCCCGCGCTCGACCCCGACACCGTTCCCGACGGGGGCCGCCTGCCTGCCACGCTCCTCATGGCCGGCAGTTGTCTGCCCGTCCTCGGTGCCGTCCTCATCGCCCCCGTACTGCCCAAGATGCAGGACCACTTCGACTCGGTCCCCGGTGCCAAGACCCTCGTCCCCGTCGTCCTGACCATCCCCGCGCTCGCACTCGCCCTGCTGGCCCCGTTCGCCGGCGTCATAGTCGACCGCCTGGGACGCACACGCCTGTTGATCGTCGCGACCGTGCTGTACGCGGTGTTCGGCACCGCGCCGCTCTGGCTCGACTCGCTCGGCGCGATCGTGGCCAGCCGGGTGCTGGTCGGCATCAGCGAGGCCGCCATCATGACCTGCTGCACCACGCTGATCGGCGACTACTACACGGGCCGGGTACGGGATCGCTATCTCGCCCTGCAGACGATGTGCGCCTCCGCCGCCGCCACCGCGTTCTTCGTGCTCGGCGGCGCGCTCGGCTCGGCGGGCTGGCGCGCGCCCTTCTGGATCTACGCCGTCGGCCTGCTGCTGGCCCCGGCGATGGCCGCCGCGCTGCCCAAGCCCCGGTCCGGTGGCGCACCTGTGGACTCCGTATCCGCCGCCGAGGCACGGCCGTTCCCCGTGCGACGCCTGGCAGGGCTGTGCGCGCTGACCATGTTCGGCGGCACCGTCTTCTACGCCGTACCGGTTGAAATGTCCTACCTGCTGGACGACTTGGGCGTCACGTCGACCGGTGTCATCGGCCTGGCTACGGCCCTCGCCAGCGCTGCCACCGTGGCCGGCTCGGTCACCTTCACCAGGCTGCGCGGCGAATCCGGGGGCCGACTGCCCGCGGTCTTCGCTCTGTGCGGGGCCGGATTCGTGGTGATGGGCCTGTCCGGCGACCCCGTACTCCTGGTCGTCGGCGCGGTGCTCAACTGCCTGGGCTGCGGCGTCCTGTTGCCCTCCCTGCTCACCGTCGCGCTGTCCCGGCTGGAGTACGCCGACCGCGGGCGCGGCACCGGTCTGTGGACGGCGGCGTTCTTCGCGGGCGAGTTCGTCTGCCCGCTCGTGCTGATCGCCGCCGAGTCGGCGGTCGGGAGCCTGTCCGGCGCCGTCGGTCTGCTGGGCCTCGCCTCGGCCCTGACGGCAGCCGGGCTGCTGTGGGCCCGTCGACGGGTGTCCCTCGCGGAGGAGATCCCGCGGCCGTAGGTGGTGGGGGGACCGGGGTGCCGTGAGGTCGGCGATGGCGGTGGCGCTGCGGCTTATGTCGCGGACCCCACTCCAGGCCGAGTTGGGTGGAGACCAGGCCGACGGTGCCGGTGGGGATGCCGACGGCGGAACCCGCCCCGTGACCAGCGGAACCCGCCCCGTGACCAGGTGCGTGGCGGTCTGCTCAGGAAGGGTCCGCGTCGCGGCTTCCGAGCACCCCCAGAATGCGCTCGGCGGCCAGTGTGGCCGTCAAGCCGCCGTCCCTGACCTGCTGTTCGAGGGCGGGCGCGAGGGCCCGCACCGCCGGGTCGGCGTGCAGGCGCCCCAGGAGTTCGTCACGGACCATGCTCCAGGTCCAGTCGACCTGCTGGTCACGGCGCTTGGCAGCAAGGCGCCCGGTCGAATCCAGCAGCGTACGGTGCTGTTCCAGACGTTCCCAGACGGTGTCCAGGCCGGTCGACTCTCGCGCACTGCAGCTCAGCACGGGCGGGGTCCAGACCGCGTCCCTGCCGTGCATCAGCCGCAGCGCGCCCGCCAACTCCCGTGCCGCCGCGCGGGCGTCGCGCTCGTGCGGGCCGTCCGCCTTGTTGACGGCGATCACGTCCGCCAGCTCCAGGACACCCTTCTTGATGCCCTGCAACTGGTCGCCGGTGCGGGCGAGGGTGAGGAGCAGAAAGGAGTCGACCATGTTCGCGACCGCGGTCTCGGACTGGCCGACGCCGACGGTCTCCACGAGGACGACGTCGTAGCCGGCCGCCTCCATCACCAC
This sequence comes from Streptomyces sp. NPDC050564, assembly GCF_044457265.1. Classification (NCBI taxonomy): domain Bacteria; kingdom Bacillati; phylum Actinomycetota; class Actinomycetes; order Kitasatosporales; family Streptomycetaceae; genus Streptomyces; species Streptomyces sp. NPDC050564. Next base: position 14,504 of record NZ_JBITGS010000023.1, on the reverse strand, counting down.
GATCGACTCGCGGGTCGCCTTGGCGACCCCGCCCAGCGTGCCCGCGGTGGGAGAGGGGCGGACGAAGGCCGCCGGGTCGACGGCCAGGCGTTCCATGCGGGTCTTGTCACCGAGGATCGATCCGCCTGTGCGGCTGGAGGAGGGGTCGACGGCGAGCACCGCGACCCGGTGTCCGAGCTCGGTCAGCAGGGTGCCGAACGCGTCGATGAACGTCGACTTGCCCACGCCGGGCACCCCGCTGACACCGATCCGCCGCGCCCGGCCGCTGTGCGGAAGCAGCTCGGTCAGCAACTCCTGTGCGAGCGCCCGGTGTTGGGGACGGGTGGACTCGACGAGGGTGATGGCGCGGGCGATGAGGGCCCGCTTCCCGTCAAGGACGCCCTTCACATAGACGTCGACATCGATCACAGGTCGTGCCCGAGGCCGGCCGACAGCCGTGCCACCAGATCGTGGGCGGCGTCCGGGATCACCGTCCCGGGCGGGAAGACGGCCGCCGCACCCATGTCCAGGAGCGTGGGCACGTCCTGCGGCGGAATCACCCCACCGACCACGATCATGATGTCCTCGCGTCCCTCCTCCGCGAGCTGCTCGCGCAGCGCCGGTACGAGGGTGAGATGCCCGGCGGCCAGCGAGGAGACCCCGACGATGTGCACATCCGCCTCGACGGCCTGACGTGCCACCTCGGCCGGGGTCTGGAACAGCGGGCCGACGTCCACGTCGAAGCCGAGGTCCGCGAAGGCGGTGGCGATGACCTTCTGGCCGCGGTCGTGGCCGTCCTGGCCCATCTTGGCGACCAGGATGCGGGGGCGGCGGCCCTCGGCCTCCGCGAAAGCGGACACCAGGGTGCGGGTGCGCGCCACGGACGGGGACTCGCCTGCTTCGTTGCGGTACACGCCGGAGATCGTACGGATCTGGCTCGCGTGCCGGCCGTAGACCTTCTCCAGGGCGTCGGAGATCTCGCCGACGGTGGCCTTGGCGCGAGCGGCGTTCACCGCCAGTTCCAGCAGGTTGCCGTCGCCTCCGGCCGCCCGGGTGAGCGCGTCGAGCGAGTCCTGGCACGCCCGCTCGTCCCGTTCCTCGCGCAGCCGCCGCAGCTTCTCGATCTGCTGGGCGCGTACGGAGGAGTTGTCGACCTTGAGGACCTCGATCTGCTCGTCGCTGTCGACGCGGTACTTGTTGACGCCGATGACCGGCTGGCGCCCGGAGTCGATGCGCGCCTGGGTACGGGCCGCGGCCTCCTCGATGCGCAGCTTGGGGATGCCCGCGTCGATGGCCTTGGCCATGCCGCCCGCAGCCTCGACCTCCTGGATGTGCTGCCAGGCCCGGCGGGCGAGGTCGTAGGTCAGCTTCTCGACGTAGGCGCTGCCGCCCCACGGGTCGATGACCCGGGTGGTGCCGGACTCCTGCTGGATCAGCAGCTGCGTGTTGCGGGCGATGCGCGCCGAGAAGTCGGTGGGCAGGGCGAGCGCCTCGTCCAGCGCGTTGGTGTGCAGCGACTGGGTGTGGCCCTGGGTGGCCGCCATGGCCTCCACGCACGTACGGGTCACGTTGTTGAACACGTCCTGCGCCGTCAGCGACCAGCCGGAGGTCTGCGAATGGGTGCGCAGGGAGAGGGACTTGGCGTTCTTGGGGTCGAACTGCTTCACGAGCTTCGCCCACAGCAGCCGGGCCGCCCGCAGCTTGGCGATCTCCATGAAGAAGTTCATGCCGATCGCCCAGAAGAAGGAGAGCCGGGGTGCGAACGCGTCCACGTCCAGACCGGCTTCACGGCCCGCCCGGATGTACTCCACCCCGTCCGCGAGGGTGTAGGCCAGCTCCAGGTCGGCGGTCGCGCCCGCCTCCTGGATGTGGTAGCCGGAGATGGAGATGGAGTTGTAGCGGGGCATCCGCTGCGAGGTGAAGGCGAAGATGTCGGAGATGATCCGCATCGACGGCTTCGGCGGATAGATATAGGTGTTGCGGACCATGAACTCCTTGAGGATGTCGTTCTGGATGGTCCCGGCCAACTTCTCGGGCGGTACGCCCTGTTCCTCGGCGGCGACGATGTAGAGCGCGAGCACCGGCAGCACGGCGCCGTTCATCGTCATCGACACGGTCATCCTGTCCAGCGGGATGCCGTCGAACAGCTGCCGCATGTCCAGAATCGAGTCGATCGCCACGCCCGCCATGCCGACGTCACCGGTCACGCGCGGGTGGTCGCTGTCGTAGCCACGGTGGGTGGGCAGGTCGAAGGCGACCGACAGGCCCTTCTGGCCGGCCGCGAGATTGCGTCGGTAGAACGCGTTGGACTCCTCGGCGGTCGAGAAGCCCGCGTACTGGCGGATCGTCCAGGGCTGGTTGACGTACATCGTCGGGTAGGGACCGCGCAGATACGGGGCGACGCCCGGGTAGGTGCCCAGGAAGTCCAGGCCCTCCAGGTCCTGCCCGGTGTAGAGCGGCTTGACCGGGATGCCCTCCGGGGTCTCCCAGAGCAGGTCGTCCCCGCCCGCCGCCTTCTTCACGGCCGTCCGCCACTCGTCGGCGCCGCCGCCGACGCTCGGGGTCCCCAGCTCGATCCCGGAGAAGTCGGGGATTTTCATCAGGACACTCCCATGCGGTCAAGGGCGGCGGACAACACGGCCACGGCGTCGCAGCCCGCGAAGACGTACGAGTCGACACCGGCGTACTGACCGGGACGACCCGCGAGGAACACATGCGAGGCACCCGCCGACCTCAGATCGGCGGCCACGGTCTCCGCCTGCTCCTCGTACAGCGCGTCGCTGGAGCACAGGCAGACCTCCGTGGCACCGCTCTCCTCGAACGTGCCCGCGGTGACCGGCTCGATGCCGCCCGCCTGGAAGAGGTTCGAGGCGAAGGTCGCCCGCGCGGTGTGGGCGGCGGCCGGACCGATCGTGGCAAGCAGGACGCGCGGCCGGGAGCCGGTCGCCGCGAGGTGGGCGTCGGAGCGGGCGCGCAGCGCCTCGAACGCCTCGTCGCGCCGCACACGCGGCAGCCCGCCGGACGGCGGCTCGGGCGCGCTCTCGCGGACCACCGGCTTCTCCGCCAGGTGCGGGAACTCGCTGACGCCGGTGACGGGTTCGCGCCGCTTGGCGAGCTTGCTGCTGCGTGCCTGCCAGGTGCCGGCCAGGTCCTCCCCGAGCTGTCCCGAGCGCAGAGCGGCCGCCTGCCCGCCGAGCCGCTCGATCCGCTGGAAGAACTCCCAGCCCGAGTGGGCGAGTTCGTCCGTCAGCCGTTCCACGTACCAGGCACCGCCCGCCGGGTCGATCACCCGGGACAGGTGCGACTCCTCGATGAGGATCGTCGAGGTGTTGCGGGCGATGCGCCGCGCGAACGCGTCCGGCAGCCCGAGCGTGTGGTCGAAGGGCAGCACGGTGACCGAGTCGGCTCCGCCCGCCCCGGCGGCCAGTGCGGCGATGGTCGTGCGCAGCATGTTCACCCACGGGTCGCGCCGCGACATCATCACCGGCGAGGTCACGACGTGCTGGAGCTGTGCCCCCGCGCCCGGCGCTCCGCAGACCTCGGCCACCCGGGCCCACAGCCGGCGCGCGGCCCGCAGCTTGGCGATCGTCAAGAACTGGTCGGCGGTCGCCGCATACCGGAACTCCAGCTGCGCACACGCCTGTCCGACGCTCAGCCCGGCCTCGGTCAGCTCCCGCAGATACGCGACCCCGGTCGCCAGCGAGCAGCCCAGTTCCTGGGCGGCCGAGCCGCCGGCCTCGTGGTACGACAGCGCGTCCACCGTCAGCGCCCGCAGTCCGGGGTACTCCTCGGCGCACAGCCGCGCGAGGCCGGCCGCCGACGCGAAGTCGAGGGCCTGTCCGGTACGGGCCTCGTGACCGAGCGGATCCGCGCCCAGGTTGCCGCGCGCCGCGTCCTGGGCGACGCCCCGCTCCTCGTACAGCCGCAGCAGCTCGCGAGCCGAAGGCTCCACTTCATGCCCGGCGTCGAGGACGACGGGGGCCAGGTCGAGATGGACGCCGTCGAGGGCCTGGCCGAGCGACGACACAGGAATGCCCGCCTCGCCGACGACGAGCCACAGGGAGGTGACCCCGTTCTCCAGGTCCGCGAGCACCCCGGCGCCATCGGCCGTCGTGTGCCGTTGGCGCACGTCCCAGCCGCCGACAGTGTTCCCCTCGGCTCGGCTGCCGCGCACGAAGGGCGCGAGCCCCGGGAAGCCCGGCTCGGGCGCGCTGTCGTGCGCGGTGTACAGGGGGCGGGTGCGCAGCCCGTCCTCCAGCGCGGTGGACAGGGCTTCCTCGGCCTGAGCACCCTCGACGTCCTTGCCCGACTTGCGCAGCACGCCCGCAACAAGGCGCTGCCACTGCTCGTGGGTCACATCAGGGAACTCGCCGGCCAGTTCAAGCCCGTCGTCAGGCAGGACCGTCATGCTCAGATGCTAGGCCAGAGGCGCAAAGGAGCAGCAGAGGGCAGGGCTGTGACCTTGCCCTCTCCGAGGATGTGACCTGGCCCTCGTTCGGCCTTGAAGTCCGCGCAGGTCACGTACTACGACAGTACGCGCACGTCGACGAGGGCCGGATGCCACTCGGCGAGGAAGACGACCGGCCCGGGCCGCGTACCGGGCGCAGGCAACACGGTCCGGCGCCGGCCCAGGCACCGGAAGGAGTTCAGCGCCGTGCTGTCCGCGTCCGGCCGGCCCTGCTGTGTCAGAGCTTGCCCGCGGCTGTGCCGTGAAGCGAGGAACTTGCCGAAACGTGCCAGGCGTACGGAAGTTGGCCTTACGCCGCCGGGACGGAGCGACGAAGAGCGGACCGGCCGCAGCACTCAGGGATGGCCTGATTCGAAGGCTGTCCGCCCTTCCTTGAGCCGGGAGAAGAGGCGCCGTCCCAGGCGGTGGACGACCTCCCGAAACCCCAGGTCAACGACGGTCAGTAACCGATCCCGAGCGCACAGAGGCGCCTCGGTACTCGCACCATCCCAGCGATCCTTCCCGTCCCGATTCGCCGGAGCCGGTGTACTGGGTCACCCCGCGCCACTTGGCCCCTGACGACGGCGTGCTCGCCGAGCGGATCGGCGACACCCTGGCCGACCTCGCCTGGCGCATGTGGCCCACTGCCCGCCACACCCTGTTTGCTTCGGACTGTACGAACAAAGAACGTTCCTCGTCTGCTGGTGGTGCACGATCTATGTGGTTACTGACCGGGGAGGGCCCGTTCCGTCAGGGACGGGCCCTCCCCGGCAGCAGAGGGTCAGACTCGGTCGGCGGCGATGAGGAGGTACTGGAAGGACCCATCCTTGTACGAGTTGATGAACGCGTCCTCAATTCCCGTGACCAGCGAAGACGTTGCCCGCAGCTCCCAGTAGGGCAGAGTGGCGGGGGTGAGGTCGACGACGGCCTGTGGCACGAGGCGATTGTCGGCCATGGCACGCAGGTACTCCCGGCGCGAGTGGATGTTGCACTCGAAGTGCGCGTTGATCTGGGAGACCCACTTCGAAGGCTGGCCGTACCGCGGGTTCCAGCAGCCGGTGATGGTCACGTAGCGACCGCCGACCTCGAGGATGCGGGAGTGTTCCGCGAAGAGGTCCTGCAGGTCGACGTACATGCTCGACTCGTTGTTCCACGAGGCCGCGGCCTGCCCGGTCTCGAAGGGCGTGGAGAGCATGTTGCAGACGCGGGCGTGTACGTGGTCCTGGATGCGGAGTTCGTGGGCCCGCCGGTTGGCGAAGTCGGCCTGTTTGGCCGAGAGCGTTACACCTTCGACCTTGCATCCGAAGCGTTGGTGCGCCATCACCATCGACCCGCCGCGCCCGCAGCCGGCGTCCACCAGGGTGTCGTCACGCCCGATGTCGCCGAGGTGCCCCAGGAGGAAATCGGCCTGCGCCGACTCCAGTCGGTGGAGCTCGGCGATCAGCTTCTTCTCGCACTCGCTGTCCTCGGCGTCGCCGAGTGCGGAGTGGTCGACTTCACCGATGCCGTAGTGGTGGTGGTAGAGACCGTCGACATCGCCGAGACGCAGGTTCACGGGCCTGGCCTCCGCGTCCCAGTAGCGGGCGATGTCTCCCTGGTAGGGGGTCGACGGGCCGGGGATGCGCAGAGGGTGGCCGGTGGCGGTGAGTTCGGTGCTGGTCGTGCTGGTCACAGATGAGTCCATTCTTCCTACCAGAAGTCGGGCAGGCCGTAGCGATAGGTGTTGGTCTGGTGCCAGTGGTGGTTTCCGTCGACCCAGGCGGCCACGCCTCGCAGGAAGCGCTGCACGGTCGGGACGGGGCAATCGACGGCCAGGGCCGCCGCGTTGCTCTCGAAGTCGTGCATGAGGTCGTTGTGGACCTCGACCGACTTCAGATAGGCGTCCCGGTCGGAGAGGCCCTCACGTTCGGCGATCACGACGGGCAGGTTCAGGTGCCGCCCGGGAGCGTCGAGCTCCTTGGTGTACGAGTACAGGTCGTTCACGATGGTCGTCGCGTTCCCCGCGAGCGCGATGACCTTCTGCATGGCGGTCTGGGCATGCAGGTCCGACGGCAGCTCGTAGCCGCCGACGGTGTCGGTGATGGTCGGACAGGGGCGGAAGTTGTTGAACTGGCGCATCGCCAGGTACTCCCACACCTCGGGTACGTGGTCCATCTGGGCCCAGGCGGCTTCGGCGAGGTACCCCAGGTGAAGCCGGGCCATGTCGTGCCGGAATCGATCGGTCTGGGAGGGGCTGGCTGCTTGGTTGAAGTAGCCCATGGCGGAGCGGTAGGCGCGCCGAGGCGCGTCCGCATGGAGCGACTTCGCCCATGGCGCCTGGTACTCGTCTGTCGTGTACACGGGGTCGAGTGCGGTGTGCGCCAGCAGAAGGCGTTCGCCGAGGCCGTCGGGCGAGCCCCCGTGGTCCTCGCAGTAGCAGTCGTCCACCGCGTTCTCGGCCACCATCAGACGGGTGGCGATCATCAGGTGGTCGACGGTGGGTGCGTCCGGATGGCAGCCGACCATGTAGCGGCCCACGGAGAAGCCGTCGAACTGCTCCTCCCAGTCCTCGGGATACAGGGAGACCTCGTCCAGCGCCCAGGACTTGATCCTCCGGCTGACCTCTTCGACCCGCACCGGGTCGGGCTCTGCCACCTGGTGGTAGTAGAGGCCCGGGATCGTTCTGCCTTCCGCCGTGGCTGCCGACGGTTCCGAAGGCGTCGGCGGCTCCTCCCGCGGGAACAGGCGCAGGCCCGCCGTGCCCAGGCCGCTGGGGCCGCGCAGGATCCGCTCCAGGTCGGGGATCGGTGTGGGCAGCACGCCTGTCGGGGCATCGGGGGACCGCTGTGCGGGCACGGAAACCGCAGGCTGTGCGGGCACGGACGGCGCACCGGGTGGGCCGCCGGTGACGGCTTTGATATCGCAGGCACGGGCCGCGGCTCCAGCGAGGACGTGCGCCCCGAAGTGGGCAGCGGCCGCCGGCAGGCTCGACTGCGGAGGTGTCGGGTCAGGCGCGGGCATCGATGGCTCCTTCGTGGGGTGGGCGGCCGTCCCGGGGCCTTTCAGGTGTGCGCGACCGACCCGGATGGTCCGGGGTGTCGCACCATGCCGCGCAGGCCGAGCCCGCTACCTGGGCCATCGGGCGATCTGTACGTTCTCCAGCACGCCGACCGCGTCCGGCACGAGGATGGCGGCGGAGTAATAGGTGCTGACGAGGTAAGAGGTGATGGCCTGCTCGTTGACGCCCATGAAGCGAACCGACAGGCCCGGTTCGTACTCGTCCGGCAGGCCTGTCTGATGAAGACCGATGACACCCTGGTTGTCCTCGCCGGTACGCATGCAGAGGATCGAGCTGGTCTTCTCCTTCGTGATGGGGATCTTGTTGCAGGGAAGGATCGGAACCCCGCGCCAGGCCGGGACCTGCTGACCACCCAGGTCGACGTGGTCCGGATAGAGCCCGCGGGCGTTGAACCCACGCCCGATCGCCGCGATGGTCTTCGGGTGCGCGAGGAAGAACTTGGACCCGCGACGGCGGCAGAGCAGCTCGTCCATGTCGTCCGGGGTCGGCGGGCCGGAATGCGTCTGGAAGCGCTGCTTGAAGTCGGCGTTGTGGAGCAGGCCGAACTCCCTGTTGTTGACCAGCTCGTGCTCCTGGCGCTCGCGCAACGCCTCGATGGTGAGCCTGAGTTGCTCCTTGGTCTGGTTCATCGGCACGTTGTAGAGGTCCGCGACCCTTGTATGGATCCGCAGAATGGTCTGCGCGACCGAGAGTTCGTACTCGCGCGGATTCAGTTCGTAGTCGACGAACGCGCCGGGCAGCTCATGCTCGCCGGTGTGGCCGGCCGACATCGCGATCTCCGCCTCGCCGCGGTGGTTCTGCCGTTGGCGGGGAAGCGACGTGAACCGTTCGATGTGGTCCCGCAGGCCCGGCGCCGTGGACAGCACGGCCTCGAAGTCGGCGCGAGACAGGGTGAGCAGGGTGCCCGAGGTCTCGGCGGTGGCGGTGTGCTCCCAAGGGGCGTTCCCGTCCAGCAGGGCGTTGTCCCCGAACCGGTCGCCATCGGCAAGTACGTCCAGCGCGACCTCGTCGCCGTACTCGCCGACGGAGGCCCGGCTGATGCGGCCGTGGGCGATCAGGTGGAGCCGATCCGCGGGCGCACCGCGTTCCACCAGCGTCTCGCCGGCCCGGAAGTCGCGTTGGACGCACCGATCGGCGAGGGCCGTAAGTACCTCCACGTCGTCGAAGCCGCGCAGCAGGGCCAGTTCACCGAGCTCACGGGGGATCACCCGGACGTCGGCGCCGTCCTGGACGAACTCCACGCGCCCGTCGCCGACGGTGTAGGTCAGACGACGGTTCACCCGGTAGACCCCGCCCTTGGTCTCCACCCAGGGGAGCATCCGCAGCAGCCAGCGAGAGGTGATCTCCTGCATCTGCGGGGCGGACTTGGTGGTGGTGGCGAGGTTGCGGGCGGCCGCCGTGCCGAGGCTGGATTGCCGGGGCGGCTCCAGTCGCGTCTCCGGGCTCGAGTCAACAGTCATCGGGCGAGCTCTCCTTGTTCAGGGCGGTGATGGCACGTATGCGGGTGTCATCGGACAACAGGGGGAAACGGGGTATATGAAGGGAAATCAGTCCAGATCCAGGTGAACACTAATGGCCGCTTCGCCCCGTGGACCAAGGAAAGTGCGCGACATTAACTCGATGCGATGATCGCGCCCGCGCAATGTTTGCCCGGGTACCGACGGGATTCAGCCCCGGTTGGGCGGCGTGTCCCGACGAGCGACCGGTCGGCTTCCACAGTGAGGGACCGACGAGTCGAGGGGTCGTGGAAGTGCCGTATATCCAGGCCACCTTGGGTGATCGGGCCAGTCGGGGGCGCCCGCCCGCTGCCGCCACCGTCCGCAGGTGTGGGGCGGCCGGTGCCTCGCATCACCGCATCGGAGACGCGACAGGACTCAGCCGGGGCAACGGTGCGGCTGGGGCGACGCTTCGATATGCGCTGCCGTGTGCTTCTATCCGCCAGTCAGAGCACCGCGAAGGCCGGATCGACCACGGCCCCTGTGCGTAGGCGCCTGGTCGCGGCGGCGCCGCTCACGCGCACGTGAGCCAGGAACTCGCCGGCGAGTCCGCCGTGGAAGGCCGCGGGCACCAAGTCCTACACCTTGATCACCCCGTCGACCGGGCCCTACGCCGCAAAGCGCCGCAGCACCTCGACGGTGTCGGGGAGCCGGTCCCAGGTGAAGCTGGGGGCGAATCATCCGCTGGGTCTCGGGACGGGCAGCAGGCGGACGGCGGCGGCGGTGACCACGCCCAAGTCGGACTGGGTGAACAGGTGGAGCAGAGAGGGGCTGCCCCCGGGTTCGCGCCCGGGAACGCCAGTCATTTCTCCCCGGATTCTCCCCAGCGGTCACTGAAGGGAGAAATGCCTGGTCAGAGCCTTGGCGAGGGTCGGTAGACGAGATTACTCGCATCACTTCTCCCCAGGGACTCCCCAGAGCGCGTCATGGCTCCGTTTTCGGAAGATGCGAAAGCGAGCAGGGTGAGTGACCGGAAGTGCGATCGCTTGCCTTCAGAGCCAGTCCCGCCGCTTAAAAATCACGTACAAACTGGCACAAACTACCCCCATCAAGCCGATCGCGAAGGGGTATCCGAAGCTCCAGCCCAGCTCCGGCATGTTCTCAAAGTTCATGCCATAAATAGTTCCCACGAGTGTGGGAGCAAAGAGGATTGCCGCCCAGCTCGAAATCTTCTTGATCTCCTCGTTCTGTTCGAAGCCCGCCTCCGCCAACGCGCGCATCTCGGCGTTCTGTTGCTGGGTCACCAGGGTCGCGTTGACGGTGAGGATGTCGGTGAGGGCCTGGCGGAAGCCGTCCACGCGTTCGCTGGTGTGGGTGACGTGGTCGGCGACGTCGCGGAGATAGCGCTGGAGTTCCTCGTCGGTGCCGTACTTGGCGAAACCGGCCATCAGGCCGTGCAGCATGCCGACCAGGGGGCGGGTGGCCCGCTGGAACTCGACCATCTCCCGGGAGAGTTCGTAGATGCGGCGGGAGACCTTGGGATCGCCGCGGAAGACCTCGGTCTCGATCTCGTCGATGTCGTTCTGGACGCCGGAGACGACGGGGACGTAGCCGTCGACGACGGAGTCGAGGATCGCGTAGAGAACGGCCTCCGGACCGAGCTTCAGCAGCTCCGGGGTGTCCTCCATGCGACGGCGCACCGCCGAGAGATCCGGTGCCGCCCCGTGGCGGACCGTGATCACGAAGTCGGGCCCCACGAACACGTGCAGCTCGCCGAAGTCGACCTCCTCGGCCGCGTCCAGATAGCGGGCGGCGCTCAGGACGACGAAGAGCGTGTCGCCGTAGCGCTCCAGCTTCGGGCGCTGGTGCGCCTCCATCGCGTCCTCGACGGCGAGCGGGTGCAGGTCGAACTCGGCGGCCAGGGAAAGGAGTTCGGCCTCCGTCGGACGGGCCAGACCGATCCATGCCATACCGGCCGGCTGCTCGCGCAGTTCACGGAAGGTCTCGGAGAGGGAGGAAGGCGTCGCGACGCGTACCCCGTCGCGGTACAGGGCCGCCTGTACGACGCTGGCGACGTCGGTGGATTCCGGTGCCTGTGCGTCGGGGCGGGGCGAGGGGGGCTGCGCGGGCGGCGCGGCCGGAGGATTCAGGGCGCGCCGCCAGACGGGCTTCCTGACGTCCTTCGCGTTTCCCGTGTTCTTCGCGTTTCCCGTGTTCTTCGAGGCTGAGCGGGCGCGTCGCTCGGACATCGCAGCTGCCTCCCATGTCGAACGTACGTCTGTCTGATCACGGAGCAGGATATACGGGGCAAACGACCTGAGCGTGCCCAGTCACCTCGGGATCCGGTGAGAGTCGCGGACAGAACGTGTCCGCAAGCGGCGCTAGCGTGCGGAGCATGACAAAGACGACCAGGACGCCCGCGACCGCCAGGACGACCGCGAGGACCACGACCGCCGGCCCCGTACTCGGCACCAGTGCCCTCAACCGCGCGACCCTCGCCCGACAGCTCCTGCTGCGCCGCTCGCCGCTGTCCGCGAAGGCCGCCGTCGAGCATCTCCTCGGTCTGCAGGCGCAGAACGTGAAGCCGCCGTACTACGCCCTCGCCGCCCGCCTCGACGGCTTCACGCCTCAGGCGTTGTCGCAGCTCATGGCCGACCGGGAGGTCGTCCGCATCGTCACCATGCGCTCCACCATCCACACGCACACCGCCGACGACGCCCTCATCCTGCGCCCGCTCGTACAGGCCGCCCGCGACCGGGAGCTGGGCAATTTCCGCAACGGGCTGACCGGCGTCGACCTGGACCGGCTCGCCGCGCTCAGCCGTGAGCTGGTGGAGGCCGAGCCGCGCACCATGAAGCAGCTGCGCGAGGCGCTGCTCGCCGAGTGGCCCGACGCCGACCCGTTCGCCCTCTCCGTCGCGGCCCGCTGCAAGCTGCCGCTCGTCCAGGTCACCCCGCGCGGCCTGTGGGGGCGCAGCGGCCAGGTCGCGCTCACCACTGCCGAGCACTGGCTGGGCCGCCCCGCCGAGCCGGCTCCCGCGCCCGACGCGACCGTCCTGCGTTACCTCGCCGCCTTCGGGCCCGCCTCCGTCAAGGACATGCAGACCTGGGCGGGGCTGACCCGGCTGCGTGAGGTCTTCGAGCGCCTTCGGCCCCGGCTGATCACATTCCGTGACGAGAACGGTGTCGAGCTCTTCGACCTCCCAGACGCGCCCCGTCCGGACGCGGACACCCCGGCCCCGCCACGCTTCCTGCCCGAGTTCGACAACCTGCTGCTGTCCCATGCCGACCGCTCCCGGGTGGTTCCGGCCGACCTCAAGGGGCACACCTGGCAGGGCAACCACGCGTACTGCACGCTGCTCGTGGACGGCTTCCTCGCGGGCATATGGCGGCAGGAGGGCGAGGTCCTCACCATCGGGCCGTTCGGCAAGCTCGCCAAGGCCCAGCGCGACGAGGTCGTTCAGGAGGCCGAACGGATGCTCACGGTGATGGCGGGCTCGTCGTCGTACGACATCCGCTTCGGCGCCCTCTCCAGGTAGACCTCATTCCGCCCGCCCTGTCACCGCCACCGTCAGCCCCAGCCCGATCATCGTGAAGCCGCCGGCGCCGCCGATCAGCGACAGACGTCGGTCGGAGCGCGCGAACCAGGCGCGGGCCGCGGACGCGGTCAGACCCCACAGGGTGTCCGTGACCAGGCCGATGGAGATCGGGACCAGGCCCAACAGCAGCATCTGGAGCGGGAGTCGACCGGCGGAGTGGTCGACGAACTGGGGGAGCACCGCGGCGAAGAAGACGACGCCCTTGGGATTGGTGACGCCGACGAGGGCGCCGTCCAGGACGGTACGGAGATCGCCGCGGGCCGGCGCCGCGGAGTCCGCCCGGATCGAGGCGGCCTTCATCTCCTTGCGGTGCCGGAAGGCCTGCACACCGAGGAAGACGAGATACGCCGCACCGGCCAGCTTCACCGCCAGGTAGACCGTCACCGACCGCTCGACCAGCGAACCGATCCCGAAGGCGACCGCAACGACCAGCAGGTACGAGCCCACGACATTGCCGAGCGCGGTCGCCACGGCGGTGCGGCGGCCATGCGCGAGCGCCCGCCCGATGACGAACAGCACGCTCGGGCCCGGGATCACGATCACGAGCAACGACATCGCCGCGAAGGCGAGGAAACGGTCGGTGGACACCATGTCCATCACCTCCCACAAGGGCCCATTGAAACAGCAGGTCCGCAAGGCGCTCTACAGTCCATGCCATGGAATTGCGGCAGCTCAGCTACTTCGTGACGGTCGCCGAGGAGCTGCACTTCGGCCGGGCGGCCGCACGGCTGCACATCGTGCAGTCGGCCGTCAGCCAGCAGATCCGGCGGCTGGAGCGGGAGTTGGGCGCGGAGCTCTTCGACCGTTCACCTCGGCATGTGCGGCTCACCGGCGCGGGGGAACGACTGCTGCCCGAGGCGCGGGCGGTGCTGGTGGCGGCGGACCGGGCCCGGGCGGCCGTCGCCCCCGTCGCGGCGCTGCGGCTCGGTACCAGTACCGGCCTCGGCGAGCATCTCGACCGGGTGCTCGCGGCCTTCGCCGAGCGGGAGCCGGGCGTCCAGGTCGAGCTGGTCGCGCTACCGGCGGAGGAGCGGCTCGCCCGGGTCGCGGACGGGCGGCTCGACGCGGCGTTCGTACGGGGCGCCGCACCACGGGAGCACCCACCGGGCGTGCGGGTGCTGCCGCTGTGGCCCGACCCCCTGGTGGCCGCGCTCCCCGCCGGGCACCCCCTGGCGGCGCGGGACGAGGTGGCCCTGGACGAGCTGGCCGGGCTTCCGCTGAGCATCACTGCCCGCCGTATCAATCCCGCGCTGGTCGACCTGGTCGTCGGGGCCTGTCACGACGCCGGGTTCGAACCGCTGCCCGGGCCGACGAGCGGCTCCTTGCAGGACACCCTCGCGACCATCGGTGCCCGGCCGCTGTGGACCGTGGTCTACGCGTCCCACGCGCGCGTTCTGCACACGCCCCGGGTCGCCTATGTGCCGTTCCGGGCGCCGGGGCTGGCGCTCGGAACAGGGCTTGCCGTGCACGGCTCGGAGCCGACGCCGTATCTGGACGGTCTGCTCGCGGCCTGTGGTGATCACGAGAACTGATCGCTGCCGTCTTGGGCTGCTTCTTGGTCGGTGACGCCCCGCGCGATGGACTGTTCCCGTACTCACCGAGCGGCAAGGGCCGCCGTACACAAGGGAGTTCAGCCATGCCCATCGTCACCGTTCAGCAGGGTCCGCGCGACGTCGAGCTCAAGCGGGATCTCGTCAAGCGGGTCACCGACGCCTTCGTCGACGCGTACAAGATCCCGGCCGACACCGTGCAGGTGTGGATCCACGAGGTGCCGGCGGACAGTTGGGGAAGCGCGGGGAAGCTGACCGCCGACAAGTAGGGGGGAGCGGGGGAATGGATAGGGGGCGGGGGGGGGGGGGGGGGGGGGGGGCGCCCCCCCCCCCCCCGGCCCCCCCCGGGGGGCGGGGGGCCCCCCACGACCACAACAAAAAAACACAGACGGAAGAACAGAAGAAACAACACAAACACCACCCCCGCCGCCGCGCG